>NZ_JBIBRG010000005.1:0-284081 GCF_043076215.1 Streptomyces sp. NPDC016640
GCGGCCAGGTCCCGCAGCAGCCGCAGGGTCTCGTCGGTGACCAGGTGCTTGGAGTAGTCGACGTACAGGTCGCCGACCCGGAGGGTGTACGCGGTACCGCGGCCGGGATCGGCGGCGAACAGCTCGCGCAGCCGCACCTCGCCGAGCTCCTCACGGTGCTTGGCCAGTGCGGCCCACTCGGGCGTCTGGTTGAGCCTGGTACGGCCCTCTGCGTTCATCTCGGACTTCCGCCTTCTTCTCTGGGTGTCCCGCTGAGCCCAACCTAATTGATCAGCGGTGAACACGAAGGAAGAAGAAGACCGACGGAGTCCGAAGCGGACCGGACTAGATCTCGCCCCTCAGCTTGGCGAGCGCCTCGGCGAGGATCGCCTCGCCGTCCGCGTCGCTGCGCCGCTCCCGCACATAGGCGAGGTGCGTCTTGTAGGGCTCGGTGCGCGGTGGGTCCGGGGGGTTGTCGCGGTCCTGTCCGGCCGGAAAGCCGCAGCGGGGGCAGTCCCAGGTATCGGGCACCTGCGCGTCGCTTGCGAAGCTCGGCTGTGTCTCGTGCCCGTTGGAGCACCAGAAGGAGATGCGCAGCCGCGGCGCGGACTCGCCGCGCTCGGCCTCGCCCATCGGCCCCGCCCCGACCCGGCTCCCCCGGATCGCGTTGCCACTTGCCACGGTCGTAACTCCCTGCGTGATGGTGCCGCGAAGCGAGTCGGCGTTCCGCTTCGCCGCGAGCGCCTCAGTCTACGTAAGGCCCAACGCGCGTCCAGTGATGGGAGTTACCTCCTCCGCAGCCAGACGCAAGCCCCATGATAGGCCGCGCTCAGCTGCGCGTACCGAACATGGGGCCTTACGTGCGGATTGCGGGGGAACGAGGGCGGATCGCACCCTCGGTCAGTTGTTCACCTTCATCATGATGCCGAGCGTGACGATGCACGCGAACCAGAGCAGACCGACCACGACGGTGATCCGGTCGAGGTTGCGCTCGGCGACCGAGGAGCCGCCGACGGAGGACTGCATGCCACCACCGAACATGTCGGAGAGGCCGCCGCCCTTCCCCTTGTGCATCAGCACCAGCAGCATCAGCAGCAGGCTGAAGACGATCAGGGCGATGGAGAACCCCAGAACCACGGCTGGACCAACTTCCTCGGATGCGGATGGACGACGCGGGGCCCAGCACGCTGCTGGACCCCGCAAGGGTACGACGAATCGCCGTTACCGCATACTCACTGGTCGCGGAAACGAACGATCTTGACGAACTCGTCGGCGTCCAGCGACGCGCCGCCGACCAGGGCGCCGTCGATGTCGGCCTGCGCCATGATCTCGGCGACGTTGCCGGACTTGACGGAGCCGCCGTACTGGATGCGGACCTTGTCGGCCAGCTCCTGCGTGTACAGCTCGGCGATCTTGCCGCGGATGGCGGCGCAGACCTCCTGGGCGTCCTCGGCGCCGCAGACCTTGCCGGTGCCGATGGCCCACACGGGCTCGTAGGCGATGACGACCGTCTCGGCCTGCTCGGCCGGGAGGTCCTTCAGACCGCCCTCGACCTGGGCGAGGGTGTGGGCGACGTGGTTGCCCGCCTCGCGGACCTCCAGCTCCTCGCCGACGCACAGGATGGGGGTGATGCCGTGCTTGTAGGCGGCCTTCACCTTGGCGTTCACCAGTGCGTCGGTCTCGGCGTGGTACTGCCTGCGCTCGGAGTGGCCGATCGCGACGTAGGTGCACTTCAGCTTGGCCAGCATGGGGCCGGAGATCTCGCCGGTGTAGGCACCGCCGTCGTGCGCGGAGATGTCCTGGGCGCCGTACACGATCCGCAGCTTGTCGCCGTCGACCAGGGTCTGTACGGAGCGCAGGTCGGTGAAGGGCGGCAGGACGGCGACCTCGACGGCCTCGTAGTCCTTGTCGGCGAGGGCGAAGGCGAGCTTCTGGACGTGGGCGATGGCCTCGAGGTGGTTGAGGTTCATCTTCCAGTTGCCCGCCATCAGCGGCGTGCGGGTGGTCATTGAGGTCAGTCCTCCAGTGCGGCGAGGCCGGGGAGCGTCTTGCCCTCGAGGTATTCGAGGGAGGCGCCGCCGCCGGTCGAGATGTGGCCGAATGCCTGCTCGTCGAAGCCCAGGGTACGGACGGCCGCGGCGGAGTCGCCGCCGCCGACCACGGTGAAGCCCGGGGAGTCGATGAGGGCCTGGGCGACCACCTTGGTGCCCTCGGCGTAGTCGGGGTGCTCGAAGACGCCCATGGGGCCGTTCCAGAAGACGGTGGCGGCGTCGGCGAGCTTCGAGGCGTACAGCTTGCGGGACTCCGGACCGATGTCCAGGCCCAACCGATCGGCCGGGATGGCGTCCGCGGCGACGGTGGTGGGGTGGGTGGCGGCCCCGGCCTTCAGGTCGGGGAACTCCCCGGAGACCAGCGCGTCGACCGGCAGCACCAGCTCGACCCCGTTCTTCTCGGCACGCTCCAGGTACTCCTGGACCGCCGGGATCTGGTCCTCCTGCAGCAGGGACCTGCCGACCTCGTAGCCCTTGGCCTTGAGGAAGGTGTACGCCATGCCGCCGCCGATGAGCAGGCGGTCGGCCTTGCCGAGCAGCCGGTCGATGACGGCGAGCTTGTCGGAGACCTTGGCGCCGCCGAGAACGACGACGTAGGGCCGCTTGACGTCGTCGGTGAGCTTCCTCAGGACGCCGACCTCGGTGGCGATGAGGTGTCCGGCGTAGTGCGGCAGGCGGGCGGGGAGGTCGAGGACCGAGGCGTGGCCGCGGTGCACCGCGCCGAAGCCGTCGCCCACGTACACGTCGGCGAGGGCGGCGAGGCGGTCGGCGAACTCGCCGCGCTCGGCGTCGTCCTTGCTGGTCTCGCCGGCGTTGAAGCGCAGGTTCTCGATGACCGCGACCTGCCCGTCGGCGAGGCCGGCCACGGTGGAGCCGGCGGACTCGCCGACCGTGTCGGTCGCGAACGCCACGTCGGCGGCCAGGAGTTCGCCCAGGCGGGCGGCCGCGGGGGCGAGCGAGAAGGCGGGGTCCGGGGCGCCCTTGGGGCGGCCCAGGTGCGAGGCCACGACGACGCGGGCGCCCGCCTCGGAGAGAGCCCTGACCGTGGGCAGCACGGCGCGGATACGGCCGTCGTCGGTGATGGTGGCGCCGCTCAGCGGCACGTTGAGGTCGGCGCGGACGAAGACCCGCTTGCCCGCCACGCCTTCGGAGAGGAGTTCGTCGATCGTCTTCATGAGGGGGCTCCCTGGCTAGAGCTCGTGTTCGCTCGTGATCACTCGTGATCGAAAGAGGGCGACTGTTCCGATACGTGCGTCAGGGCTCGGACAGCGCGTTGCCGCACCGGCCGAGCCCTGCACTCGCATCAGGCTGCCTGCTCCACGATCAGAGCTGGTTGCCCACGAAGACCGTGAGGTCGACGAGGCGGTTGCTGTAGCCCCACTCGTTGTCGTACCAGCCGATGACCTTCACGCTCTTGCCCTCCTGGACCATGGTCAGGGAGGAGTCGAAGGTGCAGGACGCCGGGGCGTTGACGATGTCGGAGGAGACGATCTCGTCCTCGGTGTACTCGAGGTAGCCCTTGAGCTCGCCCTCGGCGGCCTTCTGGAAGGCGGCGTTGACCTCTTCCTTGGTGACCTCGCGGGAGAGCTCGACGACCAGGTCGGTGACCGAGCCGGTCGGGACCGGGACGCGCATGGCCATGCCGTCCAGCTTGCCCTTGAGCTGCGGCAGCACCAGGGCGGTGGCCTTGGCGGCACCGGTGGTGGTCGGGATGATGTTCTCGGCGGCGGCACGGGCGCGGCGCAGGTCCTTGTGCGGGAAGTCGAGGATGCGCTGGTCGTTCGTGTACGCGTGCACCGTCGTCATCAGGCCCTTGACGATGCCGAAGTTCTCGTCGAGCACCTTCGCCATCGGCGCCACGCAGTTGGTGGTGCAGGAGGCGTTGGAGATGACGTGGTGGTTCGCCGCGTCGTACTGGTCGTGGTTGACGCCCATGACGATGGTGACGTCTTCGTTCTTCGCCGGGGCGGAGATGATGACCTTCTTGGCGCCGCCGGTGATGTGCTTCCCGGCGTCTTCCTTGGTGGTGAAGATGCCGGTCGACTCGATGACGATGTCGACGCCCAGGTCGCCCCACGGGATGTCGGCGGGGTTGCGCTCCGAGAGCACCTTGATCGTCTTGCCGTCGACGGTGATCGTGTCGGCGGTGTGGGTGACCTCCTGCTTGAGGCGGCCCAGAATGGTGTCGTACTTCAGCAGGTGCGCAGTCGTCGCCGTGTCACCCAGGTCGTTGACGGCCACGATCTCGATGTCGGCGCCCTGTTCCAGCAATGCGCGGAAGTAGTTGCGACCGATGCGGCCAAACCCGTTGATGCCTACGCGGATCGTCACGAACCGATCTCCTCGTTGGTGCGCCGGCTCTGTGCCGGCGAGCTGTATTTGGGATGTCCCCGACCACTGCCGACCCTACCTCTCCGGGGCCGCGGCCGTGACATCGACGTGCCCGGTACCCGACAGGGCGGCCTGTACCCGCCAGTAGGGCGCGGGCCGCCCCGGCCGACGGACTTCTTTCACCTCATCCGGTTACGGTCCGTCGCCCTCCGTTGACGTGCGGTGTCACCCGTCGAGGACGGTCAGGGTCTTCCTCGGCAGCGCGGCCCGGTCGGCCGCGGAGGGCAGGTGCTCCGGGCCGAAGCCCAGCAGCACGGTGTCGCCGGTGGTGACCGCTCCGCAGGTCCGGAACAGCGCTCCGGTGCGGGTGCGGTCCTTCAGGACGGCCGGACTGCCCGCGGGCGGTCTCCTGACAGCCGGTCAGCCGACGAGGTTGTCGGCCAGCTCCTCGCCGATGTTGGCCTCCGTACCCGGGACGCCGAGGTCGGCGGCGCGCTTGTCGGCCATGGCCAGCAGCCGGCGGATACGGCCGGCCACGGCGTCCTTGGTGAGCGGCGGGTCGGCGAGCGCGCCCAGTTCCTCCAGGGAGGCCTGCTTGTGTTCCATGCGCAGCCGGCCGGCCGCGGCGAGGTGCTCGGGAACGTCGTCGCCGAGGATCTCCAGGGCGCGCTGGACCCGGGCACCGGCGGCGACGGCCGCGCGGGCGGAGCGGCGCAGGTTGGCGTCGTCGAAGTTGGCCAGCCGGTTCGCCGTGGCGCGGACCTCCCGGCGCATCCGGCGCTCCTCCCACGCGAGCACCGACTCGTGCGCGCCGAGCCGGGTGAGCAGCGCGCCGATGGCGTCGCCGTCACGGACCACGACCCGGTCCACGCCCCGTACCTCACGCGCCTTCGCCCCGATCGACAGCCGGCGGGCGGCACCGACCAGGGCGAGCGCGGCCTCGGGACCGGGGCAGGTCACCTCCAGGGAGGAGGACCGGCCGGGCTCGGTGAGGGAGCCGTGCGCCAGGAAGGCCCCGCGCCAGGCCGCCTCGGCGTCGCAGGTGGCCCCCGAGACCACCTGCGGGGGCAGGCCGCGGATGGGGCGGCCCCGGCCGTCCACCAGGCCGGTCTGCCGGGCCAGCTGGTCGCCGCCCGCGACCACCCGGACGACGTAGCGCGAGCCGCGGCGCAGTCCGCCCGGAGCCATCACGATCAGCTCGGAGCTGTGGCCGAAGATCTCCAGGATGTCCCGCTTGAGGCGGCGGGCCGCCATCGCGGTGTCCAGCTCCGCCTCGATCACGATGCGCCCGCTCACCAGGTGGAGGCCGCCGGCGAACCGCAGGACGGCGGAGACCTCCGCCTTTCTGCAGCAGGTCCGGGTGACGGGAAGCCGGGAGATCTCGTCCTTCACCGCTGCCGTCATCGCCATGGGCCGATCCTTCCATGCATCCGAAAAATACGGTCGTACGCGGCGGCCAACAGTTCCGGGTCGTGCCGGGGGCTTCCGTCGGGCCGGGCCACCGGGGCCAGCTCGACCGCGGCGCCGAACCGCTGGGCGGCATCGGTGAGGGAGTCGCGGTCGGGCACGGCGGCCTCGTCGGCCAGCACCACGTCCAGGGCGAGTTTAGGGGCGTGTCGTCCCAAAACCTCCAAATGACGCTGCGGGGAGAAGCCCTCGGTTTCTCCTGGCTGCGGGGCGAGGTTCAGCGAGAGTACCCGGCGCGCCTTCGTCCCGATGAGGGCGTCCAGCAGTTCCGGCACGAGCAGGTGCGGGATCACCGAGGAGAACCAGGATCCCGGGCCGAGCACCACCCAGTCCGCGTCGAGGACCGCCGCCACCGCCTCGGGGACGGCCGGCGGGTCGTTCGGCACCAGGTGCACGGACTGCACCTCGCCGGGGGTGAGGGCGACGGTGGCCTGTCCGCGGACCGTGCCGACCTCCTCGGGCCGCTCCGGGTCGTGGCCCCTGACCAGGGCCTGGAGCTCCAGTGGAACGGCGGACATGGGCAGCACCCGCCCCTGCGCGCCCAGCAGCCGGCCGACCAGGTCCAGCGCCTGGACGTGGTCGCCGAGCTGCTCCCACAGCGCGACGATCAGCAGATTGCCGACCGCGTGCTCGTGCAGCTCGCCCCGGGACTGGAAACGGTGCTGGATGACCCTGGCCCAGGTCTGGCCCCAGTCGTCGTCGCCGCACAGCGCGGCCAGCGCCTTGCGCAGGTCGCCGGGCGGCAGCACCCCCAGCTCGTCCCGCAGGCGCCCGCTGGAGCCTCCGTCGTCGGCCACGGTGACGACGGCGGTGAGGTCCCCGGTGATGCGCCGCAGGGCGGCGAGCGAGGCGGACAGGCCCATGCCGCCGCCGAGGGCGACCACCTTGGGCTGGGCACCCCTGCGGCGCGGCCGCGCGCCGCGGAGCCCGGCCGGACGGCCGGCGCGCCCCTCGGGAACCGCTCTGCGCAGCCGGTTCAGCCGCGGACTACGTGCTGTCATTCCCGTCCCATGTCCCGGTGGACGACCACCGTCTCCACGCCCTCGGCGACCAGCCTGGCGGCGAGCTTCTCCGACATGGCGACCGAGCGGTGCTTGCCGCCGGTGCAGCCGACCGCGATGGTCACATAGCGCTTGCCCTCACGGCGGTAGCCCGCGGCGACGAGGCGCAGCAGCTCCGCGTACCGGTCGAGGAACTCCTTGGCACCGGGCTGGTTGAAGATGTACGACGCCACCTCCTCGTTGAGGCCGGTGTACGGGCGCAGCTCGGGGACCCAGTGCGGGTTGGGCAGGAACCGCATGTCCACGACCAGGTCGGCGTCGACCGGGAGGCCGTACTTGAAGCCGAAGGACATGACGGTGGCCCGCAGCTCGGGCTCCTCCTCGCCGGCGAACTGGGCGTCCATCTTGGCGCGCAGCTCGTGCACGTTGAGGCTGGAGGTGTCGATCACCAGGTCGGCGTCGCCGCGCAGCTCGCGCAGCAGTTCCCGCTCGGCGGCGATGCCGTCGACGATGCGGCCGTCGCCCTGGAGGGGGTGCGGGCGGCGCACGGACTCGAAGCGGCGCACCAGGGCCTCGTCGGAGGACTCCAGGAAGGCGGTCCGCCGGGTGACGCCCCGCGCGTCGAGGTCGGCGAGGGACTCGCGGAGGTTGTCGAAGAAGCGCCGGCCGCGCACGTCGACGACGACGGCGATCCGCGCCACGTTGCCCTGGGAGCGGGCGCCGAGCTCCACCATGGTGGGGATCAGCGCGGGCGGCAGGTTGTCCACGACGAACCAGCCGAGGTCCTCCAGGCACTTCGCGGCCGTCGAGCGGCCGGCCCCGGACATGCCGGAGATGATCACCAGCTCGGGGATGGCCGCCTCGGGCACCCCGGCGTTTTCCGTGCCGGCCTTCACCTGCGCTCCGTCGTCCTGGTGGGCGCCGGGCCCGGTGGTGTCGTCGCCGGTCCCCTGCCGCGCCGGTTCCCGCTCGGCCATGGGCCCTGTCTCGTGCTCGGTCATCGCTCCTGCCCCCGTCGTTCGTCCGGGGCGCCCGTGGACACGGGCTCCCCCGGAGAACCCGTGGTGTCCCCGGGTTCTTCCGTGTCATCCATGATCTCGCCCGTCGCCGTGTTCACGGCCGGGGCGGCGGGTGCCGCCCGGGCGAGGGCCGCGGCGATCGTCTCGGCCGTCTTGCGGCCTATGCCCTGAACCTCGCAGATCTGTTCGATTGTCGCCGATCGCAGTTTCCTCACCGACCCGAAGTGCTTGACCAACGCCTGCTTGCGGGTCTCGCCGAGCCCGGGCACGTCGTCCAGGGGACTGGCGCGGAAGCGCTTGGCGCGCTTGACGCGCTGGTAGGCGATCGCGAAGCGGTGGGCCTCGTCACGGACCCGCTGGAGCAGGTAGAGGCCCTCACTCGTGCGGGGCAGCACCACCGGGTCGTCGTCACCGGGCAGCCAGACCTCCTCCAGCCGCTTGGCGAGACCGCACACCGCGATGTCGTCGATGCCGAGCTCGTCCAGCGCCCGCCGGGCCGCCGCGACCTGCGGGGCGCCGCCGTCCACCACGACGAGCTGCGGCGGGTAGGCGAAACGCCTGGGGCGGCCGTCGTCCTCGGTGAGGGTGGTCGCGGGCGGTTCGGCGAGGCTCCCGGGGGGTTCCCCGGCGCCGGGGGCCTCACCGTCGGTCCACTCCCCCGTCCGTTCCTTCTCCGCCAGATAGCGCCGGAACCGGCGGGTGATCACCTCGTGCATGGAGCGGACGTCGTCCTGGCCGGCGAAGCCTCTGATCTGGAAGCGGCGGTACTCGCTCTTGCGGGCCAGCCCGTCCTCGAAGACCACCATGGAGGCCACCACGTCGTCGCCCTGGAGGTGCGAGATGTCGTAGCACTCGATCCTGAGCGGGGCGCTGTCCAGCCCCAGGGCGTCGCTGATCTCCTCCAGCGCGCGCGAGCGCGTGGTGAGGTCGGAGGCGCGCTTGGTCTTGTGCAGCACCAGCGCCTGCTGGGCGTTGCGCGCCACGGTCTCCATCAGGGCCTTCTTGTCGCCGCGCTGCGGGATCCGCAGGGAGACGCCCGAGCCGCGCCGCTCGGTGAGCCATTGCTGGACCGGCTCCACCGGGTCGGGCAGGGCGGGGACCAGGACCTCACGGGGGACGGCGTCGCCGGTCTCCTCCCCGTAGAGCTGCTGCAGTGCGTGCTCGACGAGGGCGCCGGTGGTGATCTCCTCGACCTTGTCGGTGACCCAGCCGCGCTGGCCGCGCACGCGTCCGCCGCGGACGTGGAAGATCTGGACTGCCGCCTCCAGCTCGTCCTCGGCGACCGCGATCAGGTCGGCGTCGGTGGCGTCGGCGAGCACGACCGCGTTCTTCTCCATGGCCTTCTTCAGGGCACCGATGTCGTCGCGCAGGCGGGCGGCCCGCTCGTACTCCATCTCCTCGGCCGCCTGCGCCATCTGCTTCTCCAGCCGGCGCAGGTAGGTGCCCGTGCGGCCGGCCATGAAGTCGGAGAAGTCCTCCGCCAGTTCGCGGTGATCCTCGGCGGAGACGCGGTCCACGCAGGGCGCCGAGCACTTGCCGATGTAGCCGAGCAGACAGGGGCGGCCGGTGCGGGCGGCGTTCCTGAACACGCCGGCCGAGCAGGTGCGCACCGGGAAGACGCGCAGCAGCAGGTCCACGGTGTCGCGGATCGCCCAGGCGTGCGCGTACGGGCCGAAGTAGCGGACGCCCTTCTTCTTGTGGCCGCGCATCACCTGCACGCGCGGGTACTCCTCGTTCATCGTCACCGCGAGGTAGGGGTAGCTCTTGTCGTCGCGGTACTTGACGTTGAACCGGGGGTCGTACTCCTTGATCCAGGAGTACTCCAGCTGGAGCGCCTCCACCTCCGTGGACACCACCGTCCACTCCACGGACGCGGCCGTGGTGACCATGGAGCGGGTGCGCGGGTGCAGTCCGGTCAGGTCCTGGAAGTAGTTCGCCAGGCGCTGGCGCAGGCTCTTCGCCTTTCCGACGTAGATCACCCGGCGGTGCTCGTCGCGGAACCGGTAGACCCCCGGCGAGTCGGGGATCTCACCCGGTTTGGGGCGGTAGCTGGAGGGGTCGGCCATGTCTCACACCCTACTGGCGGGGACCGACACCGCGGTGGGCCTGTGGACGAGGGAGGACCCGTGGGGCCCGGATGGGTTACGGGGGGTGGGAAGCGGGAAGGTGGGGGGTCCGTCCTTCGGGCGCGCGGCGGACGGTCATGAGGACGGTCACGAGTCGGAGGGCTGGTCGGATGCGACAGACACGGATCGAGAAACCACGACGACCGGCCCGGGCCCGCCGGTACGCGGACGAGACGTCCGCGCTCATCGAGCCCCTCGACCCACGCGACCCCGACATCGTGCGCGCCAAGCGCCTGCGGCTGCGGGAGCAGGACAGGGCGGGCGGCCGCTAGGACCTCCCGGGTCCGGATCTCTTACGGGGCCTTTCCGGGTCTCGGGGCGCTCCGGACGACAACCGAATCACGGTACGGGCCGCGGGGCCGTACCGGCCCTGTGGCCGGTACGGCCCCGCGGGTGTGTACCGCTGTCGGGCTTCAGGTGTTGTCGGGGCTTGGTCAACACGCTTCAATGCGGGGGAACTCCGGGCCCTGGGGAACGACGCAGGGGCCCGAGGGCTCCGCCGCGCCGGCGGGAGCGGTCCGGGGTGACCCGCGCGGAACGGTCCGGCCGGCCGTTGTGGACACAGAAAGGGCCCCTGCATGCCGTACGCCACACAGCACGCGGACCTCGCCACCGCGGAACTGGACTCGGTCCTGCGCGGCGGCCCGTTCCACGTCGCGCTGCGCGCCGCGATCGCCGCGCGGGGACTGCCGCTTCAGCGGGTGCAGCACCATCTGTCGCGCCACGGCGTAAAGGTCGGCGTCACCAGCCTGAGTTACTGGCAGCAGGGCGCCCGCCGCCCGCAGCGCCCGGAGTCGCTGCGCGCCGTACGGGCGCTGGAGGAGATCCTCCGGCTGCCGGAGGAGTCACTGATCCGGCTGCTCGCCGAGACGGGCGAGCGCACGGCGGACCACCGGTCCGCGGGCCGGTCCTACCGCTCCCTGGTGGAGGCCTCGGGTGTGCTGGAACGGCTGCTGGCCGAGTTCGGAACACCGCGGGACGGCGGGCTGCACACCCTGGGACACCACGAGCGGGTGCGGATCGGGGCGCGCCGTGAGCTGGCGGAGCGCGAGGCGCACCACATCGTGCGCGCGCACCGGGACGGTGTCGACCGCTATGTGGCCGTCCACCACGGCGACCCGGGTTCCGTGCCGGAGCGGATGGCCGTGCACGCCCTGGAGAACTGCCGGACCGGGCGCATACGCCGGCACCACGACACGGGCGTGCTCGCGGCCGAGCTGCTCTTCGACACCCGCCTGCGCGCCGGCGACACCTTCCTCTTCCGGTACGCCGTCGAGGACGGCACGGCCGGAAACTCGCGCGAGTACGTGCGCGGCGCACACTCCCCCGGGGGCCAGTACGTGCTCCAGGTGTGCTTCGACCCCGGAGTGCTCCCCTCGCGCTGTCACCGCTTCACCCAGCATTCGGCGGCGGCGCCGCGCGGCGGCCACCAGGAACTGGCGCTCAGCGGCCGGCACCGCTCGGTGCACCTGGTGGAGCCGCGCGTACGGTCGGGGTACGTGGGGATCGCCTGGGACTGGGAGTAGCGATCCGGTCAGGTCTGCCGGCCGGCGACCATCGTGCCGTTCTCCACCTCGACGGTCAGCGCCTTCAGGGGGGCCACGGCGGGCTCGCGCAGCACCTTGCCGGTGGTGGCGTCGAACTCGCTGCCGTGGCAGGGGCAGATCAGTGTCGTCCCCTCCAGCTTGTTGATGGGGCACCCCGCGTGCGTGCAGAGGGAGCTGTACGCCTTGAGGGCGCCGTCCTCGCTCCGGCTGACCACGACCTCGGACTCCCGGTACAGCTTCGCGCCGCCCTTGGCGACCTCGTTCTCGGGGCCGAGCTCGACGGGTCCGGTCAGCGGGGCGGACCCGTCGTCCCCGGCGCCTCGGCACGCGGTGAGCCCCAGTCCGGCGACGGGAGCGAGGGCCGCGCCCCGCAGGACGGTACGGCGGCTCGCGGCGGGTCGGGCGGGCATACGGGCTCCACTGGTCGGACGGACGTGCACGGGCGGACGTCGGGGACGATACCGGGGTGACCGTCGGCGGGGCGGCGTGGGGCGGCGGGGCGGACGCCGACGCGAGCGTGTACGCCGCCGCATGCGCGAGCGCCTGGGCGAACGCCTGCGCAAGCGCGTGCGTGAACATGTGCGTGAATGTATGCGTAAACGTATGCGTAAACGCTTGCGCAAACGTTTACGGAGGCCGTCGGATGGGATACCGTCCTCACCCGGAAGACGAACGCCCGGCACCGAGGAGAGCACGCGATGGCGACCATGGCGGACGTGGCGCGCCGCGCCGGTGTCTCGGTCGCGACCGTCTCCCACGTGCTGAACGACACCCGGCCGGTGCTGCCCCACACCCGCCAGGCGGTCCTGGACGCCGTGGAGGAGCTCGGCTACACGCCGAACACCCTGGCCCGTTCCCTGGTGACGTCCCGGACGCGGTCGATCGGGCTGGCGGTGTCGGCGATCAGCAACCCGTACTTCACGGAGATCCTCCAGGGCGTCGAGGCCGCGGCCCTCGACCACGGTTACAGCCTGCTCATCGCCGATCCGCACGACGACCCCGAGCACGAGCGCAAGGTCGTCCAGCTGCTGCACGAGCGCCGTGTGGAGGGCATGATCGTCGCGCCCTCCGCGCGGCCGCGCGAGCTGCTCGCCTACCTCGGGCGCCATCAGGTGCCGGCCGTGTTCCTGGACCGGCTGGTCGACGCGCCCGGGAGCGGCGACGGTGCGCGCTTCGACCAGGTCTGTGCCGAGAGCGCGGAACCGACGGCCCGGCTGGTCACCCATCTCGCGGGCCTCGGCCACCGCCGTATCGCGCTGGTCGCGGGACTGCCGGGGCTCAGCACCACCGCCGAGCGGATCACCGGGTACCGGCACGGTCTCGCGGCCGCCGGACTGCCGTACGACGAACGGCTCCTGGCGCACGGCGACTCCGCGTCGGCCGGCGCCGAACGGGCCACCGCCGGCCTGCTGTCCCTCGGTTCCCGCCCCACCGCGCTGGTCACCGCCAACAACACCATGACGATCGGTGCGCTGCGGGCCCTGCGGGCACACGGCCTGTCCGTGCCCGGGGACATCGCGTTGTGCTGTTTCGACGACTTCGCCTGGGCGGACCTCTTCTCACCCCGCCTCACGGCGATCGCCCAGCCCAGCCGGGACATCGGCGCCCGGGCCGTGCACATCCTGCTGGACCGCCTCGCCGACCCGGACCGGCCCGCGCGGACCGAACGGCTGCCGTGTGCCTTCGTGCACCGCAGTTCCTGCGGCTGCCCGGACGGACCGGAGCGGCCCGAGCCCCCCCAGGAAAGGAAACCCTCGTGATCGTCGTAGCCGGTGAGGCACTGATCGACCTGGTACCGCAGGGCGCGGGCGCCCTCGCGGCGCTGACGCCGGCGCTCGGCGGAGGCCCCTTCAACACCGCGGTGGCTCTGGGCCGCCTCGGTTCCCCCGCCGCCTTCTGCTCCCGGGTGTCCCGGGACGCCTTCGGTGAGGCGCTGCTGGACCGGCTGCGGGAGACCGGGGTGGACGTGTCGTCGGTGCAGCGCGGCGACGAACCGACGACGCTCGCCGTCGCCACGGTCGGCACGGACGGTTCGGCGGCGTACTCCTTCTACGTGGAGGGGACCGCGGACCGGCTGTTCACGGCCCCCGACGCGCTGCCGGACGGCACCCGCGCGGTGTCCTTCGGGACCTGCTCGCTCGTGCTGGAGCCGGGCGCGAGCGCGTACGAGGAGCTGATGCGCACCGCTTGCGCGCAAGGCGTGTTCACGGCGCTGGACCCCAATGTCCGGCCGGGCCTGATTCCCGATCCCGACGCCTACCGGGCCCGGTTCAAGAGCTGGCTGCCGTCGGTGTCGCTGCTGAAGCTGTCCGCGGAGGACGCCGAGTGGCTCGGCGGTTCCCCGCGGGAGTGGCTGGCGTCCGGCCCGGCGGCCGTGGTGGTCACCCGGGGCGGTGACGGGCTGACCGTGTTCACGCGCGAGGGCGGTGAGTACGCCGTACCGGGTGAGCGGGTCGAGGTGGTGGACACCATCGGCGCCGGTGACACCGTCAACGCGGCGCTGCTGCACGGCCTCGCGGCCCGGGACGCGCTCAGTGACGAGGGCGTGGCCGCGCTGGGCGCGGAGGGCTGGGAGGGCCTGCTCGGGCTGGCGGCACGCGCGGCCGCGATCACCTGCTCACGCGCGGGCGCGGAACCGCCGTACGCCCACGAGCTGGAGGCGGAGCCCGCCTGACGCACACGCGCCGTGCCGCGCGAGGGTCGGATCCCCCGTGCGGCACGGCGCGTGCCGGTGTGGGCCGGTCAGGCCCTGGTCGTCCGCGTCGGCTTCTTCGCGGCGGCCTTGGTGGCCGTCCTCTTGGCGGCCGTGCCGTCGACCGCCGTGGTGGCCGTCTTCCTGGTGCCGGCCCTGGCGGCGACCGTCTTCTTCGCCACCGCCTTCCGCGGGGCCCGCACCTGGGAGGCGTCGCTGATCCGCTCCGCCCCCAGGACCTCCTGCAGGAACTTGCCGGTGTGGCTGGCCGGCACGCTCGCGACCTGCTCCGGCGTGCCCTCCGCGACGACCAGGCCGCCGCCGGAACCGCCCTCGGGACCCATGTCGACGACCCAGTCGGCGGTCTTGATCACGTCGAGGTTGTGCTCGATGACGATGACCGTGTTGCCCTTGTCGACCAGGCCCGACAGCACCGTCAGCAGCTTGCTGATGTCCTCGAAGTGCAGACCGGTGGTGGGCTCGTCCAGGACGTAGACCGTGCGGCCGGTGGAGCGCTTCTGCAGCTCGCTGGCGAGCTTCACCCGCTGTGCCTCGCCACCGGACAGGGTGGTCGCGGACTGACCGAGCCTGACGTAGCCGAGGCCGACGTCGTTGAGCGTCCTGAGGTGGCGGGAGATCGCCGGGACCGCCTCGAAGAAGTTCATGGCCTCCTCGATCGGCATGTTCAGCACGTCGGCGATGGACTTGCCCTTGTAGTGGACCTCCAGGGTCTCCCGGTTGTAGCGGGCGCCGTGGCAGACCTCGCACGGCACGTACACGTCCGGGAGGAAGTTCATCTCGATCTTGATGGTGCCGTCGCCCGCGCAGTTCTCGCAGCGGCCGCCCTTGACGTTGAAGGAGAACCGGCCCGGCATGTAGCCGCGGACCTTGGCCTCGGTGGTCTCGGCGAACAGCTTGCGGACGTGGTCGAAGACACCGGTGTACGTCGCCGGGTTGGAGCGCGGGGTGCGGCCGATGGGCGACTGGTCGACGTGGACGACCTTGTCGACGAGGTCGTCGCCGTCCACGCGGGTGTGCCGGCCCGGCACGCTGCGGGCGCCGTTCAGCTCGCGGGCGAGGTGGGTGTACAGGATGTCGTTGACCAGCGTGGACTTGCCGGACCCGGACACGCCGGTGACCGCGGTGAACACCCCCAGCGGGAAGGACACGTCGATGTCCTGGAGGTTGTTCTCGCGGGCGCCGTGCACCGTGAGCCGGCGCGCGGGGTCGTGCGGGCGGCGGAGGTCGGGCAGCGGGATGGACTTCGCGCCGGACAGGTACTGGCCGGTCTGCGACTCGGTGTTGGCGAGCAGTTCCTTCAGGGAGCCGCTGTGCACGACCTTGCCGCCGTGTTCGCCGGCGCCGGGGCCGATGTCGACGATCCAGTCGGCGACCTTGATGGTGTCCTCGTCGTGCTCGACGACGATGAGCGTGTTGCCCATGTCGCGCAGCCGGACCAGGGTCTCGATCAGCCGGTGGTTGTCGCGCTGGTGCAGACCGATGGACGGCTCGTCGAGGACGTAGAGGACGCCGACGAGCCCGGATCCGATCTGGGTGGCCAGGCGGATGCGCTGGGCCTCGCCGCCGGAGAGCGTGCCCGCCGCGCGGTTCAGCGAGAGGTAGTCCAGGCCGACGTCGACCAGGAAGCGCAGCCGCTCGTTGACCTCCTTGAGCACGCGCTCGGCGATCTTCTTGTCGCGGTCGGTGAGCCTCAGTTCGCCCAGGAAGTCCGCGCAGTCGCTGATGGACATGCCGGAGACCTCGGCGATGGACTTGCCCATGACCGTGACGGCGAGGACGACCGGCTTGAGCCGGGTGCCCTCGCAGGAGGGGCAGGGCACCTCGCGCATGTAGCCCTCGAAGCGCTCCCGGCTCGCGTCGCTCTCGGCCTCGCTGTGCCGGCGCTTGACGAAGGGGACGGCGCCCTCGAAGGCCGTGGTGTACCGGCGCTCGCGCCCGTAGCGGTTGCGGTAGCGGACCTCGACCTGGGTCTTGTGCCCGTGCAGCAGGGCCTTCCTGGCACGCTGCGGCAGACCCGCGAAGGGGATGTCCGTGCGGAAGCCCAGCGCGTCCGCGAGGGCTCCGACGAGGCGGTCGAAGTAGTCCCTGGTCTGACCGTGCGACCAGGGGTGGATGGCCCCCTCGTCGAGGCTCTTGTCCGGGTCGGGGACGATCAGCTCGGGATCGACCTCCATGCGCGTGCCGATGCCGGTGCACTCGGGGCAGGCGCCGAAGGGCGAGTTGAAGGAGAAGGAGCGGGGCTCCAGCTCCTCGAAGGACAGGTCGTCGTACGGGCAGTACAGGTGCTCGGAGTACATGCGCTCGCGCTCGGGGTCGTCCTCGGGGAGGTCGACGAAGTCGAGCACGACCATGCCGCCGGACAGGCCGAGGGCGGTCTCGACGGAGTCGGTGAGGCGGCGCTTGGCACCGTCCTTGACCGTGAGGCGGTCGACGACCACCTCGATGGTGTGCTTCTCCTGCTTCTTCAGCACGGGCGGGTTGGAGAGCTGGACGGTCTCGCCGTCCACCCGCGCGCGGGAGTAGCCCTTGGTCTGGAGGTCGGCGAAGAGGTCGACGAACTCGCCCTTGCGCTCGCGCACCAGCGGGGAGAGCACCTGGAAGCGGCTGCCCTCCGGCAACTCCAGCACCCTGTCGACGATGGCCTGCGGGGACTGGCGCGAGATCGGGCGGGAGCACTCGGGGCAGTGGGGCTTGCCGATGCGCGCGAAGAGAAGACGCAGGTAGTCGTAGACCTCGGTGATGGTGCCGACCGTGGAGCGCGGGTTGCGCGAGGTCGACTTCTGGTCGATGGAGACCGCCGGGGAGAGTCCCTCGATGAAGTCGACGTCCGGCTTGTCCATCTGACCGAGGAACTGCCGGGCGTAGGAGGAGAGCGACTCGACGTAGCGCCGCTGCCCCTCGGCGAAGATGGTGTCGAAGGCCAGCGAGGACTTGCCCGACCCCGACAGGCCCGTGAAGACGATGAGCGAGTCGCGCGGGAGGTCGAGCGAGACGTTCTTGAGGTTGTGCTCGCGCGCTCCACGGACGATGAGACGGTCGGCCACGCCGGTCCGCACCTTTCTTTTGAGAGAAGTGACAGGGGCGGGGCCCCCGTCCCACTCAGACTAGGGGGAGCCACTGACAACGCCGGTTCGGATTCACGGGTTGTCAACAAACCCCGGCTCTCCAGCATGCCCGACGCCGCACCCGACCATATAGCACGTGTATTCGATTACAGGTCCGGGTGCACCGTCTTCACCCGAAGGTGTGACGGGACTAGGGTCGGCACCATGATGGATCACGCTGATGACCTGCTCTCCGTGCACACAGCGACGGAGCGGCTGCTCACCGCGGTCGGTTCACTGGACGAAGCGGCTGTGACCGAGTCGTCACGCCTCCCCGGCTGGACGCGGGGGCATGTGCTGGCCCACCTCGCCCGCAACGCCGACGCCCTGGCGAACGTCCTCGAGGGCCGGCCCATGTACGTCTCCGGCGAGGCCCGGGACGCCGACATCGACCGGGGAGCGCCGCGCCCCCTGGACGTGCACCTCGCCGACCTGCGGGAGAGTGCCGGGCGTTTCCGCGCGGTGGGCGCGGCCCCGGCGGACTGGTCGCGCACGGTGCGGCTGCGCAACGGAGTCACGGACCGGGCGGAGCGGGTGCCGTTCCGGCGCTGGGCCGAGGTGGAGCTGCACCATGTGGACCTCGGGATCGGCTACGAACTGGAGGACCTGCCCGCCGGGTTCGTCGAGCGGGAGATCGCGTTCCTGGCGCAGCGGTTCGCCGGGCACCCGGACGTGCCCGCGACGGGTCTGGCCTCCGACGACGGGCGCACCTGGGCGACCGGCGGCGGGGCGCCGGGCGGCCCGGTCACGGTCGGGGGAACCGCCGCCGACCTGCTCGGCTGGCTCGCGGGCCGCCGGGACGGCTCCGCCCTGGCGGTGAAGGGCGGCGGCCTCCCGTCGCTTCCCCCGCTGTAGGGCGGACGGCACGACCGGCGGGCGTTCGCGCTATAGGCTGACGGCCATGACGTACAGCGGTCGGGTGACGGTCGGCGGCCCAGCCGACGTGCACGAACTCAAGGACCTGATGATCACCAAGGTCGCGGTCGGCCCCATGGACAACAACGCCTATCTGCTGCGTTGCCGGGCCACCGACGAACAGCTGCTGATCGACGCGGCCAACGACGCGAAGACCCTGCTGGGCACGATCGGTGACGACGGGATCGCCTCCGTCGTCACCACCCACCGGCACGGCGACCACTGGCAGGCGCTCGCCGAGGTCGTGGCGGCCACCGGGGCCCGCACCCATGCCGGACGGGACGACGCCGAGGGCATCCCGGTGCCGACCGAGGTCCTGGTCGACGACGGCGACATCGTCCGGGTGGGGCGGGTGGAGCTCACCGCCCGCCATCTGGTCGGGCACACGCCCGGCTCCATCGCCCTGGTGTACGACGACCCGCACGGTCATCCGCACGTGTTCACCGGTGACTGCCTGTTCCCGGGCGGCCCCGGGAGGACGACACGCCCCGAGGACTTCCAGTCCCTGATGTCGGGGATCGAGACCAGGATTTTCGGCGTGCTCCCCGACGAGACCTGGGTCTATCCCGGCCACGGTGACGACACCACCCTGGGCGCGGAGCGCCCGAGCCTGCCGGAGTGGCGCGCGCGGGGCTGGTGAGCCGCGGCGGGCCGGTGGGGAACGCCCGCCCGGCGAACGGGGCTCACGCCTCGGCGAGTCCCGGGCCGGCCAGCGCCGCGATCCGCTCCACCGCGAACACGTACCCCTGCACGCCGCATCCCGCGACGACCCCGTCGGCGCGCAGCGAGACGTAGGAGTGGTGCCGGAAGGACTCGCGGCGATGGATGTTGGAGATGTGCACCTCCATCACGGGCAGGCCGTCACAGGCGTTGAGTGCGTCCAGGATGGCGACGGAGGTGTGCGAGTAGGCGCCGGGGTTGATGACGATGCCGCAGTGGTCCAGCCGCGCCTCGTGGATCCAGTCCACCAGCCGGCCCTCGTGGTTGGACTGTCGCAGGTCCACCGTGCCGCCGTGGGCCGCGGCCGCCTCGGCGCACAGCCTCTCGACGTCGGCGAGCGTCTCGGAGCCGTAGATCTCCGGCTGGCGTTGTCCGAGCAGGTTCAGATTGGGCCCGTTGAGGATCATGATCGGGGCGTTGGCCAGACTGCGGGGCACGGTTCCTCCGGTCCGTAAGGGTGGGCGGTCCTCGCCGGAACCGCTGCTCGACCCCGGTCTATCACGGTGCGCCGGTCGGCCGCCGGGCCGTGGGACCTGCCGTTCGGATCAGGTCGCGGGGAAGAGGCGGCCAGTGCCGAGGAGGTCTTCCACACTCCGCGGAACACGGGCGAGCGCGGGCTCCGCGGCCGTTTCCCGGCGCTCCTGCGGGGCCGCCCGAGGACCTGGCCCTTCGAACGGCCCCGCAGCCCCGGAGACGGCGCGGCCCGCGCCGACGGGTTCGCCGGGCGCGTCACCCTCCCCCGCTGGGGCCGGCGGCCTCGCGCTTCAGGGATTGACCGCCAGCTCCAGATAGGCGGCGAGCAGCACCAGGTGCACGCCTCCCTGCAACGGTGTGGCCCGCCCGGGCACCACGGTCAGCGCGCTCACCACCACGGTCAGGGCGAGCAGCACCATGTGGGTGTTGCCGAGACCGAGGACGAGCGGGCCGGGAAGCCAGAGGGAGGCCAGCGCGACGGCGGGGATGGTCAGGCCGATGCTGGCCATCGCCGACCCGAGCGCGAGGTTCATGCTGGTCTGCACCTGGTTGCGGCGGGCGGCGCGCCCCGCGGCGATGGTCTCCGGCAGGAGGACCAGCAGGGCGATGATCACACCGACGGCGGAGTGGGGAAGCCCGGCCGCCTCCACCCCGGACTCGATGGTGGGCGAGACGCCCTTGGCCAGGCCGACCACCCCGACCAGGGCCACGCCCAGCAGCCCGAGGCTGATCAGGGCGGTACGTGTGGAGGGCGCCCGGGCGTGCTCCTCCACCGGGGTGGCCGCCTCTCCCTGCTTGACGACCGGCAGGAAGTAGTCGCGATGCCGGACCGTCTGGGTCGCCACGAACAAGGCGTAGAGGATCAGTGAGGAGACCGCCGCGAACGTGAGCTGCACGGTGGAGAACTCCGGGCCCGGCTTGCTCGTGGTGAACGTCGGGAGCACGAGGCTGAGGGTCGCCAGCGTGGCCACGGTGGCGAGGGCCGCGCCGGTGCCCTCCGAATTGAAGACCGCCGTGCCATGGCGCAGGGAGCCGACCAGCAGACTCAGTCCGAGGATGCCGTTGCAGGTGATCATCACGGCCGCGAACACGGTGTCCCTGGCGAGCGTCGCGCTCTTGTCCCCGCCGTCGATCATCAGCGTGACGATCAGCGCCACCTCGATGACGGTGACGGCGACCGCGAGGACCAGGGAGCCGAAGGGCTCGCCGACCCGGTGGGCGACCACCTCGGCGTGGTGCACGGCCGCCAGCACGGCCCCCGCGAGGACCACGGTCACCACCGCGACGATCCCGCCGGGCAGATCACGTCCCCAGGTCAGGACGAGCAGGACCACCGCGAACGCAGGTACCAGGGCCGTCCACCGTGCCGCGAGTGACCTGAGCCGAGCGGTCATGGGGCGATCGTCGCAGACGTGAAGGGGCCTCGCACCTCGCCGGAGCCCCGTGCCCGTCGGCCGCCCGGGAGGGGCGTGGTGGGCGCCACCGCCGTCCGGTGTGTCCCTCCGCCCGTCCGTCCTGGTCGTCCCGGGGTCGTCATGGTCACGCATGGCCTCCTCGTACGGGTCGCGTTCGGTCGGCGCCGGCGGGCGGTGGGGGCGGGGACAAGCGGGCGCCGGGAGCGGTGGTCGGCGATGCGCTGACCTCCTCTCCCGGCGCCGGCGTTCTCCGTGTCCGACGGATCAGACGTCGATGTCGTCCTTGGCGGGGGTCTCGTCCCGGCCCCCGGCCGCCTCGGCCTCCGCCTGCTTGCGGGAGGCCCGGAGGCTGGTGATCGTGGTGATGATCAGGACCGAGCAGATCACGCCCAGCGAGACGGGAATGCTGATCTCGGGGACGTGCACCCCGGACTCGTGCAGTGCGTGCAGCACCAGCTTCACGCCGATGAAGCCGAGGATGATCGACAGGCCGTAGGACAGGTGGACCAGCTTCTTCAGCAGGCCGCCGATGAGGAAGTACAGCTGCCTGAGGCCCATCAGCGCGAACGCGTTCGCCGTGAACACGATGTACGGGTCCTGTGTCAGGCCGAAGATCGCGGGGATCGAGTCGAGCGCGAACAGGACGTCCGTGGTGCCGATGGCGAGCATGACGACGAGCATCGGGGTCATGACCCGCTTGCCGTTCTGCTCGATCCACAGCTTGGTGCCGTGGTACCGGTCGGCCACGCCGAAGCGGCGCTCGACGGCCTTGAGCAGCTTGTTCTCCTCGTACTCCTCGTCCTCCTCGTCGGCCCGGGCCTCCTGGATGAGCTTCCAGGCGGTCCAGATCAGGAAGGCGCCGAAGAGGTAGAACACCCACGAGAAACTGGCGAGGATCGCGGCGCCGGCGGCGATGAAGATCGCGCGCAGCACCAGGGCTATGAGTACGCCGACGAGGAGCACCCGCTGCTGGTACTGCGACGGCACCGCGAACTTCGCCATGATCAGGACGAAGACGAAGAGGTTGTCGACGCTCAGCGACTTCTCGGTGATGAAGCCGGCGAAGAACTCGCCCGCGGGCTGGCCTCCACCGAAGATCAGCAGGCCGAGCCCGAAGAGCGCGGCCAGGACGATCCAGACGACGGTCCAGATCCCGGCTTCCTTGATGGATACGTCATGCGGTTTGCGGCCGATGAAGAAATCGACCGCGATGAGGGCACCAAGGCCCACGATCGTCAGGACCCATAGGGTCATGGAAACATCCACTGCGCCTCCGGCAGGTACGTCACACGGCAAATGTCAGCGTCGTCGCTGCCGGAGGTCTCTTCCACCCGGGTCTCCGGCGCTTGACCGCGTCCGGATGATCTGTCGGGCCGACGCCCCGGGATCCGTTCCGATCCGTATTGACGAGGTCGCCGCACAGGCAGGGAGTACTCCCCTCCGTGCCGTCGAGAGTACCCCAATCACCAAGGATTGGTAAAGAGGCGAGTAAAGAAACGTCCAAAACCCAAGGTCGAGGGACTTTGCACGCGCTTGGTCAAGGGTGCGAAACGGTCACCGGTTCCAGGTGCGGCGGGCCGTCGCCACCTGTGCGAGTACCTGGTGGAGTACCTGGCTGCCCGGCGGCACGAGCGGCGGCTCATAGGTCCAGGCGTGTCCGACCCACGGGTCGGCCAGGTGATCGTCCGGTACGGCCGTCAGCCGTAGCAGCGAGCGCCAGAGCGGGTCGAGGAGGGGGCCGTAGCCCGCGGACTCCTCACGGTCGGCGACCATCATCAGATGGACGCCGGCGGACGGGCCCTCGTCGGCGAGGTAGCGCAGCTGGTTCACGGCCCGGTCGTCGAAGCCGTGCGGGAAGTCGTTGACGACCAGCAGTTGCTGGGAGGTGTCGAAGCCGGGGGGCAGCGCGTCCGGCGCGCCCGCGCGCAGCGCCATCTGCACCAGGTCGACCCGCTGGGTGAGCCGGCCCAGTACGTCCGTCACGCCCGCGGCGCCCTGGGCGGGCGTGGCCGCCAGCACACCGGCCCGCGTCAGCGGCGCCAGCGCCTGCGCACCGGAACCGGCCGGGTCGACGACGTGCACGGTGAACTCGCCCGCCGGGTAGACCGCGAGCAGCCGGGCCGTGTGCGCCACCGCCGTCTCCATGGCGAGCCGCCGCATGTCGTGCGAGTCGGTGAACGAGCCGTCGAGCGAGTCGGTCCGTCCGCTGTCGATCCACAGACCGCGCTCCAGCGGCAGCCGGAGCAGCATCGGGATGCGGATCCGTTCCGCCTCGGGAAGCCGGAGATCGCCCAGGCGCAGTGCCATGGGTATCTCCATCGGCACCCGGTAGGCCTGCCAGACGGGGTTGTCCCAGCGGGCGAACGCCAGCGGCAGGGCGGGCTCGACGACCTCGGCCTCGGCGACGAGCTGGGCGAGGTCCCGGTCGAGGGACTGCCGCGCCTGGTCGACGAGCTGGGTCTGCCGGGTCCGGGCGGCCTCGCGGGCGGCGTCGCCCTGGCCGCCGATCCGGCTGCGCGGGTCGGACAGGGCCTGCTCGAGCTCCTTGTCCATGCGTGACTCGGCGAAGTCGACGGCGCTGCGGTAGGCGGCGGCCGTGCGGGCCAGGTCCTCGAACATGCCCCAGACCTGGTTGTAGAGCCGCTCCTCCAGGGACCAGCCGGTCGCGTCCCCCGCGACGGGCTGCGCGGGCTGTCCGGGCGGGGCCTGCGGAGCGGCCGGCGGGGGCGGCGGCGGAGCGGAGGTCCGCCGACCGGGGTGGCTGTAGTCGACCGGGCCGCCGGCGGTGGCCGCGGACGGGTCCGCACCCCCGTACGCGGGCTGTGGTCCGTTCCGCCCCGGCCCGCCGGCCGGCTGCCCGCCGTACGACGGCGGTACGGGGGCGGGAGCGCCCTGGGGCGCGCCGCCCTCCTGGCCGGGGCCGAGTGCGGGGGCGGTCGCCTGGCGGGAGCGGTCGCCGTCGGCCGGACGGGCCGGGGGCGTCTGCACGGAGCGGGCCAGGCCCCGCGCGACCGCCTCGTTGATACGGGCCGCGAGCTGCACGGCCTCGGGCAGCTTCTGGTCGGTGAGGAGTTCGGCCAGTCCGCCCGCGTAGCCCTGGCCGATGGCGCGCACCTTCCAGGCGCCCTGCCGCCGGTAGAGCTCCAGCGCGACGACGGCCGACTCGGCCTCCAGCCCCGTGATGGTGTAACTGGCGACCTCGCTGCCGTCCAGGCCGGTGACGGCGACGAAGGGCGCCGCCACGGCGCCGAACCGGGCGGGACCCACGCCGCCGTCCGGGGCGGGCAGGGCGAGCAGCACGCTGACGCGGTGCACCGCGTCCGTCATGGCGTCCAGGTCCACCGCGAGGCGGTGGTCGGCGGCCGCCTGCCGCGACACCTCCAGACCGGGCTGGGTGGGGGCGCCCGGATGGGCCACCCACTCCACTCCGCGGATCCGGCCGTTCTCGTCGCCGAGTGCGGCCGCGGCCACGACCGGCGTGCCGGCCGAGATCCGGATCTCCAGACGGGATGGGGAGAGCGGGTGGTTCTGCCCCCGCACCAGCTCGGCCGTCATCGTCTTCGTCCCCCTGATGTCGCGCGTGTGGTGTCGTGCGGCTCGCGCCGACCCGCCCGGGACGGCTTCGCCTCCGGGTGCCTAGAGGACCGGCAGGATCGCCGGCATCAGGTCCTGGAAGGTACGGCCGTTGGCCGGGTTGCCCAGGGCCGTCATCGTCCAGCCGGCGCCCGTGCGGTGCACCTTGGCCATGATCTGGGCCGTGTAGGCGCCGCCGCCGGCCAGCGTGTAGCGGGCGAGTTCCTGGCCGTTGGTCTCGTCGACGAGGCGGCAGAACGCGTTCTGCACCTCCTGGAAGGTCTGACCCGTGAAGGAGTTCACGGTGAAGACGATCTGGTCGATGTGGACCGGGACGCGCGAGAGGTCGACGAGGACGGCTTCGTCGTCGCCGCCCTGCCCGACACCGCCGACGAGGTTGTCGCCGGTGTGCCGCACGGAGCCGTCGTCGCTCACCAGGTGGCGGAAGAAGACGACGTCGACGGGCTGCTTGTCGGCGAACAGGACGGCCGAGGCGTCCAGGTCGATCTCCCGGGTGCGCGTGCCGAACAGGCCGCGACGGGGAGCCGCCTGCCAGCCGAGACCCATGCGCACCGCGGTCAGGCTGCCGCCGTCGTTCTTCTGCAGACTGATGGCCTGACCCTTGGTCATGTTGACGGTCACGTGCTGATTCCCCTCTCGAACTGTCCCCTGTTGCCGCGAATCCGCGGTTGCCCAGAACCCTACGCAGGGGCACTGACAGTGACGTACTCAGGTCCGCACTTTGTGTCGCTCTTGCAACACATCGCGGGCGGGCCGTCAGGACAGGCCGGCCTCACGCATCTGCCGCAGTTCCTTCTTCATCTCGGACACCTCGTCGCGCAGCCGGGCGGCGATCTCGAACTGCAGATCCGCCGCGGCGGCCCGCATCCGCGCGGTGAGTTCCTCGATCTGTCCGGCGAGTTCGGCGGCGGGACGGTCGGTCGGCACCGTCTCGGCGGTTCTGCCCCTGGCTGCCTTGGTGGTCCCGGTGCCCTTGGCCGCCTTGGTGCCGAGGGAGGGCACGGGCGCCTTGGTGCCACCGCCGTCCTTCTTGGCCTTGCGGTAACCGGAGCCGAGCAGCTGCTCGGTGTCGATGTCCTCGCGGGCGATCTGCGCGACGATGTCGTTGATCTTCTTGCGCAGTGGCTGCGGGTCGACGCCGTTCGCCCGGTTGTACGCGACCTGCTTCTCACGGCGGCGGTTGGTCTCGTCGATGGCCTTCTCCATCGCCGGGGTGATCCTGTCGGCGTACATGTGGACCTGGCCGGAGACGTTGCGCGCCGCGCGGCCGATGGTCTGGATCAGGGAGGTGCCGGAGCGCAGGAAACCCTCCTTGTCGGCGTCGAGGATCGCCACCAGGGACACCTCGGGCAGGTCGAGGCCCTCCCTCAGGAGGTTGATGCCGACCAGGACGTCGTACTCGCCGGCGCGCAGCTCACGCAGCAGTTCGACGCGGCGCAGGGTGTCGACGTCGCTGTGCAGGTAGCGCACCTGGATGCCGAGTTCCAGGAAGTAGTCGGTGAGGTCCTCGGCCATCTTCTTGGTGAGCGTGGTGACCAGGACGCGTTCGTCCTTCTCCACGCGGGTGCGGATCTCGTGCACCAGGTCGTCGATCTGGCCCTCGGTGGGCTTGACCACGACCTCGGGGTCGACGAGGCCGGTGGGGCGGATGATCTGCTCGACGAAGCCGTCCGAGCGGGACAGCTCGTACTGCCCGGGGGTGGCCGACAGATAGACGGTCTGGCCGACGCGCTCCTGGAACTCCTCCCACTTCAGCGGCCGGTTGTCCAGGGCCGAGGGAAGCCGGAAGCCGTGGTCGACGAGGGTGCGCTTGCGGGAGGCGTCGCCCTCGTACATCGCGCCGATCTGCGGGACGGTGACATGCGACTCGTCGATGACCAGGAGGAAGTCGTCCGGGAAGTAGTCGAGCAGGGTGTTGGGCGGCGAGCCCGGCGGGCGGTCGTCGAAGTGCATCGAGTAGTTCTCCACGCCGGAGCAGGAGCCGATCTGGCGGAGCATCTCGATGTCGTACGTGGTGCGCATGCGCAGGCGCTGCGCCTCCAGCAGTTTGCCCTGCTTCTCCAGTTCGGCCAGACGCTCGCCGAGCTCCTTCTCGATGTCGTTGACCGCGCGCTCCAGCCGTTCGGGGCCGGCGACGTAGTGGGAGGCCGGGAAGACGTACAGGTGCTGGTCGTCGCTGATGATCTCGCCGGTGAGCGGATGGAGCGTGGACAGCGCCTCGATCTCGTCGCCGAACATCTCGATGCGGACCGCGAGCTCCTCGTAGACCGGAAAGATCTCGATGGTGTCGCCGCGGACGCGGAAGGTGCCGCGGGTGAAGGCCATGTCGTTGCGCGTGTACTGGATGTCGACGAAGCGGCGCAGCAGCTCGTCCCGGTCGACCTCGTCGCCGACGCGCAGGGGGACCATGCGGTCCACGTACTCCTGCGGTGTGCCCAGGCCGTAGATGCAGGAGACGGAGGCGACCACGATGACGTCGCGGCGGGTGAGCAGCGAGTTGGTCGCGGAGTGGCGCAGCCGCTCGACCTCCTCGTTGACCGAGGAGTCCTTCTCGATGTAGGTGTCCGACTGCGGGACGTACGCCTCGGGCTGGTAGTAGTCGTAGTACGAGACGAAGTACTCGACCGCGTTGTTCGGCAGCAGCTCACGGAACTCGTTGGCCAGCTGGGCGGCCAGGGTCTTGTTCGGCGCCATGACCAGGGTGGGGCGCTGGAGCTTCTCGATCATCCACGCGGTGGTGGCGGACTTGCCGGTGCCGGTCGCGCCCAGGAGCACGACGTCCTTCTCCCCGGCTTCGATGCGCCGGGCGAGGTCGGCGATGGCGGTCGGCTGGTCGCCGTTGGGCTGGTACGGGCTGACGACCTCGAAGGGCGCCACCGTGCGTTCGATCTGGGAAACGGGCCGCATGCCATCCACCGTACGACCCCGCACTGACAACGATGGTGGTACGCGGGTCCCGTCAGCGTCGCTGCGGAGTCCGGGAGCGGGGTTCCACGGGGCCCCGGGCTCTCAGCCGCGAGCGCCGGACCGGCGAGTGGGCGGGGATCCCGGGCTTGTGCTCGGCGGGGGACGCGGAGGATCCGCCCGTCACCAGCAGCGGATCGAAGACCACCACGATGCCCGCGAGGACGAGGAAGGCGAGCGGCCCGATCATCATCGGCCCGAGCAGGGCGGCCGCGGACTCCCCGGTGACGGGGTCCGCCGTGCCGTGGACGTGCACGTCGAGGGCGGCCATGCCGGTGTAGTGCATGCCGGCGACCGCGAACCCCATGACGAGACTGGCGCCCACGCTCCGCAGGAAGCCCCTCACCTGTCCGGCCGCCCACAGCGCGGCGCTGGCGGCCGCCATGGCGATGGCCACGGACGCGGCGACGGTGACGGTGTTGTACTCCAGCCGCCCGTCGAGACTTATGCCGGCCATGCCGAGGTAGTGCATCGAGGCGATGCCGAGGCCGGTGACGGTGCCCCCGGTGAACAGGGCCGTCCCGGAGGCGCCCCGGTAGCCGACGATGAAGACCCCCGTGCCCACCATGACGACGGCGACGGCGAGACTCGCGTACGTCATCGTCCGGTCGTAGTGGATCGTCGTCCCCTCGATGGTGAAGCCCATCATGGCGATGAAGTGCATCGTCCATATGCCGGAGCCGATGGCCGCGGAGCCCAGGGAGAGCCAGCCGGGGCGCCAGGACCCGGGCACCGCCATGGCCCTGGTGATGCAGCGCAGGCCCAGGGCACTGCCGAGACAGGCCATGAGGTAGGCCACCAGCGGTGTGACCAGGCCGTAGTTGAATCCTTCGATCGTGCCCTGCATGCGCGGCTGCCCTTCCCGCCCTGTACGTCCCGCGTTTTCCCTGTGTGAGGCCCCCTCCCCGGGGCCGCGACGGCGGCTGGGGTCGACGCAGAGAGTATGACTTCCGCCGGAATGGTTCGAACGACCATCCGGCAAAGAAACACGTCCTTGCCCCAGGTGTGTGGCACCAGTGTGCGGACTACGGGGAGCGCCGTTCAATCCGTGGCCATTCCGTACCCGCCTCGCGTTGACCGTCCGCTGTCACAGTCGAGCCGACCGTGATCGTTCGACGCGAGGAGTACGCATGCACGCACGCGCCGTCACCGCCTCGGCCACCGCGCTCCTGGGGACCGCCGCCCTCCTGTTCCCGCTCTCCCCCGCGAGGGCCGCCGACAGCGGTGCCCGCCCCGTGGTCGTCGCCCACCGGGGCGCCTCCGCGTACGCCCCCGAGAACACGCTGGCCGCCGTCGACAAGGCGGCCGCGCTCGGCATCGACTGGGTGGAGAACGACGTCCAGCGGACCAAGGACGGGGAACTCGTCGTCCTCCACGACGACAGCCTGCGGCGCACCACCGACGTCGAGGAGGTCTTCCCCGGCCGGGCCCCGTGGACGGTGCGGGACTTCACCGCCGCGGAGATCGCCCGGCTGGACGCGGGCAGTTGGTTCGGCCCCGCGTACGCGGGCGCGCGGGTGCCCACGCTGGAGCAGTTCGTGCGCCGCGTCGAGCGGCACGGCCAGAAGCTGCTGCTGGAGATCAAACACCCTCAGCTGTACCCCGGCGTGGAGCGGCAGATCCTCAAGGTGCTGGGCAACGGGGGATGGCTCGACCGCCGGCATGTGAAGCACCGGCTGATCGTGCAGAGCTTCGGCGCGGACAGCGTGCGCGCGGTCCACGACCTCGAGCCCGCGGTGAAGACCGGATTCCTCGGGACGCCGCCGGTGGCGGACCTGCCCTCGTACGCGGCCTTCGCCGACCAGGTCAATCCCGCGCACGGTTCCCTCTCCGCCGGTTACGTCGCCGCCGTGCACGCCCTCGACGGACCGCACCGCAAGCCGCTGGAGGTCTTCACCTGGACCGTGAACGACGCGGACGCCGCCCGGCGGGTAGCCGGGTTCGGGGTGGACGGCATCATCACCAACACGCCCGACGTGGTGCGGGACGCGGTCGGCGGCTGAGGGGTCCGCTCCCGCTCCCTGCGCCCGGCGTTGTCGGTGCCGGGCCGTACGGTGGGGCGCATGGACAGCCATGGGCAGTACGAGCAGCGGGTCGTGTGGGCCGTCGTCCGCACCGGCATCGGCCCGCTGCTGCTGGCCGCGACCCGCGACGGTCTGGTCAACGTCGTCTTCCACGCCACGGACGAGGTGCGCGACGGCGCGCTGGAGCGGCTGGCGTCCCGGCTCGGCCACGAACCCGTCGAGGAGCCCGGCTCCCCGCTGCTGACCGAGGCGATACGCCAGGTGGAGGCGTACTTCGCGGGTGAGCGGCACGCTTTCGACCTGCCCCTGGACTGGTCGCTGATCTCGGGCTTCAATCGTGAGGTCCTGCGGGAACTGGCCCGCGGCGTGCCGTTCGGCACGGTCGTCGGGTACGGCGATCTGGCGAGGCGGGTCGGCCTGCCCGGCGCCGCCCAGGCCGTGGGCATGGCGATGGGCGCCAATCCGCTGCCGGTGGTGGTGCCCTGTCACCGGGTGGTGGAGAGCGGCGGCGGCATCGGCGGGTTCGGGGGCGGCCTGGAGACCAAGCGCCGGCTGCTCGCTCTGGAAGGCGTGCTGCCCGAGCCCCTGTTCTGACGGCCCGGGCACCACGGACATCATCACCGTCCGTCGTAGTGCCTCGCCTCGAAGACGTTCCCGTCCGGATCGCGGAAGTAGAAGCTGCGCCTGGCCGGGCCGCGCGCTCCGAAGGAGTCGTGCGAGAAGTCCGTCACGGGCACGGAGCGCTCCTCGAGGCGGCTGCGGAGGGCGTCGAAGGCGTCGGCCGGCAGGGACAGGCAGACGTGGTTGACGGGATGGCCCGAGCTCTCGGCGGCGCCGGGGAGCATCGTCATGCGCTCCGCCACGGCCGACGGCATGAGGTCGAGGATGGTCTCCTCGTTGACGCGCACCGAGGGGAAGGGCGCCTCCCCCTCGGAGAATTCGGTGAGCCTGACGGGCTCGAGACCCACGGCCTCCGCGTAGAAGCCGGCGGCTGCGATGGAATCACGCACCCACAGGACGACGTGGTCGAGACGAGTCGTGTTGTCCGTCATATCTGCCAGCCTCCGTGACCTCCGTGACGGGGCGCAAGGGGTTTGACGAGGCGCCCGGGCCGCCAGAGATGAGGGAGGACCGGCTGACGGGAGGCAGGCGCGTGGTGCTGACGGTGTCCGAAGAGGTACGGGAGGCGATCGCCGCACGTCGGCCGGTGGTGGCCCTGGAGTCCACGATCATCGCCCATGGGCTGCCCCGGCCGCGCAATCTCCAGGTGGCGCTGGAGCTGGAGGCGGTCGTGCGGCAGGAGGGCGCGGTGCCGGCGACGGTCGCCGTGCTGGACGGGCGCCCCCGGGTCGGCCTGGACAAGGGGCAGCTGGAGCGGGTCGCCAACGAGGACGGCATCCGCAAGCTGGGCCACCGTGATCTGCCGCTCGCGCTGGCCGCCGGGGCGAGCGGGGCGACCACGGTGTCGGCCACCGCCCTGCTGGCGGCGCTCGCGGGCGTGCGCGTGTTCGCGACCGGAGGGCTCGGTGGGGTGCACCGGGAGTGGACGGTGACCCAGGACGAGTCGGCCGACGTGGGTCTGCTGGCGCGCACCCGGATCACCGTGGTGTGCGCGGGGGTGAAGTCGATCCTGGACGTGCCCGCGACCCTGCAGCGGCTGGAGACATCGGGGGTCGCGGTCGCCGGGTACGGCACGGATCGCTTCCCCGGGTTCTATCTGTCCGACTCCGGGCACCACGTCGACTGGCGGCTGGACACGCCGGGGCAGGTGGCGGACGTCATGCGGGCGCAGGACGCGCTCGGCGGGCCGGAGTCGGCGCTGATCGTGGCCAATCCGGTTCCCGAGGACGAGCAGTTGGACCCGGAGGTGCACGCGCGGGTGCTCGACGAGGCCCTCCACGCGTGCGAGGCGGAGGGCGTCACCGGTCAGGGGGTCACACCCTTCCTGCTGGATTACCTGGTCCGGCACACCGACGGCGCATCCCTCACCGCGAACCTGGCGGCGGTCCGGGGCAACGTGCGCCTGGCGGCGCGCGTCGCGGCTGCCTGGGCCACCGGGGAGTGACGGGGGTGGTGCGGGGCGGGGCGCTGCTGGTCGCCGGCGATGTGATCACGGACGTGGTCGCCCGGCACCGGGGGCCGCTCGCCCCGGGTACGGACACGGCGGCGGCGATCCGTACGGTGCCGGGCGGCGCGGGTGCCAATGTGGCCTGCTGGGCGGCGCGTCGGGGCGGTGCCGAGGTACGGCTCCTCGGACGGGTGGGTGCGGACGCGGCGGCCTGGCACGAGCGGGAGCTGGCCGCCCGCGGGGTCCGGCCCCTGCTGGTCGTGGACGAACGGGCTCCGACGGGGACGGTGATCTGCCTCGTCGACGAGGGCGCGGGGGCGGAACGGACCTTCCTCACCGACAGCGGCGCGTCGCTGCGGCTCGGTCCCGGTGACTGGTCGGACGCGTTGCTGGACGGCGTGGCGCGGCTGCACCTGTCGGGTTACCTCCTGTTCGGCGAGGCGAGCCGGGCCTTCGTCGCGGTGGCACTGGAGTCGGCCCGTGCGCGTGGGGTGCCGGTGAGTCTGGATCCGGCGTCGGCCGGGTTCCTCGTGGAGCTGGGCACCGCCCGGTTCCTGGAACTCGTCGAGGGGGTGGACGTCCTGCTGCCCAGCCGTGACGAGGCGTGCCTGCTCACGGGGTCGTCCGATGCCGCTCGGGCCGCGGCACGGCTGAGCCGGGACATCCCGCTGGTGGTGGTCAAGCAGGGCGCGGCGGGCGCGTTGCTGGCGCGGTCCGGCGAGGTGTACGCCCGTGTCCCCGCCGTACCGGCGACCGCGCGGGACACCACGGGCGCCGGCGATGCCTTCACCGGTGCTTTCCTCGCGTCCCTGCTCGCGGGGGCCGGCCCGGTGCGGGCGGCGGGGGAGGGCTGCCGGGCGGGAGCACGGGCGGTGGAACACATAGGGGGCCGCCCGCCCGCACCTTCCTGACGAGCGGGTGCCGCGACGGCTGAACTCCCTTTGTCCACAGGCGGGAATCAAGCGGAATGTCTGATTCCCACAGGCCCGCTCACGACTCGTCCGGTACTGGCAGACTGAGCGCCAAGGCGCGGGAAGCAGGCACGGCGCGGGGGAACACGCAAGGAGAGCCGGATGTCCATGGCAGGGAATCTGCGGAAGGTCACGAGTCTCGGCGGGGTCGGCGGGCTGCGCCGGGTGGCCCGGCTGGCCCGGCGGCGTCCCCGCGTGGACCTGAGTCACCCGGCGCGGTCCCCGCTCGGGTCCTCGGTGGTCAACTGCGTGACGTACCGGAGAGGTCGCCGCACCGCCGCGCGCGGGGACGTGGTGGACGCCGTGAAGCGGGTGCGCGAGAGCGGGGAGGGGTTCGTCTGGCTGGGTCTGCACGAACCGTCCAACCGGGAGTTCGCCGACATCGCCGAGTTGTTCGATCTGCACCCGCTGGCGGTCGAGGACGCCGTCGAGGCCCACCAGCGGCCCAAACTGGAGCGGTACCGGGAGACGCTGTTCGCCGTGTTCAAGACGGTCTGCTACGTCGAGCACGAGGAACTCACCGCCACCAGCGAGGTGGTGGACACCGGGGAGATCATGGTGTTCGTCGGGGAGGACTTCGTGATCACCGTGCGGCACGGACGGCACGGCTCGCTGGGGCCGTTGCGCGAGGGTCTGGAGTCCGATCCCGAGCAGCTCGCCAAGGGCCCGTCCGCGGTGCTGCACGCGATCGCGGACCATGTGGTCGACGACTATCTGACCGTCATCGACTCCGTACAGGAGGACATGGACCGGGTCGAGACGGATGTGTTCGCGGAGCACGGCGCGCGGGTCGATCCCGGCCGCATCTACCAGCTCAAGCGGGAACTGCTCGAACTGAAGCGGGCGGTGGTGCCGCTCGGCCGGCCGCTGGAGGAACTCGCCACCCGGCCGATCCGCGTGGTCGCCCCGGAGATACAGGCGTACTTCCGCGACGTCTCCGACCATCTGCAGCGGGCGAAGGAACAGATAGGGGCCTTCGACGAACTGCTCAACTCCATCCTCCAGGCGCACCTGGCGCGGGTCACGGTCGCGCAGAACGAGGACATGCGCAAGATCACCGCGTGGGCGGCGATCGTGGCGGTGCCCACCATGGTCTGCGGGATGTACGGCATGAACTTCGACCACATGCCCGAGCTGCACTGGCGGTACGGATACGGCATGGTCATCGGGGCGATATCCGTGGCCTGCCTGCTGCTCCACCGGGCGTTCCGGCGCAGCCGCTGGCTCTGAGCCCCCGCCCGGCGGGGCCGGCCGGAGGTCAGCCCGCGGTGGTCCTGGCGTAGACGCTCCCGGCCCAGGCGGCGATCTGTCCCTCCGTCAGGTGCCGGGCGAGATCGGACTCGCTGATCATGCCGACGAGGCGCTTGCCGTCGATGACGGGCAGCCGGCGGATCCGGTGGGTCTGCATCTCGTGGAGCACCTCGTCGACGTCGGCGTCCGCCTCGATCCAGCGCGGGGTGCCCTTGGCCATGTCGCCGGCGGTGACCCGGGCGGGATCGTGGCCCAGGGCGACACAGCCGACGACGATGTCCCGGTCGGTGAGGATGCCGCACAGCCGCTCGTCGGCGTCGCTGACGGGCAGGGCGCCGACGTTGAGCTCGCGCATCAACTGGGCGGCGCGGTCGAGGGTTTCGTGAGCGGGGATCCACTGGGCGCCGCGGTGCATGATGTCTCCGGCGGTGGTCATGGGGTGCCTCCCGGTGCCGGACGGGCCGGCGCGGCGCGGGGGCGCACCGCGAGTCCCGTCGCTTTTCATTCTCTCCGTGCCGCCCGCGGACGGCACCCGCAGGGCGGCTCGCGCCGGCGCTCCGGCCTCGCGTCCGGTCTCAGCCGCGCCACGCCGGATGGCGGGGATCGTCGGCCCGTACGAGTACGTCGGCGGTGCCGGCCGGGTCGGTCTCCCGCTCGTAGCGTTCGAAGGCGGGAAGGGTCCAGTGCTCGGCCTCGGGGGTGCGGCGGCGCAGGGCGCCCGCCGAGAGGAGGACGTGGACGCTGAGGTCGAAGGGGAACCAGTGCCGCAACAGGAGGGGACCGTGCAGCAGGAGCACACCGCCGGGCGGGAGTTCGGCGTAGGGGCTGCGGGTGGCCCGATCGGTGGCGGGGTCCCACAGGTCGGGCAGGACCCGTCCGCTGCCGCCGGGTTCGAGGGGGCCGAACACCTCACGCCAGAGGGCTCCGGTGTCGTACCAGCCGCTGTAGTAGGACTCCACGTCCCGGTGGCCGTACTCGAGCCGGACCGAGGCGGGCCGCAGGAAGCCCTCGGTGCCCACGACCAGGGACGGGCGGCCACGTATCCGCAGCGCCTCGGCGACACGTTCGGCGAGGTCCCCGGGGCGGGCGGCCGGGGCGCCGTCGAGGGCGACCCGGGGCCAGGGAGCACCGTCGGCCGTCTTCAGTTCCAGCAGGCGCTCGGCGAGGAGGTCGCCGAGCCGGTCCCAGGTGATCGCTTCGAGTCGCACAGGGCCATGATGCGCCGTCGGCCGGTCCGGCCGCCCGGTACGAGCGGCAGGGCGTCCTCGTCGAGGAGGACGCGCCGGTCCGGGCCGCCCCGCCCCGGACCGCCCTGGACGCTCGCGTATGCGCCCGCGCCGCCCGGCCATGGCCGGGCGGGTCCGGGCCGGATGTACTGGTGGTGACGATGCCGGCCGGGAAGGATCCCGGCCCGCGGACGGGGGTGACGACATGATCGACGGGCCGTACTTCGTGCTGACGGTGCTGGGCGTGCTCGGGACCGGGCTGACGGCCGGGGTTTTCTTCGCCTTCTCGGCCTTTGTGATGAAGGGGCTCGCGGCTCTGCCGCCCGCGCAGGGCGTGGCCGCGATGCGGGCGGTCAACGTGGCGGCCGTGCGTCCCGCCTTCATGCTGCTGTTCCTGGGTTCGGCCGTGCTGTGCGCGGTGATCACGGTGGTGACGTTCGTGCTGTGGCCGGAGGAGGGGACGGCCGAACTGCTGGTGGGCGGCGCCCTGTACCTGGTCGGATCGTTCGGACCGACCGCGGTCGCGAACATACCGCGCAACGACGCGCTGGCCGCACTCGAACCGGGCAGTCCGCAGGCGTCCGCGTACTGGCCGGCCTATGTGCGCGAGTGGACGATGTGGAACCACGTCCGCACGCTCGCCTCGGCCGGTGCGGCACTGGCGTACGTGCTCGCCCTCACCACCTGACGGGCCCGTCGCCGTGCCGCCCCGGAGGCCGCGGAGAAAGCGCTGTCCGGACTCTCCGCGGGCGTGGGCGCGCGGACGTATCGTGGCCCGAGGAGTGCCGCCCGACGGCGCACGGCCCGTCACCCGCGCACGCAAGGAATACGGCCATGGCCGATCCCAAGGGTTTTCTGACCACGCCCCGCCAGGAATGGCCCCGCAGGCCCGTGACGGAACGCGTCCGCGACTGGAACGAGGTCTACGTCCCCGGGGCGCTGCTGCCCGTCATCGGCGGGCAGGCCGGCCGCTGCATGGACTGCGGTGTCCCCTTCTGCCACCAGGCCTGTCCGCTGGGCAACCTGATCCCCGAGTGGAACGACCTGGTGTCCCGGGAGGACTGGCGGGCGGCGGCCGAGCGGCTGCACGCCACCAACAACTTCCCCGAGTCCACCGGCCGGTTGTGCCCGGCACCCTGCGAGCCGGGCTGTGTGCTGGCCATCGACCAGCCGGCGGTCACCATCAAGAACGTCGAGTGCGCCATCGCCGACCGCGCCTGGGAGGAGGGCTTCGCACCGCCGGCCCCGCCGGAGCGGCTGTCCGGCCGGACGGTGGCGGTGATCGGCTCGGGTCCCACCGGGCTGGCGGCCGCCCAGCAGCTGACCCGGGCCGGTCACACGGTCGCCGTGTACGAGCGGGACGACCGGATCGGCGGGCTGATGCGGTACGGCATCCCCGCGTTCAAGATGGAGAAGCGGCATCTGGAACGGCGGGTGGAGCAGATGCGGGCCGAGGGGACGAAGTTCCGCACGTCCACGACGGTCGGGCGGGATGTCGACGCGGCCGGGCTGCGGGCCCGTTACGACGCCGTGGTGATCGCCACGGGGGCGACCGCGTGGCGGGAACCTCCCGTGCCGGGACGCGAACTCGCCGGCGTCCACCAGACGATGGAGTACCTGCCGCTGGCCAACCGGGTGTGCGAGGGGGACCTGGAGGCGTCGCCGTTGTCCGCCGCGGGCCGGCATGTCGTCATCGTCGGGGGCGGTGACACGGGCGCCGACTGTCTGGGCACGGCCCTGCGCGAGGGCGCGGCGTCGGTCACCCAGCTCGACATCCACACGCAGCCGGGCGCCGAGCGCGACGAGGACACCGAGCCCTGGCCGACGTATCCGAAGCTGTACCGGCTGTCGGCCGCGCACGAGGAGGCCCGTGATCTGGGGACGGCTCCGGCGGCGGACGCGGACGCGCGGCTGTTCGCGGCGTCCACGCTGCGCCTCACCGGCGACGCGGGCGGGCAGGTGCGCGCTCTGCACCTGGTCGAGGTGGACGCCGGGCGCCGTCCCGTGCCGGGCACCGAGCGGACGCTGCCCGCCGATCTCGTGCTGCTCGCGCTCGGCTTCTCGGGGCCCGACCGGGGTGACGGACTGATAGCCCGGCTGGGCCTGGCGCTGGAGCCGCGCGGCACGATCGCACGGGACGCGGACTTCGCCACGAACGTGCCGGGCGTCTTCGTGGCCGGGGACGCCGCCCGGGGTCAGTCGCTGATCGTGTGGGCCATCGCCGAGGGCCGCGCGGTGGCTGCCGCGGTCGACCGCCACCTGACCGACGGCGTGAGCCGCCTCCCGTCCCCGATCGGCCCGTACGACCGGCCGATGACAGCATGACGCCCCTCGCCACCCTTCCTGGCCCGTCCAGGTCCGGCGTGGGTGGCGACGGCGCAGCCGGGACGGGGTCCGCCCGGGGCCTCCGCCGCCGTCCGGAATGCCGGACGGCGGCCCGCCGGGTGGGGTGGCGGGCCGCCGTCGGCGAAGTGGTGCCGGAACTGCGGGGCTGGTGCCCCGCGGTTCCGCCGGGCCGGCCGGAGGCCGGTGCGAACCCGGTGCCGCCCCGGCCTCCGGCCGGGCCGCGGGTTCACGGCTTGCGGGCCACCGCCCCGTACCCCGGGACCACCCCGTCGTCCTGGCCCGGGATGGGCTCCCCCAGCTCCGGGTGCCACAGGTGGGGCACCTGGACGCCGGGGTCGACCAGGTCGAGGCCGTCGAAGAAGCGGGTGAACTCCTCGCGGGAGCGCAGCGCCAGGGTGACACCCGCGGCCTTGAGCTTCTCGGTGGCCGCCTCCGACTCCTCGGGCGTGAAGTCGGCCGTCGCGTGGGTGACGACCAGATGGCTGCCGGAGGGCAGGGCATCCAGCAGCCGCCGGACCAGTTCGTGCGCACCGTCCTCGTCGGGGACGAAGTGCAGCAGCGCGATGAGCGACAGCGCGACCGGCTCGGAGAAGTCGAGGATCTTCCGCGCGCCCTCCAGGATGGCGTCCGGTTCCCGCGCATCGGCCTGGAGGTACTCGGTCACCCCCTCGTCCGTACCGCGCAGCAGGGCCGCCGCGTGGGCCAGCACGATGGGGTCGTTGTCGCAGTACACGACGCGGGAGCCCGGCGTGATCTCCTGGGCCACCTGGTGCAGGTTGGGTTCGGTGGGAATGCCGGTGCCGATGTCCAGGAACTGGCGTATGCCCTGGCCGGCCAGCCAGCGCGTGGTCCGCTGCATGAACGCGCGGTTCACGCGTGCCATCACCGGGACCCGCGGGTCGAGGGCCAGCATCTGCCGGCCCATGGCCTCGTCGACCGGGTAGTTGTCCTTGCCTCCCAGGTACCAGTCGTACATCCGCGCGGGGTGCGGCCTGCTCGTGTCGATCTCCATGGGGTACTGCCCGGTCATGACGGACTCCATAAGTTCCTGCAATTGTTAGCGGTCAAGTCAGTGCCAAGTCAGAAGGGGAAACACAAAGGTAGATTCGGCAACAGGCCTCAGGACAGCAGGAAATCCGCCTCCCCGGCCTTGGCCCCCTCGATGAAGGCCGTCATCTCGGCGGAGGTGTAGATGAGCGCCGGCCCGTCCGGGTCGGTGGACTGCCGCACGGCGATCCGTCCGTCGTCGAGTTTCATCGCCTCCAGGCAGTTCCCCCCGTTGCCGCCGCTCCACGGCTTGTGCCAGCCCTCGGCGCCCAGCTCCCGCGCGGGCATGCCGTTGTAGATCCGCGCGGTGCGGACCCGCGGCTGGGGCAGGGTCTTCAGGGGCTTCATCAGTTCCATTCACAGCTCCTTGCGGAGATCCTGGAGGATCTCCTTCGTGCGATGTGCCGTGGCGGCCTGCGCCGCCATGCGGTCCATGACCTCGAGGTGGGTCGCCACCTCCGCGCGCGCGTCCAGGTAGACGGCGCCGGTCAGGTACTCGCTGTAGACCATGTCCGGCAGTTCGGGCATGGCGAATCGGAACAGCACGAACGGCCCGTACGTGCCGGGGTGGGGGCCGCCTGCGAACGTCGCGACCTGCAGCGTCACATTGGACAGCTTCGTGGCCTCGAGCAACTTGTCGATCTGGGCACGCATCACCTCCGGGCCGCCGACCGGGCGGCGGAGCGCGGTCTCGTCCATCACGACCCACAGCCGCGGCGCGTCCTCACGGGTGAGCAGGTTCTGCCGTTGCATACGCAGGTCGACATGGCGCTCGATGTCCTCGGGCTGGGTCTGCCCGACGGCTCCCGAGCGCAGCACGCCGCGCGCGTAGTCCTCGGTCTGGAGCAGTCCGGGGACGAAATGGGGTTCGTAGCTGCGGATGAGGGAGGCCGCGCCCTCGAGGCTGACGTACATGGAGAACCAGCCGGGCAGGATGTCGTGGAAGCGCTGCCACCACCCGGGCCGGTTGGCGTCCTCCGCCAGCTGCACGAAGGCCTCGGCCTCGTCGTCGGCGACGCCGTAGGCCTTCAGCAGGAGCTGGAGGTAGGGGATCTTGAGCGCGACCTCGGCCATCTCCATCCGGCGGACGGTGGCGGGGGCCACCCGGAGAATGCGGGCGGCCTCCTCCCTCTTGAGTCCCGCGCGTTCCCGCAGGTCGAGCAGGCGTCTGCCGAGGACGACCTGTCCGACCGTCGGCGCGGACCGGGGTTCGCTCACACTCCACCTCCTCGAACGATTCCTGACAGCCCGGCGGCGCCATTCGACGATCCGCCCGAGGATCGATTCATTCGAACGCACATTCGAATAGATCTTCGGTGGTCTCAACTGGCGCCGCTCGAGGTGCTGTTGCGAGCAGTGTGCCACGGCCGTCCGGACCGTCACACAACACTCTGCATTTTTCAGAGTGACACTTGCCAAGTGTTCATGGCGGGGCGATAGTGGCAAGCGTGATTCCGTCCGCGCCCTTAGGAACAGACGCCGCCGCTGGTTCCATCGGCCACGGTGCCGCCTCGGGAGCCGCCCCCACGGGGGCCGCCGCCGAGCGCCGGTTCCGTTTCGAACTGGCCGCCCACCCGGGGTCCCCGGCCCAGGCCAGACGCCTGACGAGGGCCCGGCTGACCGGCTGGTCGGTGTGTGAGGACACCTGCGACACAGCGGCCCTGGTCGTCTCCGAACTCGTCACCAACGCCATCGTGCACACCGCCAGCAGCCATGTGGTCTGCGAGCTGCACGACGGCGGCGACCTGGTGCGGATAGCCGTGCGGGACGAGGGCTGCGCTCCGGACCGGCCGCGGGCGAACACCCGGCAGCGGCCGGAGGAGGAGCACGGGAGGGGACTGCTCCTCGTCGACACCCTCTGTCTCTCGTGGGGCGCCCACGAGCACGGCACCGGGCTGCTGGTCTGGGCCGACCTGCCCCGCACGGCGGACGCCCCGCACGACCCCTCGGACCCTCGTGACGACCTGGGCTGGGGTGCCCGCCCGAAGCCCGGACCGGCCGACGGCCCGGACCACGGCAGCGGTGACGACGGCAGCGACGGCGCTGCCGGCGGCGCCGGGTCCGGCCGGCCGCGCCGGCCGGCGCAGGGCCTGGACACACCCCCGCGGCAGCGCACCCGCGGGCCCGGGGAGCGCGCGTGACAGGAACGTCCGGCATCCGCGCACTGAGCCTCGACTCGCTGGTCCGCCTCCATCGCGCACGGCAGGTTCCCCGCACCCTCCGGCGGCTGCCGGTACCCGACGGCATGACGGCGCCCATGGGCTGCGACGCGGTGGCGGTCCCCGCCCGCTTCGGCCCGTTGGTCATCCCCCGGCTGCCGCGCGTGGGCTGCGTCTACGCCGACGAGGCGCACTGGTGGTGGCTGGTCCCGTCCGACTCCGACTACGCCCTGGAGTGGCCCGCCCCCGCGCGCTACGCCATCGGCGCGGTCCTCCCGGACGCCGGCGCCCCTCAGCCGCCCGGTCTGATCCACCGGCCCGACGGCACGCTCCCCTACACCCCGCCGATACCGCTCTATCTCGCCCTGTGCCGGCTGACCGGAACCACCCCGACCTGGTCACGCCCGGTCACCGCGTAACCGCCCTCCGGTCACCGCGTCACGGACGTCCGCTCACACGGTCACGTCACCGACGCCCTCGCCGCGGACGATCACCAGGAACATGTCGGTCGCGAGATCCATGATCACCTCGGCGGGCAGCCCCTCCAGGCGCCGGGCGTGCGCGAACGCCTCCGCCGGCCACGACCCGCGCGGTCCACCTGCGGGAAAGCGTTCGAGCACCGTTCGCCCGTTCACCCTGCCACCTCCATGCTGCGTTGTACTCGTAGAGTTAAACGCCAACCATGGGGTGAACACCCCGTCCAGTGACGGTACTGAGACGTAGTTGACACCCGTTCACCATCCAGTGTGAGCGGACTCTCAGCTTTTCGGAGTAAACCGTCACCGTCCGTATCAGTCTTCGTACTCGTCGTGCTCGTCGTACTCGTCGTGCTCGCCGTACTCGTCGTGGTAACGGATGCGTTCGCTCCCCGTGGGCGCCCCGAGGGCCGACGCGCACCCGTCGGGTTCCTCCCCCTCCTCCTGGCGGCCGAGCGCGGTGAGGTCCAGCAGACTGGTGGTCGAGCCGAGCCCGTCGAGGCCGCGCCCGTACGTCGAGTAGGTGTGGAAGACCCGGTCTCCGTCGCGCAGGAAGCAGCTGAGGCCGGGCCGCTCGGTGAGCCGCCCCTCGTGTTCCAGGGTCACCTCGAAGTCCTTGTTGAAGTCGCCGGAGGGCGAGGAGTACCAGGGCAGCATCCACCCCATCCGGGCCTTGAACGGCAGGATCTTCGTGAACGGTGCCCGGGAGACGGCCGCGAACGTGGTGCCCCGCGCCGCGAGATGGGCGAGATGCCCGATCTGGTCCAGGAACGCGGAGCAACCGCGGCATCCGGCGTCCCACTCGGGGGCGAACATGAAGTGGTGGACGACGAGCTGGCGCCGCCCTTCGAACAGATCGAGCAGCGTGGCCTTTCCTCCCCCGAGCTCCGGGCCCGGCTCGAACAGCGAGGCGCTCCCATCGCCCTCGAACACGTACTCCCGGTCGACCGGGACCATGGGCAGCCGGCGCCGCTCGGCGCCGAGCGCGTCCCGCGCGCGGGCGACGGCCTTCTCCTCGAGCAGCAGTTCCCGGCGCGCCGCGCGCCACTCGGCGCGCGAGACGATCTCCGGAAGCGACATGGTTCCTCCTGTGCGACGGTCCCGTTGCAGGAGGTGACCGCCGGGCCGCGCGGAACTCATCGCTCCCTCGCGGACGTCTTCGGCTTCGGCTTCAGAGGTCGTAGTCCTGGATCCGGCGGCCGTGGCTGCGGTCGACGAGGGCGGGCAGCCGCTCCCCCAGCTCCCGGACCACCTCCGGGACGTCGATCGTGAGCAGTTCCCGGTCACGCATGAGGACCCGGCCGTCGACGACGGTCGTACGGACGTCGGCGGAGCGGGCGCTGTGCACCAGGGTCGCGGCGAGGTCGTGCACGGGCTGGGTGTGCGGGCCGGTGAGGTCGACGAGGACGATGTCGGCGCGGCGACCGGGCGCGATGCTGCCGATGCTCCCGCCGAGGCCGACCGCGCGGGCGCTCTGCAGCGTGGCGTGGTGCAGCGCCTGACGGGAGGTGAGCAGACGGGGGTCGCCCTCCGCCGACTTCTGGATCAGTGAGGTGAGCGCCATCGACTCCCACACGTCGAGTGAGTTGTTGGAGGCGGCGCCGTCCGTGGCGAGTCCGACCGGGACGCCGATGTCGCGCAGCGCGCGCACCGGTGTGGTGGTGGGCCAGGCGAACTTGAGGTAGCCGCGGGGCGCGGTGGCCACGGCCGTACGGCCGTCCGCGCGCTCCAGCAGCGGCAGGTCACGGTCGAGGATGCCGGTGCCGTGGGCGATGAGCACGTCGGTGTCGAGGATGCCGGTGCGCTCCAGGACCTCGATGGGGGTGAGCCCGTACCGGGCGAGGGAGGCGTCGGTCTGGTCGCGGTTCTCGGCGGCGTGCAGGTGCACGGGCAGCCCGTGCGTCCGGGCCAGTCCGGCGGTGGCGGCGAGATCGGCGTCGTCCACGGTGTAGGGGGCGTGCGGGGCGAGGGCGGTGGTGATGCGGCCGCCGGCCGAGCCGCGGTGGCGCAACGCGAACTCCAGCGACCGCTCCCGTCCCGCAACGCCCTGGGAGGAGAAGTACGCCTCCCCCAGCAGCGCCCGCATCCCGCACCCGGCGACCACGGCGGCGATCACGTCCATGGCGAAGTAGTGGTCGGCGAAGCAGGTGACACCGCCCCGGATCATCTCCGCGCAGGCGAGCCGCGCGCCCAGTTCGACGTCCCGGGCGGTGAGGTTGGACTCCACCGGCCAGACGACGCCGTTGAACCACTCCTCGGTCGGCAGGTCCTCGGCGAGGCCGCGCAGGGCCACCATCGGGGCGTGGGTGTGGCAGTTGATCAGACCGGGCAGCGCGACCTGCCCCCGGGCGTCGATCCACTCGCCGGCCGCCCGGCCCGCGACGGCCTGCGCACTGGTCACCTCCTCCACCGCTCCGTCACGCACGACGATCGCGGCGTCCTCCGCGAACCCGATTCTCTCTTGATCGTCGTGCGTGAGGACGGTGCATCCGGTGATGACGAGCCCGGCGGGACTCTCCACGGCAGAAGGCGTCATCACGTCAACGTACGGCGCTCCCCCGGCCCGGGTGAGCCGAACCGCGGCATCCCGTCGCGGTTGTGCCGCGGGGCGGGCCGGGCACGGGCCTGCCGGACGAGGGGCCGCCGCGTCCGCCGCCGGTGGGTGCGGACCCCGGGGAGCGGCGTGGCGTGCCGGGACCGGATCACGCACCGGTGCGGGCGGGGTGGGCCGGCCGGCTCACCCGGCGGCGGGCGGGTCCGGCAGACGGAGTCCGACGCGGTCGCGGCGGCGGGCGAGTTCGTCCTGGAGTTCGGCGAGCCGCCGGACGTGACGGGGGTCGAGGGCGCCGGTGTCGTCGAGCTGGACGGCGCAGGCGGTGGTGGTGTCGACGAGCCGTTCGAGGGTGGCGGCGATCTCGTCCGCGCCGTCCGCGTGCCGGGCGAGCGGCGGGAGCTCGGCGGAGGCCAGGGCGATGGCGGTACGGGCTTCGGCGAGGGTGCGGTAGGCCTCGCGGCGCAGGGCCCAGCGGACGGCGCGGTCGCGGGAGCCGCCGGTCGCGTGGTGCTCCTGCGGCTCGCCGGACGTGTGGTGATCGCGGGACCGGCCGGACGCGTGGTGGCCGTCGGGCCCGCCCAGCACGTGGTCGAGGTACGCCCGGGCGGCGGCGCCGGCTTCCGCGAGCCGGGCCCGGATGGCGTCGCCGCGCGGGCCCGGCATCGGGAGGTGGCCGACGACCAGCACGATGGCGCAGGCCAGCAGGGTCTCGCCGATCCGGCCGACGGAGGCCTGGGGCTCACCGCCGGCCATCACCAGGGCGAGCACGAGCACCGTGACCACGGCGGTCTGCGCGGCGAAGTGCCGGGTGGCCACGGGAATCAGCGCCCCGCTGACCACGACCAGCGCGACCAGCCCCTCCGGCCGGGGCAGCACCGCGGCGAACCCCGCGAAGACAAGCGCCCCGAGCACGGTCCCGGCGGCCCGGGACAGCACCCGGGAGGCCAGCGGCCCGAGGTCGGGCTTGACGAGGAAGACGGCCGTGGCGGGCAGCCAGTACCAGTGCTCGTGCTGCCCGTACCAGCGGGCGTGGTGCAGTGCCTGGGCGACGGCGGCGCTCGCCCCGAAGCAGAGGGCGACCCGCAGGCCGTACTCGCGGCCCCGGGCGCCGAGGAGGGTGCGCACCCGGGCGGCCCGGGGCCGCCTGCGGTTGTGCAGGTCGCCGCCCGCCGCGCCGTCGAAGACCTCGGCGGCGTGCAGGAGCGCGTCGTCGAGGGCGCGCAGCGCGGGGGCGGACCGGGAGGGCGCGGGCAGCGGCCCGGTGGGGGTGTTGTCGCGCACGGCGACGGCGAGGCGCCGGGGCCCCTCGGACGTGCGGGCCGCGACGGCCTCGCCCGCCCAGGCCAGTGCGGTCGCGGCCTCGGCGAGGGGGAGCGCGGCGGCGTACCGCGCGTGCAGCCGGCGTTCGGCCGCGGAGGAGGCGTACCGCCGCAGCCGGGGTCCCGCGAGTGCGTCCTGCGCGTGGTCGAGGGCGGCGGTGAGCGCGGCCCGCCGCGCGGTGGCCGTCTCCGATCCGGCCGCGTCGAGCAGCGCGGCCACGGCGTCGTACACCCCGGCGACGGCGTGCCGCTCCCCGTCGAACCGGAAGTCCCCGGCGAGCGAGCCCGGGGTGGGCAGCGCCAGCCGCAGCAGGAGCAGCCAGCCGGCACCGGCGGCGAAGGCGAGCGCCCGTTGCCATCCCGGTTCGGGCAACGGCATCCCGGCCCCGACGGCCGCTCCGACCAGCAGTTGCGTGCCCACGGCGGAACCCACGGGCCCGAGTGCGCTGACCGCGCCGGCGACCAGGCCGAGGCCGGTCAGCAGCAGTGTGAGCAGCACGGCCGGGACGTGGTCCCCGGCGTACGTCCCCGCGGCCAGCCCGGCCGCCCCCGCGAGCGCGGGCCCGCCGATCCGCCCGACCGAGGCGCGCCGGCTCCCCGGCCGGTCGTTGATCCCGGCGAACATGGCACCGATGGCGGCGGCGACCCCGAGCGTGGGCCGCCCGGCGAGGACGGCCGCGAGCAGCAGCGGCCCACCGGCCAGCGCGCCGCGCGTGACCGCGCTCCAGGGGACCGGTCCCCGCTGGGCTCGCAGGACATGGGCCAGCCACGGAGGTACGGCGGGTGCGGCGGGGCGGGACACGGGGCTCCAGTCGTCGCGTCGGGCGGGCGAGGGCTCGCGGGCGACGGTGACCGGGCCGGGGGAACGTCATCTCCACGGTAAGCGGTGTTGCCGGAGGAGAGCGAACGGCCGCGTTTCCGTGAGGTGACGGTGCGGGCGCGTGGTGCCGCCCGCGTGGACGCCGGCCCACCGGTACACCGGTACAAGATGCGGAAGGCCCTCGTCCGGACGTCCGCGTACCGGGAGATGCGGCGCCGGCGGCCGCGACAGCGGCTGCCCTCGTCCCGCCCCGGGCCCCGCCCGCGCGGCGGGCGCTGTCGTGCGTTGCTCCATAGGAAGGAAAAAAGACGCTCGGCGAGCCCGATCACCCCGCCCCCCCTACGCTTCCGGTGGGGGCAGGTCAGCGCCATTCCAGCCGAGGAGCTCCGATGGCTGAACGCACTGCACGCCGACGCGGTTATCGCAAAGGCCTCGGCGGCGAGATGCTCGCCGAATTCCTGGGCACCTTCGTCCTGATCCTGCTGGGCACCGGATCCGTTGCCGTCTCCGTGGTGGGCCTGCCCGGATCAGGACGGCAGGTGACGGACTTCGGGCCCGCCAACTGGCTCATCATCGCCTGGGCGTGGGGGCTCGCCGTGGTGTTCGCCATCCATGTGGCGGGCGGCATCAGCGGCGCCCACATCAATCCCGCGGTGACGCTGGGCTTCGCCGTACGCGGGGACTTCCCCTGGCGGAAGGTCCTGCCCTACTGGCTGGCGCAGGTCGTGGGCGCCTTCGTCGCCGCCGCACTCGTCTACGCCTGCTACCGGTGGGCGATCGTCGCGGCCGACGCCAGGGCGGGAGTCCCGCGGGACGAGTCGCTGGCGACCTACTCGATCTTCGCCACGTTCCCCGCCGAATACTTCGGGGATTCCTGGTGGGGACCCCTGCTCGACCAGATCGTGGGGACCGGGATCCTCCTCATGCTGGTCTGTGCGCTCATCGACACCCGCAACACCGCTCCGCTGTCGAATCTCCATCCGTTCCTCATCGGTCTGGTGGTCGTCGCGATCGGCCTGGCCTTCGGCACGAACGCCGGATACGCGATCAATCCCGCACGCGACTTCGGGCCCCGTCTGTTCACCTATTTCGAGGGCTGGGGCTCGATCGCCCTGCCCGGCACCTTCGGCTGGTTCAGCGGCTACTGGTGGATCCCCGTCGTCGGCCCCCTCGTCGGCGGGGTCCTCGGCACCGCCGTGTACGACCTGCTCATCGGTCCGGTGCTCAAGGCCAGGACGGAGCCCGAGGAGGGCCCGGCCACCGAGGAGCCCCGGAGGCGGCCCGAGGGGTGATGCGGATGCGGCGGAGGGCCGGCCGGTGCACGATCGGCGGGCCGGCCGCCGGCCGCCTCGGTGGGCTCCCTGATCCAGCGCGTCACCGCGCCCGGTCGGTTCCCGCCGCCTTCCTCACTGCCGGACGCCCCACCCGCTCGTGGCGGTCGCGGGCGGGCGACGCGTCAGTGCCGGGCGCGCGCGTAGCGGTCCGTCGCCGCCACCAGGGCGTCGTCGCCGACCGCTCCGGCGTCGTGGCCGGCCTCGTCGACGATCACCAGTTCGCTGCCCGGCCAGGCGTGGTGCAGCCGCCAGACGGTGCCCAGGAGGTTGCCCGGGTCGAGGCTGCCCTGCACCAGGGTGCCGGGGACGCCCTCGAGGAGGTGCGCGTCGCGCAGCACCGCACCGTCGTCGTTGCCCTCGCCGAGGAAGTGGTCGTTGCCCCAGTAGTGGGTGACGGTCCGCGCGAAACCGTAACGGAACTCCGGGTCCTCGAACCGGGCGACCGAGCGGGGCGGCGCGGGGATCATCGCCGTCTCCCAGTCGGTCCAGGCCCGCGCGGCGCGTTCCCGGACCTCCGGGTCGGGCGACTCCAGCAGTCCGTTGTACGCGGCGGCGAGATTGCCGTCGCGCCGGTCCGCGGGCAGTTCCGCGAGGAAGCGTTCGTGCGCCTCCGGGAAGATCCTGCCCAGCCCTCGTGTCAGCAGGGCCACTTCGGCGTTGGAACCGGTGGCGACTCCGGTCAGGACGAGTTCGGACACGACTCCCGGGTGCGTCTGCGCGTACCGCAGTCCCAGTGCGGAACCGAACGACACGCCCCACACCAGCCACCGCTCGACGCCCAGGTGGACGCGCAGCCGCTCCAGGTCCGCCATGAGGTGGGCGGTCGTGTTGACGCTCATGTCGGTGGTGTGGTCGCTCGCGCGCGGCACGGAGCGCCCTGCTCCGCGCTGGTCGAGCAGCACGATGCGGTAGGCGGCCGGATCGAAGTAGCGGCGGAGGTTCGGGCCGGCGCTCGAGCCGGGCCCGCCGTGCAGCACGAGTGCGGGCTTGCCGTCCGGGTTGCCGCTGGTCTCCCAGTACACGCGGTTGCCGTCACCGACGTCGAGCATGCCGTGGTCGTACGGTTCGATCTCCGGATACCTGGACATCGGAGCACCGTAGCCCATTCGGCCGCGGCCGCTCATCCCCTTCACGCCGTGCGCAGTCCCGCCGAACCCGCCGCCGCGCGCAGTACGTCCCTGAGCATCTCCGGGGTGAGCCGGCCGGTGAAGGTGTTGCGCTGACTGACGTGGAAGCAGCCGAAGAGGTGGAGGCCGGGACCGTCGGCGGCCTCCAGGGTGGCGCGGGCGCCGTGCGCGAAGGCGGGCCGGGGACGGGGCACGGTCCAGCCCGCCGCGGCGAACGCGGGCAGCGCGGCCTGCCAGCCGAAGGCACCGAGGACGAGTGCGGCCCGTACCGTCGGCCGCAGCAGCTGCAGTTCCCGCACCAGCCAGGGCCGGCAGGCGTCCCGCTCCCCGGGTGTGGGCTTGTTGGCGGGCGGGGCGCAGTGCACGGGCGCGGTGACGCGCACGCCGTACAGCTCCAGGCCGTCCCCGGTGTGCACGGAGGCCGGCTGGGAGGCGAGGCCGACGTCGTACAGCGCCCGGTACAGCACGTCCCCCGAGCGGTCCCCGGTGAACATGCGGCCGGTGCGGTTGCCGCCGTGTGCCGCGGGGGCCAGTCCGACGATCAGCAGCCGGGCGTCCGGCGGCCCGAATCCGGGTACCGGCCTGCCCCAGTACGTCCAGTCGGCGAACGCGGCCCGCTTGGTACGGGCGACCTCCTCACGCCAGTCCACCAGCCGGGGGCAGGCACGGCAGCCGGCGATGCGCTGGTCGAGCCGGTCGAGGCCGCTGGGGTCCATGGCTCCACGGTAGGCCGTCGCGCGGGGGTACGGCGGCGGTTCCGCAGGTCGTGGGCCCGCGGAAACCCCCGTACGGTCCGCGCGCCGGTCGGGCTAAGGTCGGAACCATGGTTTCCGAGGGCGCGGAGAAGGACAGGACCGGCGGGGCCGGGGGTGCGGCGGACCCGTCACTGCCGGACGGCGGCACGCCGTCCGCGAGCGGTAGCGGCGGCACGAACGGTGCCGGCGGTGCGGGGGGCGCGAGCGGTGCGGGGGGCGCGGATGCCGCGGGTGGGGCTGCCGGGGAGGCGGGGGCCGCGCCGGCGGATCCGGAGATCGCCGCGGCCGTGGCCGCCGCCGAGGCGGCCGGGCCGCAGAGCGGCGAGTCCGTCCGCATCGACAGCTGGATCTGGTCGGTGCGCCTGGTCAAGACACGGTCCCTCGGCTCCGCCGCCTGCCGGGGCGGGCATGTGCGGCTGAACGGGGAACGGGTCAAGCCCGCGCACTCCGTCCGCGTGGGCGACGAGGTGCGCCTGCGGCACGAGAACCGGGAGCGGATCGTCGTGGTCAAGCGGCTGATCCGCAAGCGGGTGGGCGCGCCCGTGGCCGTCCAGTGCTACATCGACAACTCGCCGCCGCCCCCGCCCCGCGAGGCCGTCGCCCCGGCCGGTGTCCGGGACCGCGGCGCGGGCCGCCCGACCAAGCGCGACCGCCGCGAACTGGAGCGGTTGCGCGCGCTGGGCGGTCTCGGCGGACCGGGTGGCTTCGGCGCGCCGGGCGGACCCGGTGGGCTCGGTGGACCGGGTGATCCGGGCGCCGCGCCCGGTGGTGCCGGTGACCGGGGCGGGGCCGGGGGGCGTGGCGGATCCGGTGGCCGCGGTGGAAAGGGCGGCCGCACGTCCCGTGGTGGAGGTTCCGGGGGCGCGGCACGGCCGTGACGGAAACGGTGCCGGGACGGGCCCGGGAGCTGGGGGACGCTCCCCCGGCCCCTTCCCCGGCCCTTCCGGTCCTGCCTCAAAGCCGTCAGTCGCGGTGTCGCAGGAGCCGCAGCAGGTCCGCGTTGTGGTCCCGGCGGGCCCAGGCGATGAGCGCGAGCGGCACGATCAGGATCAGCGGTGTCGCCGCGTACTGACCGTCGAACACCGTGACCTGCACGACGAACGCGCCCACCATCATCGCCGCCAGCCCCGTCGCGGCCACCGACTGCAGGACCGGAATCAACAGGCCGATCGCCCCGGCGAGTTCGAGCACCCCGACGGCGTACATGCCCGGGCTGCCCCAGCCCATGTCGTCGAAGGACCCGGCGGCGGAGGAGTGCGCGATCAGCTTGGGCAGCGCGCTCGCGATCGCGTAGAAGAGTGCGAGCAGCACCTGCACGGTGCGCAGCGCGATACGGGCCGGCCGTCCACGGAGGACCGGGGACTCGGCGACGACGGTCCCCGTGGACTCGGCGGCGGATGCGGTCGTGGCGGGAGCTGTGGTCTCGGGCATGGGCGGTCTCCTGGGGAAAGCGGTGCGTGCTGCTGTCACCGGGGCAGACCGCCCCTCGCCCGCGAACTCATCGCTCCCAGGGACCGGTTCCGGCGCTCAGCCTTCGTCCTTCGGCACGGCCCGCACCCATGTCCGGTCGGCCGTCAGATACCGGTCCACGCGCAGACCCGCCTCCCCCAGCGCCTCCTCGAACCGCTCCTTCGTCAACGGCCGGGACCGGAACGTCTGCGTCCAGACCGCGTCCGGGAACACGTACTCCGCGCGCACCGAGTCGACCCCGTCGCCGGCCGGCTCCGCCGACACGATCCGCACGGTGAAGCCGGCCGGGTCCACCCGCTCGCGCGGCACATTGGTGTGGTAGTCCTCGCCCTCCCGCTGGATCAGCACGCACCCGCCTTCCGCCAGATGCCGCACGCAGGTGCGCAGCATGCCGCGCCGCACCTCGACGTCCCCGGCGTGCACCAGGAAGGACGCGAGGAGCACCACGTCGAAGGTCTCGCCCAGGTCGAGCTTCTCTATGGAGCTCCGCACCGTCCGTGCCCCGCGGACGCGCTCCAGCATCTCGGCGGACTCGTCCACCGCGGTGACCGCGAAGCCGCGTTCCAGCAGCGCGTGGGTCATCCGCCCCACTCCGCTGCCCAGCTCCAGGATCCGGGCCCCCGCCGGTACCGCGGCGGCGATGATGTCCGGCTCGTCCCCGACGGACAGCCTGGAGTAGACCTCCACCGCGCAGCCGTCCGGGGTGATCGCCCCGGGTCCCGTCCCCTCGTACCCGTCACGCGTCCTCAGTTCCATGCCCGTCCAACGGACCGCGTCCGCACAGCCGTTCCCATCCGTCGCGGATTCACCCGACCGAGTGAAAGCCGGTGTCCGTGGAGCCGGTGAACCACGTCGTTGCGGGCACCCGGATCCAGGAAGACCACAGCTCGCAGGCGGGAGTGACGACCGTGGAAACCGCAGCCCGCAGGCGGGAGTGAGGACCGTGAAGCGTACGGGCAGTGAACCGACGACCGCGCGCAGTGCGCTGCGGATGCGGTTCTGGCTGAGCGTGTGGGGCGTCGTGTGGACCGTGGCGGGAACGGTGGCGTTCGCGATCGCGGGGCATCCCGGCTGGGCGCTCGTCTGCGGGCTGCTGTGGCTGCTCGTCACGGTCGACCTGGCCGTCGTCCTGCGGCACATCCGTCAGGGACCGCACTACCAGCCGGGTCCCGAGGTCCCCCCGTACCGGCCGCCGGACGGCCGGCCGTAGCGCGAGCGCAGGGACCGTCACGCGTCGAAGCGCGCCGCCTTCAGGTACTCCGGGTTCGGGTCGAGGGCGGCCGCCAGCCGGAAGTGGCGCTTGGCCGGATGGGGGCGGCCCTGCCGCTGGTAGGTGCGGGCCAGCGCGAAGTGGGCGAAGGCGTTGTCCGGTTCTCGCTCCAGGACGAGGGAGAACTCCAGCTCGGCGGGGCGCAGCTGGGCGGCCGCGAAGAAGGCGCGTGCGCGCAGCAGCCGTGCGGCGGTGTTCTCGGGGTGGACGTCGATGACGCCGTCGAGCAGCTTCACCGCGCCCCGCGGGTCCCGGGAGGCGAGCAGGTGCTCGGCGGCGCGGAAGTCGATGACATGCGTCTCCGGCGTACGTCCGGTCGAACCGCTGATCTCGGGCACGGCTGCATCCTTCCCTTGCTGCAGCGGTTCAACGCCCCGTGCGGGCGCCGCTATTCCGGCCGGGACTCCGGCCGGGACCTCCGACCCGTCCGTGACTGGCGGACGAGCTCGGCCCATACCTCGTCGACGCGCTGTTCCAGCTCCTCGAGGGGGACGTCGTTGCCGATGACGATGTCGGCGATCTCCCGGCGCTGCTCCCGGGTCGCCTGGGCGGCCATCCGCGCGCGTGCGTCCTCCTCGCTCATGCCGCGCCGGCCCACCAGCCGGTCGAGCTGGGTCTCGGGGCTCGCGTCGACGACGATCACGAGGTCGTAGAGGGGGGCGAGGCCGTTCTCCGTCAGGAGGGGGACGTCGTGGAGCACGACGGCGTCCTCGGCGGCGGCCTCCTCCAGTTCCCGGGAGCGGGCGCCCACCAGGGGGTGGACGATCGAGTTGAGGACGGCCAGCTTCTCCGGGTCCGCGAAGACGATGGAACCCAGCTTGGGCCGGTCGAGGCCGCCGTCCGCGGCGAGGACCTCCTCGCCGAAGGCGTCCACCACCGCCGTCAGGCCCGGCGTCCCCGGTTCGACCACCTCGCGCGCGATGCGGTCCGCGTCGATCAGCACGGCTCCGCGTTCGGCGAGCAGCCGCGACACCTCGCTCTTGCCGGCGCCGATCCCGCCGGTCAGGCCCACTGTCAGCATGGAAGGCAGCCTAGGCCCAGCGGCAGGCCCGCACCGGCAGCGGGGTCCCGCCCGAGCCCGTGCGACAGGCGCCGGGAACCACGCCGCGGACGCGGGTCCAGCGAGGCGCCGTCGATTCCCCGCGCGACCGCGCCGCAGGTCCTAGCCGTCCCCCTCCCGCTCCGCCAGGAACCGCTCGAACTCGCGGCCGATCTCGTCCGCCGACGGGATCTCCGCCGGCTCGGCGAGCATGTTCCCCCGGGTCTCCGCGCCCGCGGCGGCGTCGTACTGGTGCTCCAGGCCCTGCACGAGAGCGGTGAGTTCCTCGTCGCCCTCCTGGATCTGGCGGTCGATCTCGGTCTGGGTGCGGTGGGCGTCGGTGCGCAGGGCGTGCGCGATGCCCGGCAGGACCAGTCCGGTGGCGGCCGTGACGGCCTCCAGGACGGTCAGCGCCGCGTCCGGGTACGGGGAGCGGGCGATGTAGTGCGGCACGTGCGCGGCGACGCCCAGGACGTCGTGTCCGGCCTGCATGAGCCGGTACTCGACGAGGGCCTCGGCGCTGCCCGGGACCTGTGCCTCGTCGAAGACCCGGCTGCCCGTCGGGACGAGGTCGGTGCGGTTGCCGTGGGGTGTGAGGCCGACGGGCCGGGTGTGCGGGACGCCCATGGGGATGCCGTGGAAGTTCACCGACAGGCGGACGCCGAGCCGCTCCACGATCTGCTGCACGGCGGCGGCGAAGCGCTCCCACTCCACGTCCGGTTCGGGTCCGGCGAGCAGCAGGAAGGGCGCTCCCGTGGCGTCCTGGACGAGGTGCACCTCGATGGCGGGAACGTCGTAGTCGCTCCAGCGGTCGCGGGTGAAGGTCAGCAACGGGCGCCGGGCGCGGTAGTCGACGAGCCGGTCGTGGTCGAACCGGGCGACGAGCTGGTGGGGCAGCGAGTCGAGCAGCCGGTCGACGATCTGGTCCCCGGTCTCGCCCGCGTCGATGTATCCGTCGAAGTGGTAGAGCATGACAAGTCCGGCCGAATCCTGGGCGAGCGCCATGTCGACGACACCCAGCCCCTTCGGCTCCCATGCGTACAAACCCTGCGGATCAAGCACAGTGACCGCTCCTCCTCGTGTTCGTACTGCACAACGTGGCATGCGGCACCGGCATTCCCGGGCGGGAACGGCTCCCTCGGTCGTGCGGGCCCCCTCGGACGGCGCCCGGCGTCTCCCGCAGCACACACCGGCTCCCAGGGGCGCGGGGAACCGCGCGACAAGCCCTCACGGGCCCGCGGGCTTCCCCTCGCGGGGCAGCACCGAGGGGCCGCACCTCGAAAGGTACGGCCCCTCGGTCAACCGCTGAGCCTCAGCGGCAGGCGTTCAGCTCTGGCCGCCGGCCAGCTTCTCGCGCAGCGCGGCCAGCGCCTCGTCCGAGGCGAGCGCGCCGCTGTTGTCGGCACCCTCGGAGGAGTACGAACCGCCGCCGCCACCACTACCGCCGGACGCGGCCGGAGCGGCAACCTCGCCACCCTCGGCAACGGCCTTCTCGTCCGCCTCGCGGGACTTGATGACCTGCGCCTGGTGCTGCTCGAAGCGCTGCTGCGCCTCGGCGTACTGCGTCTCCCACGCCTCGCGCTGGGTCTCGTAGCCCTCGAGCCAGTCGTTGGTCTCGGGGTCGAAGCCCTCGGGGTAGATGTAGTTGCCCTGGTCGTCGTAGGACGCGGCCATGCCGTACAGGGTCGGGTCGAACTCGACCGCCGACGGGTCGGCACCGAATGCCTCGTTGGCCTGCTTCAGCGAGAGGCTGATGCGGCGGCGCTCGAGGTCGATGTCGATGACCTTGACGAAGATCTCGTCGTTGACCTGGACGACCTGCTCCGGGATCTCCACGTGGCGCTCGGCCAGCTCGGAGATGTGGACCAGACCCTCGATGCCCTCGTCCACGCGGACGAACGCACCGAACGGAACCAGCTTCGTGACCTTGCCGGGCACGACCTGGCCGATCTGGTGGGTGCGGGCGAACTGCTGCCACGGGTCTTCCTGGGTCGCCTTCAGCGACAGGGAGACACGCTCGCGGTCCATGTCGACGTCGAGGACCTCGACGGTGACCTCCTGGCCGACCTCGACGACCTCGGACGGGTGGTCGATGTGCTTCCAGGACAGCTCGGAGACGTGGACCAGGCCGTCGACGCCACCCAGGTCCACGAAGGCACCGAAGTTGACGATCGAGGAGACGACGCCGGACCGCACCTGGCCCTTCTGGAGGGTGGTGAGGAAGGTCTGGCGGACCTCGGACTGGGTCTGCTCCAGCCAGGCACGGCGGGACAGGACCACGTTGTTGCGGTTCTTGTCCAGCTCGATGATCTTGGCCTCGAGCTCCTTGCCCACGTAGGGCTGGAGGTCGCGAACGCGGCGCATCTCGACCAGGGAGGCCGGGAGGAAGCCACGGAGGCCGATGTCGAGGATGAGACCACCCTTGACGACCTCGATGACGGTGCCGGTGACGATCCCGTCCTCTTCCTTGATCTTCTCGATGGTGCCCCAGGCACGCTCGTACTGGGCGCGCTTCTTCGAGAGGATCAGGCGGCCTTCCTTGTCCTCCTTCTGGAGAACAAGGGCTTCGATCTCGTCACCGACGGCGACGACCTCGTTGGGGTCGACGTCGTGCTTGATCGAGAGCTCGCGGCTCGGGATGACGCCTTCGGTCTTGTAACCGATGTCGAGCAGGACCTCGTCCCGGTCGACCTTCACGATGACGCCGTCGACGATGTCGCCGTCGTTGAAGTACTTGATCGTCTCGTCGATCGCGGCGAGGAAGGCTTCCTCGTTACCGATGTCGTTGACCGCTACCTGCGGGGTGGTGGCGGTGGTCTCGGTGCTGCTCGTCATGTGGGAAAGGGCTCCGGTACGGACATTGAAGTCGTAGGTACTGCTACGCCGGAGCCCGTTTCGCTCTGCCGAAGCCGGACAGCCAAGGAAGCACATCACCAGTCACTGGTGATGACGCCTCGAGAACCGAGGGGACATACAACAGATGCGAGCGCAGCCTGCTACGTCTGAGGTGCGCAGGCCCGCAGCGCAACTTGTAGCATACGGGGGCAGCCGGGCGGGGTCAATGCGCGAAGCCGCCCACCCGGGGCGAATCACCGCATACCCGGCACGATTCCCGTCCCCGAGGCCGCGCAGGGGCCGTCGCGCCCTTCGGTGACACACCGGGGTCCGGCTGGACGGAAGAGTACGACGAGGGAGCCGATCATCCAAGAGCCCGAAGCGCCCGAACCGGAGGCGACCCGGCGGGACGCCGGTGTCACGGAGAGCTCACGCGCCAACCGCGGCTGGTGGGACCGGAACGCGGACGAGTACCAGGTCGAGCACGGCACGTTCCTCGGCGACGACCGCTTCGTGTGGGGTCCCGAGGGGCTGGACGAGGTGGAGGCCGAACTGCTCGGCCCGCCGGAGGAGCTGAAGGGACGGGACGTCCTGGAGCTGGGCGCCGGCGCGGCGCAGTGCTCGCGCTGGCTGGCCGCCAGGGGGGCGCACCCGGTGGCCCTGGACATCTCGCACCGGCAGTTGCAGCACGCGCTGCGCATCGGCGGGTCCTTTCCCCTGGTGTGCGCCGACGCGGGCGCGCTGCCCTTCGGCGACGGTTCCTTCGACCTGGCCTGCTCGGCGTACGGGGCGCTGCCCTTCGTCGCCGATCCGCGGCTGGTGCTGCGCGAGGTGCACCGGGTGCTGCGTCCCGGGGGCCGGCTGGTGTTCTCCCTGACGCATCCGGTCCGCTGGGCGTTCCCGGACGAGCCGGGGCCGGAGGGGCTGAGCGTCTCCGCGTCGTACTTCGACCGCACGCCCTACGTGGAGCAGGACGAGGAGGGCCGCGCGGTGTACGTCGAGCACCACAGGACGCTCGGCGACCGGGTCCGCGACGTCGTCGCCTCGGGGTTCCGCCTGGTGGACCTGGTGGAGCCCGAGTGGCCGGCCTGGAACACCTCCGAGTGGGGCGGCTGGTCCCCGCTGCGCGGGAATCTGATCCCGGGAACGGCGATCTTCGTCTGCGTACGGGACTGAGCGCGTGATCCGTTACGACGCACTGGACGCCCTTCCGGTACGCGCCGCCCTGCCCGGACTGACCGGCGCCCTCGACGCGCACGGCACGGCCGTACTGGTGGCACCGCCCGGGACCGGCAAGACGACGCTGGTGCCGCTCGCGCTGGCGGGGCTGCTCGGTGACGGTCCCGCGCGGCGGGTGGTGGTCGCCGAGCCGCGGCGGATCGCGGCGCGCGCGGCGGCGCGGCGGATGGCGTGGCTGCTGGGCGAGCGGGTCGGGGAGTCGGCCGGTTTCACGGTGCGCGGTGAGCGGGCGGTCGGGCGGCACACGCGCGTGGAGGTCGTCACGACCGGTGTGCTCCTTCAGCGTCTGCAGCGCGACCAGGAGCTGGCCGGGGTGGACGTGGTGGTGCTCGACGAGTGCCACGAGCGGCATCTCGACGCGGACACGGCGGCGGCGTTCCTGTGGGACGTGCGCGAGACCCTGCGTCCGGAGCTGCGCCTGGTCGCGGCGTCGGCGACCACGGACGCCGAGGGCTGGGCGCGGCTGCTGGGCGGCGCGCCGGTGGTCGAGGCGCGGGGTGCCGCGTTCCCGGTGGAGGTGGTGTGGGCGCCTCCCGCGCGTGCGCCGCGGCCGCCGCACGGCATGCGGGTCGATCCGGCGCTGCTGACGCATGTGGCGTCGGTGGTGCGGCGGGCGCTGGCCGAGCGGGAGGGGGACGTGCTGGTGTTCCTGCCCGGGGTGGGCGAGATCGACCGGGTGGCCGGGCAGCTGGGGGATCCGGCGGACGTGGGCGGCGCCGAGGTGCTCCGGGTGCACGGTCGGGCGCCGGCCGCCGTGCAGGACGCGGTCCTCGCGCCCGGGGAACGGCGCCGGGTGGTGCTCGCGACCTCGGTGGCGGAGTCGTCGCTGACGGTTCCCGGCGTGCGGGTGGTCGTGGACTCGGGGCTCGCGCGGGAGCCGCGCGTGGACCACGCGCGGGGGCTGAGCGCGCTGACGACGGTACGGGCCTCGCGGGCGGCGGGACGGCAGCGCGCGGGACGGGCCGGGCGTGAGGCGCCGGGCGCGGTGTACCGCTGCTGGGCGGAGGCGGAGGACGCGCGGCTGCCGCGGTTCCCCTCCCCCGAGATCGAGGTCGCCGATCTGACGGCGTTCGCGCTGCAGGCGGCCTGCTGGGGCGATCCGGAGGCCTCCGGGCTGGCGCTGCTCGATCCGCCGCCGGGCGGGGCGATGGCGGCGGCCCGGGCGGTCCTGACCGCGATCGGCGCGGTCGGTCCGGACGGACGCGCCACGGAGCGGGGTGTGCGGCTCGCGCGGCTGGGGCTGCATCCCCGGCTGGGCCGGGCGCTGCTGGACGCGGCACCGGTGGTGGGGCCCGGCCTCGCCGCCGAGGTGGTCGCGCTGATCGGTGAGGAGCCGCCCCGCGCGTACGGGGACGACCTCGCGAGCGCGCTGCGCACCGCGCGGCGCGGGGGTGACGCGTATGCCGCGCGGTGGCGCACGGAGGTCCGCCGCCTGCGCGGCCTCGCGTCCGGGGCCACCGGCAGGACCCCCGCACCGGGCGGCGCTCCGCTACCGGCGGACGGCACCGGCGCGCGCGGCGGGCCCGCCTTCCCGCCCGCCGCGCGGGAGGCATCCGGCATCCCGCCGACACGGCCGGACGGCCTCCGGCACGCGTCCGCCCGGAACGCCCCGGCGACGGACGCGACCGGGGTCCTCCCACCGGTGCGGGTGGGCGGGTCCGAGGGCGGGGAGGAGCTTCGGGCCGGGGTGGTCGTCGCGCTCGCTTTTCCCGAGCGGGTCGCCCGGCTGGACGGAGGGTCGTATCTGATGGTGGGCGGGACCCGGGCCGAGGTGGGGACGGCTTCCGGGTTGCGCGGCGCGGAGTGGACCGCCGTCGCGGTGGCCGACCGGCCCGTGGGACGGGGGCACGCGCGCGTGAGGCTCGGCGCGGTCGTCGACGAGGCCGTCGCGCGGTTCGCGGCAGGGGCGCTGGCGGAGGTCCGCGAGGAGGTGCACTGGGCCGGCGGGGACGTCGTGGCCCGGCGGGTCGAGCGGCTCGGAGCGGTGGAGCTGGCGGTGCGGCCGCATGCCGGCGCCGATCCCCCGCTGGTGCGCGCGGCGCTACTGGACGGGCTGCGGCGGGAGGGGTTCGGGCTGCTGCGGTGGCCGGCGGGGGCGTCCGTGCTGCGGCAGCGGCTGGCCTTTCTGCACGGGCGGCTGGGCGAGCCGTGGCCCGATGTGTCCGACGAGGCGCTGCACGCGCGTGTGGAGGAGTGGCTGGAGCCGGAGCTGAGCCGTGCCCGCAGGCGGGCGGATCTCGCGCGGATCGACGCCGGGCAGGCGCTCGGGCGGCTGCTGCCCTGGGCCTCCGGTGAGGCCGCGCGGCTCGACGACCTCGCCCCCGAGCGGATCACCGTACCCAGTGGGTCCGGAATCCGGATCGACTACTCCGACCCGGAGCAGCCGGTGCTGGCCGTGAAGCTGCAGGAGATGTTCGGGCTGCAGGAGTCGCCGCGGGTGGCCGGGGTGCCTCTGCTGGTGCATCTGCTGTCCCCGGCGGGGCGGCCGGCCGCCGTCACCGCCGATCTCGCCTCCTTCTGGCGGGACGGCTACCAGGGCGTACGGGCCGAGTTGCGCGGGCGTTACCCCAGGCACCCGTGGCCGCAGGACCCGGCCGCCGCCGAGCCGACCCGGCACACCAACGCGCGCCTCGGACGGTGAGCCGTTCCGGCTCCGGCCGGACGCGCCAGGGGCGCCCCTGCGTCGTCAGCGGACCGTGGGGGCGCCCTCGTCCGCGGGCACGGCCGGCGCCGGACGGGCAGGCGTGCGACGGGTGTCCGTCGGACGTCCGCCCGGGCGCCCCTCGGGCATGCGGCAGGCGCGCGGCCCCGCATCCGTCAGGCCGCCATCCGGCATCCGTCGGGCGTCAGGCGCCGGAGGTCTCGGACGGGCTGGGCGACGGGCCCGGGGATGTCGTCCCGGCCGCCGCCACGGTCAGTTCGACCGTGAGGGTCGCGCCGCCCGCGGTGGTGACGCGGAGCAGGAACGTGCCGGCGGTGTCGTCCGCGTACAGCTTCGGCAGTCTCAGCAGGCCGTTCGCGTCCGTCTCCAGCCCGGTCAGGGTACGGACCGCCTTGCCCTCGGCGTCCCTGAAGTAGGGGCCCTTGTCGTTGACGGCCGGGTCGCCGGCCGACGTGACGAGCGTGGCGGTGGCGGCGACCCCGTCGGCGGCGGCACCGTTGTACGTGGCCCTCACCTCGACGGAATCGGCGAACTCCCCGCCCGGGGTGCAGGTCAGCGTCTTGTCATCGGCACGGACGAGGGTGTCGGCGACGCGTTCGGTGACCGTCGCCCGGTAGCCGAGGCCCGGGACCGTGCGGCCCACGACGGTGGCACTGACGGTGAACGCGCCGGTCCGCTCGCCCGCCCGGAGGACGGGCGCCACGGCGACGCCCGAGGCCTTGGTGACGACGGTGGCCACGCTCTCGCCGCCGGCGAAGGTGGTGTCGGTGTCGCCGATGACGGTGAAGCGGATGCGCACGTTCGCCACCGCATCCCCCGCATCCGTCTCCGCGCGGGCGCTGATCCGCTTGGTGAACGCGTCGCCCGCCATCGCGGTGAGCTGCCCGGTGCCGGCGTCCTCCAGGTGGTCCACCGTGTCGGTGGGGGTCGGTGGGGGGGTGGACGTGGGCGGCGGGGTGGGACTGGGCGGCGGGGTGGGATGGGGCTTCGGGGTGCTCGGGCCGCCGGTGCCGGGGACGGTCGGCCTGGGGCCGGGACTGCTGCCGGTCTGCCCGCCGGGCCTGGGACCGGGCGTCGGCGTCGGCGGGGAGGGGCGCGCGGTGGCGCCGTCGCTGCGGCCCCCGGGGATCGTGCCGGTGCCGTCGGGGATCTCGTGGCTGCCCTTGCGGTAGTACTCCAGCCACGACCGGACGGTGTTCAGGTAGTCCCTCGAGTTGTTGTAGCTGAGGATCGCCCGGTCGAGGTCGGCCTGGTCGGACAGGTCCCAGTCGAAGCGGCACAGGTAGTGGCCGGCGGCGAGGGCGGCGTCGTAGATGTTGTTGGGGTCCTCACGGCCGTCGCCGTTTCCGTCGCGGCCCGCCCACTCCCAGGTCGACGGGATGAACTGCATGGGGCCGACGGCCTGGTCGTAGGTGCTGTTGTCGTCGTAGGCACCGTTGTCGGTGTCCTTGATGAGGGCGAAGCCGTTGCCGTCGAGCTGGGGGCCGAGGATCGGGGAGAGGGTGGTGCCGTCGGCGGAGACGCGTCCGCCGCGGGCCTGGCCGGACTCCACCTTGCCGATGGCGGCGAGCAGTTGCCAGGGCAGATTGCAGCCGGGCTTCTTCTCGCGCAGCTCGGCCTCGGCCTGCTTGTAGGCGTCGAGGACGGTCGCGGGTATGCCGGCCTCGGCCGTGCCCGGGCTCACCGGATCGGTGCCGGTGCTCGGGGAGGGGTTCGGGCTGTTGAGCGGCGGCAGGTCCGTGTAGTAGGGCGAATTGCCGGTCGCGCTGCCACCGGCGGCCTCCTCGGGCGACGGTGTGGCGTCCGAGCTGGTCTGTCTGCCCTGGCCGTCGGCCGTCACGCCCGGAGCCTGGGACGCGGACAAGGCCGCCACGGCCGCCGCGGCCACCGCGGTGGTCGCCGCTCCCTTGCACAGCCTCCTGCCGATGTGCGCCGCCATAGAGTGAACCCCTCCCGTGGACGCCGGGGCGTCCGTCACCGTGTGTTGCGTCCGCCCTGTTGTGACGATCTGCTCGCCCCGCCGGTTGCCCTCGACGCGTGCCCGGTGCGGCGACCCTCGCGACCCTACGACAACTTCCCTTGCTCGGACACCCGTTCACGCCCGATATTCACCGCTTGGCCATGTTCGTGCGTGGCCGGGGACCGGCGCGGGGCGTCCCGCATACCGGGGCCGCCGCTCGACGGGCCCCGGCGGCCCGGCCAACGACCGCAGCGAGGAGCCGAGTTGCCGTTGTACGCGCCGGCGGTCAGGGCGTGGCGTCCGGCCGGCCCGGCAGACCGGGCCACCGAGGACCCCGGAGAGGCCGACGGGCGGCGGCCGGGTCGTACGTCCGCACACTGAGGGTTTCGCTCGCCGCGACGAACACGGTGACGGTACGGACCGGGCGGAACCGGGGCAGCAGGCCGAGAACGAGGGTGAGGCAGGCGCGGGCCGGCTCGGCCCACAGCCGCCACGGCGGTGGTTCCGCGGGGAGGCCGGGCCGGCCGGGGAGCACGGCGGCGGAGGCGCGGCCGGTGCGCCGTCGGCAGTCGGTGACGCGACGGCCGAGGTCCGCCGTGGCGTGCCGCAGCGCGGTCGCGGGCGTGGCGGGGACGCGGGCGGTGCTGGCGGCGGCCGCGAAGACGGGAACCGGCGGAAACGCCTCAGAGGTGGGTCCGTCGGCGCCGGCCCCCGGGGATGCCGCTGTGCGATGAAGCAGGCGTATACCCATGCCCCGCATCCTGTAGGGCGTGCCGGGCGACGGCTTGTCCGCGGGGACCACGCGGGTGAAGCGGCCCCCCGGGACACGGCGGTGGGGCCGCACCGGGGCAACGGCCCGGTGCCCGGCCGGCGCCCCGGTGGACCGGGGCAGGCCGTGCCGTCCCGGCCTGCCCCGGTCGCACCGGCCTGCCCGCCGTCCCGGCCGACGCGGACGGCCCGGCGGCGTCGGCACGAGCGGTGGCACAGCCGTGGCGGCCCGCGGCAAGGGGCTAGTGGGCCGCCGACTCCCAGTCCGGGCCCGCGCCCACCGAGACCCCCAGGGGGACCCGGAGCCGGACCGCGGCCGCCATCTCGCGTCGGACCAGTTCCTCCACCGCCGGACGCTCACCGGGGGCGATCTCCAGGACGATTTCGTCGTGGACCTGGAGGAGCATGCGGGAGCGCAGGTCCGCCTCGCGCAGCGCGCGGTCCACGTTCAGCATGGCGATCTTGACGATGTCCGCCGCCGTGCCCTGGATCGGCGCGTTGAGCGCCATGCGCTCGGCCGCCTCGCGGCGCTGGCGGTTGTCGCTGCCGAGGTCGGGCAGGTAGCGGCGGCGGCCGAAGAGCGTCGCCGTGTAGCCGGTCGCCCTCGCCTCCTCCACGACCCGGCGCAGATAGTCCCGTACCCCGCCGAACCGCTCGAAGTACGCGTCCATCAGGGCGCGCGCCTCGGCCGCCTCGATGTTCAGCTGCTGGGACAGGCCGAAGGCCGACAATCCGTACGCCAGGCCGTACGACATCGCCTTGATCTTGCGGCGCATCTCCGCGTCCACCGCGGACTGCTCGACCGAGAACACCTGCGCCGCCGCCGTGGTGTGCAGGTCCTCGCCCGAGGTGAACGCCTCGATCAGTCCGGCGTCCTCGGAGAGGTGGGCCATCACGCGCAGTTCGATCTGGCTGTAGTCGGCGGTCAGCAGCGACTCGAAGCCCTCGCCGACCACGAAGCCGCGGCGGATCGCGCGGCCCTCGTCCGTGCGGACCGGGATGTTCTGCAGGTTCGGGTCGGTCGACGACAGACGGCCGGTGGCGGCGACCGTCTGGTTGAACGTGGTGTGGATACGGCCGTCCGCGGCGATCGCCTTGATCAGGCCCTCGACGGTGACGCGCAGCTTCGCCTGTTCACGGTGGCGGAGCATGATCACCGGCAGTTCGTTGTCGGTCTGCGTGGCGAGCCAGGCCAGCGCGTCGGCGTCCGTGGTGTAGCCGGTCTTCGTCTTCTTCGTCCTGGGCAGGGCCAGCTCGCCGAAGAGGACCTCCTGAAGCTGCTTGGGCGAACCCAGGTTGAACTCGTGCCCCGCCGCCGCGTGCGCCTCCTTCACCGCCTGCTGCACGGCGCCCGCGAACATCTGCTCCATGGCCTCCAGGTGGGCCCGGCCGGCCGCGATGCCGTGCCGCTCCATGCGGGCCAGCAGCGCCGACGTCGGCAGTTCCATGTCACGGAGCAGGTCCGCCGCGCCCACCTCCCGCAGGCGGTCCTCGAAGGCCTCGCCCAGGTCGAGGATCGCGCGGGCCTGCACCATCAGCGCCTCGGCCTCCGCGCCGTCGTCGGCGCCGAAGGCCAGCTGGCCGTCGGGCGCGGCGGCGGGCGCCAGCTCGCGGTGCAGGTACTCCAGGGACAGCGCGTCCAGGTCGAAGGAGCGGCGGCCGGGCTTGACCAGGTAGGCGGCGAGGGCGGTGTCCATGCGGACGCCCCCGACGCTCCAGCCGTGCTCGGCTAGGACCCGCATGGCGCCCTTGACGTTGTGGAACACCTTGGGGCGGTCCGCGTCGGCGAGCCAGGCGGCGAACGCCCGCTCGTCGGCCTCGTCCAGCTCCGAGGGGTCGAACCAGGCGGCCGGACCGGCGGAGGCGGCCAGCGCGATCTCGGCGACCGAGCCGGTGCCGAGCGCCCAGGTGCCGACCGTGGCGACACCAAGGGGGCCGGTGCCGTGCTCCGTGAGCCAGCCGGCCAGCTCGCCGGTGCCCAGCACGGTGCCGTCCAGCTCCACGCCGTCCGCGACGACCGGGGTGGTGGCCTCGGTCTCCTCCGCGCCCGGGTCGACGGCGAACAGGCGCTCGCGCAGCGAGGGGTTCCTGATCTCCAGGGTGTCCAGGATCATCGCCACGGCCTTGCGGTCGTAGGCGGTGCGCTCCAGCTCGAGGACGCCCTTGGACAGCTGGACCCGGCGCTCCAGCTCGGTGAGCCTGCGGTTGAGCTTGACGGCCTCCAGGTGGTCGCGCAGATTCTGCCCCGCCTTGCCCTTGACCTCCTCGACCCGCTCGACCAGCTCGGCGAAGGAGCCGAACTGGTTGATCCACTTCGCGGCCGTCTTCTCGCCGACGCCAGGGATGCCGGGCAGGTTGTCGGACGGGTCGCCGCGCAGCGCCGCGAAGTCGGGGTACTGGGCGGGCGTCAGCCCGTACTTCTCGAAGACCTTCTCCGGGGTGAACCGGGTCAGCTCCGAGACGCCCTTCGTCGGGTAGAGCACCGTGGTGTGCTCGGAGACCAGCTGGAAGGAGTCCCGGTCGCCGGTGACGATCAGCACGTCGAAGCCCTCGGCCTCGGCCTGGGTGGCGAGGGTGGCGATGACGTCGTCCGCCTCGAACCCCTCGACGGCGAAGCGCTCGGCGTGCATCGCGTCGAGCAGCTCGCCGATCAGCTCGACCTGGCCCTTGAACTCGTCCGGCGTCTTGGAGCGGTTCGCCTTGTACTCGGTGAACTCCTCCGACCGCCACGTCTTGCGCGAGACGTCGAAGGCGACGGCGAAGTGCGTGGGCGCCTCGTCACGCAGCGTGTTGGCCAGCATCGACGCGAAGCCGTAGATCGCGTTCGTCGGCTGGCCCGTCGCGGTGGTGAAGTTCTCCACGGGCAGCGCGAAGAACGCGCGGTAGGCCAGCGAGTGCCCGTCCATGAGCATCAGTCGCGGACGGGTCCCGCCGGAGGTCTGGTCGGTCTTCTTCGATGCTGTTTCTGCCACGCCCCCGATCCTGCCACGGTCCACTGACACTCCGCCCCGCCCGCCTCACCGTCCGCCCCGTCGATCTCCCTGCGTCCGGCCCACAAGGGCGTCGCCGTCGCGTGCGAGGATCGGAGAGGCACCCCACACGTGTACGGGAACAGGAGCGCGCGATGGCCACAAAGCCGCCCAAGGGCGATCCGGTACAGGACGCGCCGCAGGTCTCCGAGCCACAGCACGCGGCCGGGGGCCTTCCGGCGATCGGTCACACCCTGCGCATGGCCCACCGGCAGATGGGTGTGCGGCGCACCGCGCTGACGCTCCTCGGCGTCAACCAGAAGGACGGCTTCGACTGCCCGGGCTGCGCCTGGCCGGAGCCGGAGCACCGGCACACGGCGGAGTTCTGCGAGAACGGCGCGAAGGCCGTGGCCGAGGAGGCCACCCTGCGCCGGGTCACCCCGGAGTTCTTCGCCGCGCACTCCGTCGCCGATCTGGCCGGCCGCAGCGGCTACTGGCTGGGCCAGCAGGGCCGGCTGACCCACCCCGTGTACCTCCCCGAGGGCGGCGACCACTACGAGCCCGTCACCTGGGAGCGTGCCTTCGGCATCGTCGCCGAGGAGATCACCGCCCTCGGCTCCCCCGACGAGGCCGTCTTCTACACCTCCGGACGCACCAGCAACGAGGCCGCGTTCCTCTACCAGCTGTTCGCGCGCGAGCTCGGCACCAACAACCTGCCCGACTGCTCGAACATGTGCCACGAGTCCTCCGGCTCGGCGCTGTCGGAGACCATCGGCGTGGGCAAGGGCAGCGTCCTGCTCGAGGACCTGTACCGGGCCGACCTGATCATCGTCGCCGGGCAGAACCCGGGCACCAACCACCCCCGCATGCTGTCCGCCCTGGAGAAGGCCAAGGCGAACGGCGCGCGGATCGTCAGCGTCAACCCGCTGCCTGAGGCGGGCCTGGAGCGCTTCAAGAACCCGCAGACTCCCCGGGGCCTCACCACCGGGGCCGCGCTGACGGACCTGTTCCTGCAGATCCGCATCGGCGGCGACCAGGCCCTCTTCCGCCTCCTCAACAAGCTGATCCTCGACACGCCCGGCGCGGTGGACGAGGAGTTCGTCCGCGAACACACCCACGGCTACGAGGAGTTCGCCGACGCCGCGCGTGCCGCGGACTGGGCGGAGACGCTCACCGCGACCGGTCTCACGCGCGGGGACATCGAGCGGTGCCTGCGGATGGTCCTCGACTCCGAGCGCGTCATCGTGTGCTGGGCAATGGGCCTCACCCAGCACAAGCACTCCGTCGCCATGATCCGCGAGGTCGTCAACTTCCTGCTGCTGCGCGGCAACATCGGCCGCCCGGGCGCGGGCGTGTGCCCGGTGCGCGGCCACAGCAACGTGCAGGGCGACCGCACCATGGGCATCTTCGAGCGGCCCGCGCCGGCGTTCCTGGACGCCCTGCAGAGGGAGTTCGGCTTCGCGCCGCCGCGCGAGCACGGTTACGACGTGGTACGGGCCATCCGCGCGTTGCGCGACGGGAGGGCCAAGGTCTTCTTCGCCATGGGCGGCAACTTCGTCTCCGCGTCCCCCGACACGGAGGTCACCGAGGCCGCGATGCGCCGCGCCCGGCTGACGGTGCACGTGTCGACCAAGCTGAACCGCTCGCACACCGTCACCGGCGCGCGTGCCCTGATCCTGCCCACCCTGGGACGCACGGAGCGCGATCTCCAGGGCGGTGGCGAGCAGTTCGTGACGGTCGAGGACTCCATGGGCATGGTGCACGCCTCGCGCGGCCGGCTGGAGCCGGCGAGCCGGCACCTGCTGTCCGAGCCGGCCATCGTGTGCCGGCTGGCCCGCCGCGTCCTCGGCGAGCGCAGCACGGTGCCGTGGGAGGAGTTCGAGAAGGACTACGCCACGATCCGCGACCGCATCGCGCGGGTGATCCCCGGATTCGAGGACTTCAACGCGCGCGTGGCCCGCCCCGAGGGCTTCGCGCTCCCCCACGCCCCGCGCGACGAACGCCGTTTCCCCACCGCCACCGGCAAGGCCAACTTCACCGCCGCTCCGGTGGAGTTCCCCGAGCTGCCGAAGGGCCGGCTGCTGCTGCAGACGATGCGCTCGCACGACCAGTACAACACCACGGTCTACGGCCTCGACGACCGCTACCGGGGCATCAGGAACGGCCGCCGGGTGGTGCTGGTCAACCCGGAGGACGCGCGGGAACTGGCGCTCGCGGACGGCTCGTACGTCGACCTGGTCGGCGAGTGGAGGGACGGCGTGGAGCGCAGGGCGCCCGGCTTCCGCGTCGTGCACTACCCGACCGCGCGGGGCTGCGCCGCGGCGTACTACCCGGAGACCAACGTGCTGGTGCCGCTGGACGCCACCGCGGACACCAGCAACACCCCGGCCAGCAAGTCCGTCGTGGTGCGTCTGGAACAATCGGCGGCCGACTGAGCGTTTGCTCAGCGAAGAGCCTCAGTGATCACGACGCGACACGAGCGAACGGAGCCGGGCCCCATGGGAGAGCAGCAGCACGTGAAGTTCCCGCAAGAGGTCGTCGACGAGTACGCCGCGCTCGGCGTGGACCTGCAGGCGCTGTTCTCGGCGGGCCACCTGGGCACGCGGATGGGCGTGCAGATAGTCGAGGCGTCGGCGGAGCGGGTCGTCGGGACCATGCCGGTGGAGGGCAACACCCAGCCGTACGGCCTGCTGCACGGCGGCGCCTCCGCGGTTCTGGCCGAGACGCTGGGCTCGGTGGGGTCGATGCTGCACGGCGGCAGCTCCAAGATCGCGGTCGGTGTCGACCTCAACTGCACCCATCACCGCGGTGTCCGTTCCGGCCTGGTCACCGGGGTCGCCACGCCGGTGCACCGGGGGCGGTCCACGGCGACGTACGAGATCGTCGTCACCGACGAGGCGGACCAGCGGGTGTGCACCGCGCGGCTGACCTGTCTGCTGCGGGACGCGCGGCCCGGCGACGGGGAACGCGCGGCGGGCTGAGCGCCCTCGCGGCGCCGGGGACCCGTTCGCGCCGCGCCGCTGCGCCATCGCCTCCGGGCCGTGGACGTCCGGCCGTGCGCGCACGGAGCCGGGCGGGCACCGGGGGATCGGGCACGCGGCGAGCGCCGAGCGGGCACGGAGCGGGCAGGGGCCCGCCGGAGCGGGGGCAGGCACGCCCGCTCCGCGCCTCCCGTCCGCCCTTCCGGCCGGCCCTCCGGTGCCCGCGACCACCGCATCCGGTCACCGGAAGGCCCGTCGCAGGCCCTTTGAAAACTTTCCGAAGCCCCCCTCGAAAACCGCGCGAAGGCTCCCGGCGAAATTGCCGGGGGACGTCATGGCGCGGACGACGCACGCCACCTGGCGCCCCATCGTCTGCGGGAGGGCCGGGCCGGGCGGCACCGGCGCGGCGAGTCGTCCGACGGACCGCGCCCCTGGGCGGGACACCCTCCCGCGGTTCATGAAAACCGCAGGCCACACCCCTTGATCCAGATATTCGGAACTTTGGATTCTGGCATCCGGCCGGACACTCGAGCACAGCTTTCGGTGCCTATTACACGGAATTCCGCCCCGTCTCCACCCCGTCCCGCCCGCCCCGCTCCCCCGGCCCTCCCGTCACCCCATCCGCGACGGAATGAGGGAATCCGCCAGGGAACTCCGGAACGCCGGATCACCTTTCCCGGACGTAACTCTGCGTAATACGCACGCAATACAGTCACCCGACCCGCCCCTACGGGCCGCCGAGCACGCGAACCCTTCCCCCGGGCCCCGCAAGTCGCCCGCAGCAACGATGTCCGGTCATTACCAAAACCCCTGATACACCTGAACACACCGCGCCGGGTCCTGCGGTTTCTCAACATGCGGACAGGGCAAAACGGCGAGAATTCCGCCGTTCCCCCCAGCGAGTACCGCTCTGCAATACGTCGTGTCATAACAAGAGAGTCACAGCCTTGGCCAGACCCTCCTCCACGTTCCCCACACCCGCTTAGAGTCACGGCCAGTCACCGCGCCACCCGATTGTCACGTCGGCCCAGCGCTCGACTCGGCCATTTCCATCTGGAGGTGGCTGTCAGGGGAAAGGACTGGATCGTGCGTCAACGTTCGCTCATCGCCCTCACCGCAACACTCGCGGCGGGATCGCTCACGCTCACCGCATGCGGATCGCGCGACGACAGCAGCAACGGCAGTGGCGGCGGCGACAAGACCACTGTTGTGATCGGCATCGACGCCCCGCTGACCGGCGACCTCTCGGCCCTCGGCCTCGGCATGCGCAACTCCGCCGAGCTCGCGGTCAAGACGGCCAACAAGGAGGAGTTCGTCGAGGGCGTCGAGTTCGAGCTCGAACCGCTCGACGACCAGGCGCAGCCCTCCGTCGGCCAGCAGAACGCCCAGAAGTTCATCAGCAACAAGGACGTCCTCGGCGTCGTCGGCCCGCTGAACTCCAGCGTCTCGCAGCAGATGCAGAAGCCGTTCAACGACGCCGGTCTGGTCCAGGTGTCCCCGGCCAACACCGGCACCGAGCTGACCCAGGGCGACGGCTGGAAGACCGGCGACTCGGTCCGCCAGTTCGAGACGTTCTTCCGCACCGCCACCACGGACGAGATCCAGGGTGCCTTCGCCGCCGAGTACCTCTACACCAAGGCCGGCAAGAAGAAGGTCTACCTGATCGACGACCAGAAGACCTACGGCGCCGGCCTGGCCGCCTCGTTCAAGACGAACTTCACCAAGCTCGGCGGCAAGATCGTCGGCACCGACCACATCAACCCCGACGACCGCGACTTCAACGCCGTCGTCGCCAAGATCAAGAAGACCGGCGCCGAAGCCCTCTACTACGGTGGCGAGTACCCCGCCGCCGCCCCGCTGAGCCAGCAGCTCAAGGACAGCGGCCAGAGCATCCCGCTGATGGGCGGCGACGGCATCTACTCCGGCGAGTTCCCGAAGCTCAACAAGAAGGCCGCGGGCGACCTCGCCACCTCCGTGGGCAAGCCCGTCGAGCAGCTCCCCTCCGCCAAGGAGTTCATCGAGAACTACAAGGCCGAGGGCTTCGAGGACCCGTACGAGGCCTACGGCGGCCTCACCTACGACGCCACCTGGTCGATCATCGAGGCCGTCAAGCTGGCGGTCGACGGCAACGACGGCGAGGTCCCGACCGACGGCCGCAAGGCGGTCCTGGACGCCATGAGCAAGGTCAAGTTCGACGGCGTCACCGGCACCGTCTCCTTCGACGAGTTCGGTGACACCACCAACACGCTGATGACGGCCTACAAGGTCGAGAGCAGCGCCTGGGCGCCCGAGTACAGCGGCTCGCCCAAGGTGGACTGACCCAGGGGACACAGAGGACACCACCCTCACCACATTGACCCCAGGCCGCGCGGGAGCGCCCACCAGCGCTCCCGCGCGGCGCCGTATCCGAACCACTCCACGGAGGCCCTGCGGTGAACGAACTGCCGCAACAGCTGGCCAATGGACTCATCCTCGGCGCGATGTACGGTCTCATCGCGATCGGCTACACGATGGTCTACGGCATTGTCCAGCTCATCAACTTCGCCCATGGCGAGATCTTCATGGTCGGGGGCTTCGGGGCCCTCACCGTCTTCCTGATACTCCCCGACGGCTTCGCCCTCGGCGCCGCCATCCCCCTCATGATCCTCGGCGGCGTCGTCGTCTCCGTCGCCTTCGCCACCGCGGCGGAGCGCTTCGCCTACCGGCCCCTGCGCGACGCGCCACGGCTGGCACCGCTGATCACCGCCATCGGCCTGTCCATCGTCCTCCAGCAGATCGTGTGGATGTGGTACCCGGAGGCGAAGAAGGACCGCTCCTTCCCGCAGTTCCAGGGCGAGCCCCTCGACATCCTCGGGGCCACCGTCCAGCGAGGTGACCTCTTCGTCCTCATCGCCGCCCCGCTGTGCATGGTCGCCCTCGGCCTCTTCGTGTCGAAGACCCGCTCCGGGCGCGGTATGCAGGCCACCGCCCAGGACCCCGACACCGCGAAGCTGATGGGTGTCAACACCGACCGCATCATCGTCATGGCCTTCGCCATCGGTGCCGCCTTCGCCGCCGTGGCCGCCGTCGCCTACGGCCTGAAGAACGGCCAGGTCGGCTTCCGCATGGGCTTCCTGATGGGCCTCAAGGCCTTCACCGCCGCCGTCCTCGGCGGCATCGGCAACATCTACGGCGCCATGCTCGGCGGCATCGTCCTCGGCGTCGCCGAGGCCCTCGCCACCGGCTACATCGGCAACATCCCCGGCATGGACCTCTTCGGTGGCGGCGCGTGGAAGGACGTATGGGCCTTCAGCCTGCTCATCCTGGTCCTGCTCTTCCGGCCACAGGGCCTGCTCGGCGAACGCGTCGCGGATCGGGCGTGATACCCATGACCACCAACACTCCCACCACCGGCAGCACCGCCAAGGCGGCCACGGCACCCGCCGCCCCGGTCGTCCCCCTGCCGCCCGCCGCGGCACGCGCGATCACCGTCGCCGGCTCCGCCGTCGCCCTCGTCGGCACCTTCCTCGCCTGGACCTGGACCGACGAGTTCCCCGGCAACCTCACCGTCACCGGCTACCCCGGCGGCCTGCAGGTCCTCACCCTCGTCGGCTCGGTCCTCACACTGCTGTTCGCCCTCTCGGGCTACGGCGTCCGGGGCCTGCGCTGGCTCACCCCCGGCGGCACCAACAGCCCCGTCCTGCTGAGCGCCCTCGGCGTCCTCGGCACCACCGGCTACGCCATCGGTGCCATCAGCCAGGAGCTCGGCGGCCTCGTCAACCTCGAACCCGGCGCCTGGGTCTCCGGCGTCGGCGCCCTCGTCGCCGTCCTCGGCGCCCTCGGCCTCTCCGCCGACCAGCCGTACGACGCCGACGAGGGCCGTCCCGGCCTCTGGGGCCGGATCCGCCACTCCCTCACCGCCCCCGAGCCCGGCCGTGCCAAGGACCTGCCCTCCTGGGCCGAGATCCTCGTCATCGCCGCAGGCTTCGGCGTCGGCCTGTACGTCTTCGCGTACGGCATCAGCACCGAGTACTCCGAGCTGTTCATCGGCTTCCTGATCACCGCCGCGTTCGGCTTCACCGCCGTCACCCGCGCGGGACTCCTCAAGCGGCTCTCGGCCCTCACCGCCAAGCACCGCAACGTCACCCTCGCGGCCGCCTTCGCCGCCGCGATCTGCTTCCCCTTCACCCAGGGCAACGACCAGTTCGCCCTCATCGGCGCGAACATCCTGATCTTCGCCACCGTCGCCCTGGGCCTGAACGTCGTCGTCGGCCTCGCCGGCCTCCTCGACCTCGGTTACGTCGCCTTCCTCGGCGTCGGCGCCTACGCCGCCGCCCTGGTCTCCGGCTCCCCCCAGTCGAGCATCGGCCTGCACTTCCCGTTCTGGGCGGCCGTTCTCACCGGTGCCCTCGCCTCGCTGGTCTTCGGCGTGGTGATCGGTGCCCCGACCCTGCGGCTGCGCGGCGACTACCTCGCCATCGTGACGCTCGGCTTCGGCGAGATCTTCCGCATCACCATGAACAACCTGAACGGCAACAGCGGACCGGACGTCACCAACGGCTCCAACGGCATCCCGAACATCCCCGACCTGGAGATCTTCGGGTTCAACCTCGGAGTCCCGCACGACGTCCTCGGCCACGAGCTCACCCGCTCCGGCAACTACTACCTGCTGATGCTGCTGTTCACGGCCGTCGTCGTGCTGGTCTTCCGCCGCTCCGCGGAATCCCGCATCGGCCGCGCCTGGGTCGCCATCCGCGAGGACGAGACCGCCGCCACCGCCATGGGCATCAACGGCTTCCGCCTCAAGCTCCTCGCCTTCGCCCTCGGCGCCTGCCTGGCCGGCCTCGCCGGCACCGTGCAGGCCCACGTGTCCTACAGCGTCACCCCCGAGCAGTACCAGTTCGCCGGCTCCGTGCCGCCGAACTCGGCCTTCCTGCTCGCCGCCGTCATCCTCGGCGGCATGGGCACCATCAGCGGCCCGCTCATCGGCGCCGCGCTGCTCTACCTGATCCCGGCCAAGCTCCAGTTCATGGCGGAATACCAGCTGCTGCTCTTCGGCGCCGCGCTCATGCTCCTCATGCGCTACCGCCCCGAGGGACTGGTCGCCGACCGCAGGAAGCAGCTCGAGTTCCACGAAACCGGACAGCTCGACGTACCGGACGACAAGCCGCTCCCCGACGGCGCGACCGGCGTCGCGAAGGCAGGGGCGTGACCACCATGACCACCACCGCACCCACCACCACGACGGTGCTCGACGCCAGCGACGTCACCATGCGGTTCGGCGGACTCACCGCCGTGCGCTCCGTCGACCTCACCGTCAACAGCGGCGAGATCGTCGGCCTCATCGGACCCAACGGCGCCGGCAAGACCACCTTCTTCAACTGCCTCACCGGCCTGTACGTCCCCACCGAGGGCAAGGTCTCGTACAAGGGCACCGTGCTGCCGCCCAAGCCGCACCTGGTCACCCAGGCCGGCATCGCCCGCACGTTCCAGAACATCCGGCTCTTCGCCAACATGACCGTTCTGGAGAACGTGCTCGTCGGACGGCACACCCGCACCAAGGAAGGCCTCTGGTCGGCCCTGCTGCGCCTGCCCGGCTTCAAGAAGGCGGAGGCGGCCTCCCGCGAACGGGCCATGGAACTCCTGGAGTTCACCGGTCTCGCCGCCAAGGCCGACCACCTCGCCCGCAACCTGCCCTACGGCGAGCAGCGCAAGCTGGAGATCGCCCGGGCGCTCGCGAGCGAGCCCGGCCTGCTCCTCCTCGACGAGCCCACCGCGGGCATGAACCCGCAGGAGACCCGCGCGGCCGAGGAACTCATCTTCGCCATCCGCGACCAGGGCATCGCCGTCCTCGTCATCGAACACGACATCCGGTTCATCATGAACCTCTGCGACCGGGTCGCCGTACTCGTCCAGGGCGAGAAGATCGTCGAAGGACCCGCCGAGGTCGTCCAGGCCGACGAGCGCGTCATCGCCGCCTACCTCGGCACCCCCTTCGAAGGCGCACCCGGCCAGGAGGAGGCCGCCGAGGTCGAGGCCGCCGAATCCCAGGCCGCCGGGACCGGCGCCCCCGGGGCCGGGGCCGCCGCGGCGGACAGCACCACAGAAGGGGACGACAAGTGACCGCACTGCTGGAGGTCGAGGACCTCAGGGTCGCCTACGGCAAGATCGAGGCCGTCAAGGGCATCTCGTTCAAGGTCGACGCGGGCGAGGTCGTCACCCTCATCGGCACCAACGGCGCCGGCAAGACCACCACGCTCAGGACGCTGTCCGGGCTGCTCCAGCCGGTCTCCGGCCACATCGTGTTCGACGGCCGGCCGCTGAGGAAGATCCCCGCCCACAAGATCGTCTCGCTGGGGCTCGCCCACTCCCCCGAGGGGCGGCACATCTTCCCCCGCATGACCATCGAGGACAACCTCCGTCTCGGCGCCTACCTCCGCAACGACAAGGACGGCATCGAGAAGGACATCCGGCGCGCCTACGACCTCTTCCCCATCCTCGGGGAACGCAGCAAGCAGGCCGCGGGCACCCTCTCCGGCGGTGAGCAGCAGATGCTCGCCATGGGGCGGGCCCTGATGTCCCGGCCCAAACTGCTGATGCTCGACGAGCCCTCCATGGGTCTGTCGCCGATCATGATGCAGAAGATCATGGCGACCATCGCCGAGCTCAAGTCCCAGGGCACCACCATCCTGCTCATCGAGCAGAACGCCCAGGCCGCGCTGTCGCTGGCGGACCACGCCCATGTCATGGAGGTCGGCAAGATCGTCCTCTCCGGCACCGGGCAGGACCTGCTGCACGACGAGTCCGTCCGCAAGGCCTACCTCGGCGAGGACTGAGACCGCCGTCCGGCCCGCACACGGCGAAGGCCCGCGCCCCCGGTACCGGGGGCGCGGGCCTTCGCCGCTGCCGGGGGCTACCCCTTGGACGCCTTCTTCTCCTCGGCGTCGTCGATGACCGCCTGCGCGACCTGCTGCATCGACATCCGCCGGTCCATCGACGTCTTCTGGATCCAGCGGAACGCCGCCGGCTCGGTCAGTCCGTACTGCGTCTGCAGCACCGACTTCGCCCGGTCCACCAGCTTGCGCGTCTCCAGCCGCTGGCTCAGGTCCGCGACCTCGCGCTCCAGCTCCTTCAGCTCGGTGAAGCGGGACACCGCCATCTCGATCGCCGGCACCACGTCGCTCTTGCTGAACGGCTTCACCAGGTACGCCATGGCCCCCGCGTCCCGCGCCCGCTCCACCAGGTCGCGCTGGGAGAAGGCGGTCAGCATCAGCACCGGGGCGATGCCCTCCTCGGCGATCTTCTCCGCCGCGGAGATGCCGTCCAGCTTCGGCATCTTCACATCGAGGATCACCAGATCGGGCCGGTGCTCGCGGGCCAGCTCGACGGCCTGCTCGCCGTCCCCGGCCTCACCGACGACGGAGTACCCCTCCTCCTCCAGCATCTCCTTGAGGTCGAGCCGGATCAGGGCCTCGTCCTCGGCGATCACGACGCGCGTCGTCATCGGAGGCACGTGCGACTTGTCGTCGTCGGGCACGTCTACAGGCTGGGGCGGCTCGGGGGCGCTCACGTGGGCTCCTTGGTGCGGGGCAGACCGGTACTGCTGACAAGAGCGTACCCAGCTGCGGTAAGGTGGGGGCACGGCGGGTGACCGTCTACCTTCGTTTTGCAGGGCGCCCCGGTAGCCCAGCGGTAGAGGCAATGGTCTCAAACACCATCCAGCGTCGGTTCGAATCCGACCCGGGGTACTTTTCCTTTGTATCCAAGGTCACCATTTGACAGCGGATGTCCACCTTTTCGGTGAACATCCGCTTTCTGCTGCGCGGCGGCGTGCTCGCGCCCCGGCCGCTAGCGAGTGCCGCCGCCCTCGCCGATGTGGTGGACGCGGACGAGGTTGGTCGAGCCGGAGACTCCCGGAGGGGAGCCCGCCGTGATGACGACCGTGTCGCCCCGGCCGCAGCGGGCGTACTCGAGCAGCAGCTCGTCCACCTGCTCGACCATGGCGTCCGTGGAGTCGACGTGGGGGCCGAGGAACGTCTCCACGCCCCAGGACAGGCTGAGCTGGGAGCGGGTGGCCGGGTCCGGGGTGAAGGCGAGCAGCGGGATGGGGCTGCGGTAGCGGGAGAGGCGGCGGGCGGTGTCGCCGGACTGGGTGAAGGCGACGAGGAACTTCGCGCCGAGGAAGTCGCCCATCTCGGCCGCCGCGCGGGCCACGGCGCCGCCCTGGGTGCGGGGCTTGTTGTGCTCGGTCAGCGGCGGCAGGCCCCTGGCGAGGATGTCCTCCTCGGCGGCCTCCACGATGCGCGCCATGGTGCGCACGGTCTCGACGGGGTGCTTGCCGACGCTGGTCTCGCCGGAGAGCATCACGGCGTCGGTGCCGTCGATGACCGCGTTGGCGACGTCGGACGCCTCCGCCCGGGTGGGGCGGGCGTTGTCGATCATCGAGTCGAGCATCTGGGTGGCGACGATGACCGGCTTGGCGTTGCGCCTGGCCAGCTTGATGGCACGCTTCTGGACGATGGGGACCTGCTCCAGCGGCATCTCGACGCCGAGGTCGCCGCGGGCGACCATGATGCCGTCGAAGGCGGCCACGATGTCGTCGATGCCGTCCACCGCCTGGGGCTTCTCGACCTTGGCGATCACGGGAAGGCGGCGGCCCTCCTCGTCCATGATCCGGTGGACGTCCTTGATGTCGCGTCCGCTGCGGACGAAGGAGAGGGCGATGACGTCGAAGCCGGTGCGCAGCGCCCAGCGGAGGTCCTCCTCGTCCTTCTTGGAGAGCGCGGGGACGGAGACGGCGACACCGGGGAGGTTGAGCCCCTTGTGGTCGGAGACCATGCCGCCTTCGACGACGGTGGTGCGGACGCGCGGGCCGTCGACGGCGGTGACCTCGAGGGTCACCTTGCCGTCGTCGACGAGGATGCGTTCGCCGGCGGTGACGTCGGCGGCGAGGCCCGCGTAGGTGGTGCCACAGGTGTGGCGGTCGCCTTCGACGCCTTCCTCGACGGTGACGGTGAAGGTGTCCCCGCGTTCGAGGAGTACGGGACCTTCGCGGAAACGGCCGAGGCGGATCTTCGGGCCTTGGAGGTCGGCGAGGAGACCGACGCTGCGGCCGGTTTCGTCGGCTGCTTCGCGTACCCGGCGGTAGCGCTCCTCGTGCTCGGCGTGGCCGCCGTGACTGAGGTTGAATCGGGCGACGTCCATGCCAGCCTTGACCAGGGCTTTGATCTGGTCGTACGAGTCGGTGGCGGGGCCCAGGGTGCAGACGATTTTCGCTCGGCGCATACATCGAGCCTAGGGCTTACCGGCCGGTAGCGACTTGGTTGCGCATGACGGCCCAACGGCCTGTCGGTGAAGGGTTGTTGACAAGTGCTTCATTGTGCACCGGGCCGCTCCGATGAGCGCCCGCGCCGTGTGCCCCGGATGCCGGTGGCTACAGCCGGGGCGGCAGCATCGTGAAGCGGGCGGTGACCTCGGCGTGCAGGTGCTGCAGCTGGGGCTCGAGGTCCAGTGGCGGGGGCGGGGCGCCGTCGCCGGCCGCGGCGAAGGCCGCGGAGCGGGTCCGGGCGAAGGACTCCGGATGGCCGGTCCCGGTTCCGGCGTCGGTGAGGTCGACGAGGGCGGCGAGTGTGGTGCCGAGCGCCTCGGCGTACTCGCGGGCGCGCCGGACGGCGTCGTGCACCGCGCTCCGGCGGGCCCGGCCGTGGGCCGGGGAGTCGGGGCGAAGGCTCCACCAGGGGCCGTCGACCCGGGTGAGGTCGAGGTCGGCCAGACGGGTGGCGAGGTCGCCGAGGACACCGAAGTCGGTGAGTTCGGCGGTGAGGTGGACGGTGCCGTGGTGGGCGCGGACGCGTTCGCCGCGGCCGTGGGCGGCGAGTTCGGGGGTGACGGTGAGCGCCCCGGTCCCGAGGTGCTCGAGGGCCTCGCCGTAGGACCTGATCAGGTCGAGGGCGGCGGTGTTGCGGCGGGTGAGGTCGTCGAGGGTGGTGCGCCGGTCGCGGCCGCGCGCGGTGACGGTGACCGCGATGCGGGCGAGGTCGGGGGCGGCTTCGAGGTGGGCCTCGCCGCGGACGGTGAGGTGGGGGGCGCCGGGGGTGCCGTGGGGAGGAGGGGTGGCCATACGCCCCACTGTGTCACCCGGTCAGCCGGTGCGGGTGTCTGCCGGACACCGGATCGCAACCTGGGGGGTCTGTTCCGGCCGGGCGTGTTCAGGCCAGAATCGTCGGGCGAATCTACGCGCGTTGTTGTCCGTTGTCCGAGGAGGGCCTGCCATGCCGTTGAACCGCCGGAAGTTCCTGAGGAGATCCGCCGTGACGGGAGCGGGGGTGGCGCTCGCGGGTACGGCGGCGGCTCCCGCGGCCCGGGCCGCCGGGGCGGGACGGGGAGGGAAGCCGGTGAAGCGGTACGCGCTGACCGTGATGGGCACGACCGATCTGCACGGGCACGTCTTCAACTGGGACTACTTCAAGGACGCCGAGTACTCCGACGCGGCCGGCAACGCGCAGGGTCTGGCGCGGGTGTCGACACTGGTGAACCAGGTCCGCGAGGAGAAGGGCCGGCGCAACACGCTGCTGCTGGACGCGGGTGACACCATCCAGGGCACACCGTTGACGTACTACTACGCGAAGGTGGACCCGATCACCGCCGAGGGCGGTCCGGTGCATCCGATGGCGCAGGCGATGAACGCGATCGGGTACGACGCGGTGGCACTCGGCAACCACGAGTTCAACTACGGCATCGAGACGCTGCGCAGGTTCGAGGAGCAGTGCGACTTCCCGCTGCTCGGCGCGAACGCGCTGGACGCGAAGACCCTGAAGCCCGCCTTCCCGCCCTACTTCATGAAGACGTTCCGGGTGAAGGGCGCCCCGCCGGTGAAGGTGGCGGTGCTGGGCCTGACCAACCCGGGGATCGCGATCTGGGACAAGGCGTACGTGCAGGGCAGGCTGACCTTCCCGGGTCTGGAGGAGCAGGCGGCCAAGTGGGTGCCGAAGCTGCGCTCGATGGGCGCGGACGTGGTCGTGGTGTCGGCGCACTCCGGGTCCTCGGGGACGTCGTCGTACGGTGACCAGCTGCCGCACGTGGAGAACGCGGCGGCGAACGTGGCGCGGCAGGTGCCGGGGATCGACGCGATCCTGGTGGGTCACGCGCACCAGGAGATCGAGGAGCTGCGGGTCACCAACGAGGAGACGGGCAAGGCGGTCGTGCTGTCGGAGCCGCTGTGCTACGCCGAGCGGCTGACGCTGTTCGACTTCGAGCTGGTCCTCGAGCGCGGCCGGTGGCGGGTGGAGTCGGCGAAGGCGTCGCTGCGGAACGCGGCGACGGTGCAGGACGACCCGGCGATCACCGAGCTGCTGTCGGACGAGCACGCCGTGGTCGTGGCGTACGTCAACCAGGTGGTGGGCACGGCGACCGACACCCTGACCACGGTGGAGGCGCGCTACAAGGACGCGCCGATCATCGATCTCATCGCCAAGGTGCAGGAGGACGTGGTGAAGGCGGCCCTCGCCGGCACCGGGTACGCGTCGCTGCCGGTGCTGGCGCAGGCCTCGCCGTTCTCGCGGACCTCGCAGATCCCGGCGGGCGAGGTGACGATCCGGGACCTGTCGAGCCTGTACGTGTACGACAACACGCTGGTCGCCAAGCTGATGACGGGGGCGCAGGTGCGGGCGTACCTGGAGTACTCGGCGGAGTACTTCGCGCAGACCGCGGCCGGTGCCCCGGTGGACGTGGCGAAGCTGACGAACGCGGGCGGCCGCCCGGACTACAACTACGACTACGTGTCGGGGCTCGCCTACGACATCGACATCGCGCGGCCGGCGGGTTCGCGGATCAGGAACCTCACCTTCGGCGGCGCTCCGCTGGACGACGCGCAGGAGTTCGTGTTCGCGGTGAACAACTACCGGGCGAACGGCGGCGGCGCGTTCCCGCACGTGGCGTCGGCGAAGGAGCTGTGGGCGGAGTCGACGGAGATCCGGACGCGGATCGCGGAGTGGGTGACGGCGAGGGGCGTGCTGGACCCGAGGGACTTCGCGTCGGCCGACTGGAAGCTGACGCGGGACGGCACGCCGGTGTTCTGACCGTCCTCCGGCGCCCGTACGGTCGTCAGGTCCCGTCCGCCAGTGGGGTGAGCCGTGCGGCTCGCCGGGCGGGCGGGACCTGTGGCGTTCGGGGGTGGAGGCCGAAGGTGGTGAAGGCGGTGCGGGCGGGCAGGGGGTAGGTCTCCCGGCCGGTGAGGTGGTTGAGGATCGTGGCGCTGCGCCAGGCGGCGAGGCCGAGGTCGGGGGCGCCGACGCCGTGGGTGTGGAGTTCGGCGTTCTGGACGTACACGCTGCCGGTGACGCGGGGGTCCAGGACGAGCCGGTAGTGCTCGTCGACGCGGGGCCGGCCGGCGCGGTCGCGGCGCAGGTGGGGGTCGAGGGGGGCGAGGAGGCGGTCGAGGGGGCGCCCGCGGTGGCCGGTGGCGAGGACCACGGCGTCGGTGGTGAGGCGGGTGCGGGTGCGCTGCCGGGTGTGCTCCAGCTGGAGTTCGATCCCCGCGGGGCCGACGCGGGCGGCGGCGCGGACGCGGACGGCGGGGGTGAGGACGGCGTCGGGCCAGCCGCCGTGGAGGGTGCGCCGGTAGAGCTCGTCGTGCACGGCGGCGATGGTGGCGGCGTCGATGCCCTTGTGGAGTTGCCACTGCGCGGGGACGAGGCGGTCGCGGACGGCCTCGGGGAGGGCGTGGAAGTAGCGGGTGTGGTCGGGGGTGAAGTGTTCCAGGCCGAGTCTGGAGTACTCCATGGGGGCGAAGGCCCCGGTGCGGCCGAGCCAGTGGAGCCGTTCGCGGCCGACGGGCCGGCGGCGGAGCAGATCGAGGAAGACCTCCGCGCCGGACTGGCCCGTGCCGATGACGGTGATGTGGCCCGCGGCGAGCAGGGTGCCGCGGTGGGTGAGGTAGTCGTCGGCGTGGACGACGGGGAGGCCGGGGGCGTCGGCGAGGGGTCTCAGCGGTTCGGGCACCCAGGGTTCGGTGCCGACCCCGAGGACGAGGTGGTGGGCGCGGACGCGGCCGGGGGACGCGGCCCGGCCGTCGGGGTCGAGCCGGGTGAGGCCGACGTCGAAGAGCGCGTGGCCGGGGTTCCAGCGGACGGTGTCGACGCGGTGGCCGAAGTGGAGCGCGGGGAGGCGGTCGGCGACCCAGCGGCAGTAGGCGTCGTACTCGGTGCGGCGGATGTGGAAGTGCTCGGCGAAGTAGAACGGGTAGAGGCGGTCGCGGGCTCTGAGGTGGTTGAGGAAGGTCCAGGGGCTGGTGGGGTCGGCGAGGGTGACGAGGTCGGCGAGGAAGGGGACCTGGACGGTGGCGTCGTCGAGGAGCAGGCCGGGGTGCCAGGTGAAGTGGGGGCGCTGGTCGTAGAAGGCGGTGCGGAGCCCGGTGAGGGGGTGGGCGAGGGCGGCCAGGGAGAGGTTGAAGGGGCCGATGCCGATGCCGACGAGGTCACGGGGCGCGTCGTGGGACGCGTCGTGGGACGTGGAGGTCATCGGGGTCCTTCCGCGTGTGCCTGGTGGACGAGGGTGAGGAGGCCCGCCGGGTCTCCGGGCCCGGTGGCGGGGTGGGGGAAAGTGGCCTTGGGCCGGAGCCGGCCGTCGGCGCGGGCTCGGCCGGGGACCGCGCGGCCGGTGGTGAGGAGGTGCCGGCGCAGGGCTTCGGACCCGCTCCGCTCCGGCAGGACGTCGCCCGCCGCGTTCCGCGGCCGCGCGGTGACCGTGTCGGGTCCGCCGACGGGCAGCGGACCGCCGCGCGCCCGGGTGCCGGTGTGCGGGGCGTCGAGGACGGTGCCGGGCAACGGCCGCGGGTGGCTGGGACCGTGGGGTCCCGAGGCGAGGGGCGGCAGGCTCATGGGCTGTCCTCCGGGACGCGGCGCGGGGAGGTTCCCAGCTTGTACGCGCACGGGGCGGGACACCCGGAAAGCCCGCAGACCGAACCCGAAAGGGGGTATGTCCCGGTTGGCGAGGTGGGTGCGCGGGGCTACGCCGGGCGTACCGGCGGCGCCCCGCGCGCTGGGCTACGCCTGCCGTACGCGCAGGGCGCGGGCCAGGTCGTCGAGCTGGTCGACGAGCCGGCGGCGCAGGGCGGGGATCGGGTCGGCCTTGCGCAGGCACTTCCGGCCGAGCTCGAGGTTGTCGGCGTCGACGGCGTGGGCGGGGAAGGCCCAGCGGCCGGCCGCCTCGGCGATGGCGGGACCACGGCGGGCGGCGACGGCGACCGCGTCCTTGTAGTAGCGGGCCACGTAGGGGCGTACCAGCTCGGCCTGTTCGGGCTGCCAGAAGCCCCGGGCGGTGGCGGTGAACAGGTAGTTCGACAGGTCGGCCCGGTCGTCGGAGCCGAACAGGGCCTCCCATGCCCGGGCCTTGGCGTCCTCGTCGGGCAGGGCGGCGCGGCAGTGGGCGGCGCCCTCCTGGCCGGTGGCGCTGGGGTCGCTGTGGAGTTCGGCGGCGATGGCGGCCTCGTCGGTGGCGCCGAGCACGGCGAGGCGGGCGAGGACGCGCCAGCGCAGTTCGGGGTCGAGTTCGGGGCCGCCGGGGACGGTGCCGTCGGCGAGCCAGGCGGCGATGGTGTCGGGGTGGGCGGCGGTGTCGATGCGGTGGCGTACGGCGATCAGGCGCAGGCCGGGGTGGTCGCCGTCCTCGGTGCGGCGGATGAGGTCGCGGCACAGCTCGGTGAGGGTGGCGAGGGCGGCGGGCCGCCGGTCCGGCGTGAGGTAGCGGTCCGCGATGTGGGTGGAGGCGAAGGCGAGGACGCCCTGGACGAGGGCGAGGTCGCTCTCGTGCGGGAGGTGGGTGCGGGCGATGTCCAGGAAGTCGGCGGCGGGCAGGTCGCCGTCGCGGACGGCGTCCCTGAGCGCGTTCCACACCACCGCGCGGGTGAGGGGGTCGGGCAGGCCGGACAGATGGGTGCGCAGCGTGTCCAGGGACCCGGGGTCGAAGCGGATCTTGGCGTAGGTGAGGTCGCCGTCGTTGAGGACGAGGAGGGCGGGGCGCGGGCCCGCCGTGCTGATGCCGATGTCCTCGGTGGCGGGAATGTCCGCTTCGAAGCGGTCGCGCAGGGTGAGCCGGCCGGCGTCGTGCAGGTCGTGGTCGTAGACACCGATGGCGATGCGGTGCGGGCGACTGCCGCCGGCCGGACGGAGGGTGCCGAGGCGCGTCGTGCCGGGGCGGCTCTTGTCGGGGCGGTTCTTGTCCGGGCGGTTCTTGTCCGGGTCGGGTCCGGACCGGACGCCGGGATCGCCGAGGTGCCGGATGTCGAGGTGCCAGTGGACGTTGTCGCCGTTCCTCGGCTCCGGGGTGAGGGTGTCGACGCCGGTGGTGCGCAGCCAGGCGTCGGCCCAGGCGTGGACGTCGCGTTCGGTGGCGGCGGCGAGGGAGTCGATGAAGTCGGCGAGTCCGGCGTTGGCGAACCGGTGGCGCTGGAAGTGGATGTTGATGCCGGCGAGGAAGTCCTTCTCGCCGAGCCAGGCGACGAGCTGGCGCAGGGCGGAGGCGCCCTTGGCGTAGGAGATGCCGTCGAAGTTGAGCAGGGCGGAGGCGGTGTCCTCGACGTTCCCGGGGGCGACCGGGTGGGTGGAGGGCCGCTGGTCGGCGTCGTAGCCCCAGGGCTTGCGGGTGACGCCGAAGTCGGTCCAGGTGTCGGTGAAGCGGGTGGCCTCGGTGAGGGTCTGGTAGCCCATGTACTCGGCGAAGGACTCGTTGAGCCAGATGTCGTCCCACCACCTGAGGGTGACGAGGTCGCCGAACCACATGTGGGCCATCTCGTGGGCGACGACCATGGCGCGGGTCTGGCGTTCGGTGTCGGTGACGGCGGAGCGGTAGACGAACTCGTCGCGGAAGGTGACCAGTCCCGGGTTCTCCATGGCGCCCGCGTTGAACTCGGGGACGAAGGCCTGGTCGTAGGAGTCGAAGGGGTAGGGCTCCTCGAACTTCTCGTGGTACCGGTCGAAGCAGGCGCGGGTGACGTCGAGGAGTTCCTCGGCGTCGGCGTCCAGGTGGGGGGCGAGCGAGCGGCGGCAGTGGATGCCGAAGGGCAGGCCGCGGTGTTCGGTGCGCACGGAGTGCCAGGGGCCGGCGGCGACGGCGACCAGGTAGGTGGAGATCAGCGGGGTGGCGGCGGCCTGCCAGCGGCCGCCGCCGAGGTGCTCGGTGATGCCGTTGGCGAGGACGGTCCAGTTCTCGGGGGCCGTGACGGTGAGGTCGAAGACGGCCTTGAGGTCGGGCTGGTCGAAGGCGGCGAAGACGCGCTGGACGTCGTCCAGGAACAGCTGGGTGTAGACGTAGGTCTCGCCGTCGGTGGGGTCGGTGAAGCGGTGCATGCCCTCCCCGGTGCGGGAGTAGCGCATCCGCGCGTCGACGCGCAGTTCGTGCTCGCCGGCGGTGAGGTTCTTCAGCGGCAGCCGGTTGCCGTCGAGGGTGCCGGTGTCCAGAGGCTGTCCGTCGAGGGTGACGGAGCGCAGCTCGGCGGGCTTGATCTCGACGAAGGTGTCCGCGTCCGTGCGGACACCGAACCTGATCAGCGTGCGGGAGTCGAAGGTCTCCTCCCCGGCGGTCAGATCGAGTTCGATCGCGTAGCGGTGGACGTCGAGGAGCTGTGCTCGGTTCTGCGCTTCGTCGCGCGTCAGTACGGACATGCGGGCCATGCTGCCTGATGCCGTTGCCGGGGCACAGAGGCGGATCGGGTACGCGCCCTATGTCCGGTCCCGTTCGAGCTCCCCGGTGTGCGCCCCCGCGGGCTGTCCGGGCGCCGCGCGTGCGTGGGGGTGGGGCAGGGCGGGGCGGGCGGGGCCGGCGAGGTGCTCCCCGGGCCGGGCGCGGGGCGCGGATCTCGCGTTCCAGGGCGAGCCGGCGCCGATGGACGTCGTAGAGGTGGCGGATCTGGTGCGCAGGGCCCAGGGGTCGACGGGTCCGGTGACGGGGTCGGCGACGCCGAGGGCGTACGCGGCGGCGCCGGGCTGCCGGTCGCGGGCGAAGCCGGTGAGCAGGACGGCGGGGATGTGCCGGGCCCGTTCCGGGCGCCGCAGGTGGCGTACGACGTCGAGCCCGCCGGTGCCGGGCGGGTGGACGCCGAGGAGCAGCAGGCCGACGGTGCCGCGCAGCGGCTGTTTCGAGGGCTTCGTCGCCGCCGGCGGCCCGGCCCGGCAGGTGGCCCAGCGGGGCCAGGGCGCTCTCCGGGGCGTACAGGGTGTCCTCGTGGCCGTCGACGACGAGGATCCGGGCGTTCGGCGGCATGGCGCGCGTCCCTCCTCGTGAAGGGAGCGGACCGGTGGTCCGGGTGCTGACGGGTGGTGCCCGTCGGCCGGCAAGGAGTGCACGGCGCAGCATGCTCCGCACGGGCCGTCGTGTCACTCCCCGGCGGGAGGACGGCCTGGCCGGGTCCGCTCAGGGCGTGGCGCCGTTGACGGCGTCCTCGGCGATGCGTTCGTGGTGGCGGATCACCTCGGCGATGATGAAGTTCAGGAACTTCTCCGCGAAGGCCGGGTCGAGTTTGGCGTTCTCGGCGAGGGCGCGCAGCCGGGCGATCTGGCGGGCCTCACGGCCCGGGTCGGCGGGCGGCAGCCGGTGATCGGCCTTGAGGCGGCCGACCTCCTGGGTGCACTTGAAGCGTTCGGCGAGCATGTGGACGACGGCCGCGTCGATGTTGTCGATGCTGTCGCGCAGCCGGGCGAGTTCCTCGCGGACGGCGTGGTCGACGTCTTGGGTGCCGGTGTCGCTGGTGGTCATGGAGAGTCAGCCTACGGGTCGGGGCCCGCCCGGGGCGTGCCGTTTCAGGACGTGATCCCGGCGCACCGCTCCGGGTCGTCGTCCCGCGGCGCGGCCGGGGCCGGGTGCGGCCCGTACAGTGGAGTCGGGGTTCTGGACGTGGCGGGGGTGCGACGTGGCGGACGGCGGACCGGTCGAGCACGGATACCCGCATCTGGAGACGGTGCGGGCGGCCGTGACGGCGCTGTACCGGCGTCTGTCGTGCGACACGATCCGCACGTTCGCGGTGAGCGTGGCGCCGGCCGACGTCGCGTTCCGCGACACGGACGACCTCCACCTGGGGGCGCAGCGGGTGGCCCGCGAGCTGGTGCGGCACTACCGGCTGCCGGACGCGCGGCTGATCGTCGGGTTCCGTGGGATGCAGCATGCGGCGCATGTGGAACTGACGGCCGGGCCGGAGTACTTCGTCGAGCTGAACGACCGGTTCCGTACGCATCGGCGGGACATCGGGGCGGCGCTGGCGCACGAGGTGGCGCATGTGTACCTGCACCGTCTGGGCCTGTCGTTCCCGGGGACGCGGGACAACGAGATCCTGACGGACACGACGGCGACGTACCTGGGGGCGGGGTGGCTGCTGCTGGACGCGTTCCGGGAGGACGGGGCGTCGTCGCAGAAGCTGGGGTATCTCACGCCGGAGGAGTTCGGGTACGTGCTGGCGAAGCGGTCGCTGGTGTTCGGGGAGGACCCGTCGGTGTGGTTCACCAGCGCGCAGGCGTACACGGCGTACGTGAAGGGCATGGCGCGGGCCCGCCACGACGAACGGCAGCCGCCGCTGACGGCGGCCGGCTGGGCGGGGCGCCGGCGGTACGCGCGGGACCGCCGGCAGGCGCGGGACCTCTCCGCTCCGGGCGGGGCGCGGCAGGACGTGCCGTACGGCTTCACGGCGGACGGCCGGGGGCCGCTGCGGGTCTCTTTCCCCTGCCCGACGTGCCATCAGCGGATCCGGGTGCCGGTACGGGGCCGGGTACGGGCACGGTGCGGCTTGTGCCGGACGGTGCTGGAGTGCGACACCTGACGGTGTCGTCGCCGCTCCCCGGAACGCGGGTGCACGGCGGCCGGCCGGGCCCGCGCGGCAGAGCCGCACATCGCCTCGGCCCCACGCCCCTCGGGGCGATGCCCCCTACCGCACGATCCCCTGCGCCCGCGCCGCGGCCAGCCACTCGGGGAACTCGCCCACCAGGCGGTCGTACAGCTCGGCGTCCGGCACCTCGCGCGGTTCCGCGCCGGCGTGGAAGAAGCCCGCGTTGTCGACCACCCGCTTGGCCGGGACGGACAGGTCGTCGAGTCTGCGCAGGTAGTCGAACTGCTTGCCGTGCGGGTCGCCGAAGCCGACGAACTGCCAGAACAGCGGGAGGCGGGCGGCCTTGCACAGGTACTTCTCCGCGGCGAGCCTGTCGATCGGCCCGCCGTCGGTCTGGAACACGACGAGTGCCGGCTCGGTCGATCCGCTGTCCAGGTAGTGGTCGATGACCGCGTCCATCGCCAGGTGGTAGCTGGTCCTGCCCATGTGGCCGAGCCCGGCCGCGATCCGCTCGACGCGCCCCCGGTGATCGGCCAGGGCGATGTCGGTGACGGCGTCGACGTCGGTGGAGAAGAACACCACCGGCACGGTGCCGTCGTCGTCGAGGTGGGCCGACAGGCTCAGCACCCGGTCGGCGAGCGCCTGCACGCTGCCGTCCCTGTAGTACGGCTTCATGGAGCCGGAGTAGTCGACCACCAGGTAGACCGCCGCGCGCAGCCCGTCCAGCCCGTGCTTGGTCAGTGACACCCCGGCCGTCCTGTAGAGGCCGACGAGCGCGGGCGCGGTCTCCTCGATCCTGCTCAGACCGATCGCGGCCATACGGCTCCCCCTCCGTCGCGGAACTGGCCAGAGCGTACGACACCACCACCCCCGCCTCTCGCTCCGTCCGCCGGCGTTCGATATTTTGTTCGCCGCCGTCCCCACCGGCTCACTTCCGTCCCGTCCCTCCCGAGGAGCCGGCCCGTGGATCCCGAGTCCGCCGTCACCACCTGCTACCGCCATCCCCGGGTGGAGTGCCACGTCCGCTGCACGCGCTGCGAGCGGTACATCTGCCCGGACTGCATGCGGGAGGCGGCCGTGGGCCACCACTGCCCGGAGTGCGTGAAGGAGGGCGCGCGGTCGATGCGGCAGGCCCGCACCCTGGCGGGCGGCCGGGTCTCGGCGGTGCCCGTGGTGACGTACGCCCTGATCGCCGTCAATGTGCTGGTGTACCTGGCCGAGTTGGTACGGCCGGAGATCGTCGACCGGTTCGCGACGGTGGGCGCGGGGCTGGTCGGTCCGGACGGCGAGCACTACCTGTGGGTCGACCCGTACCCCGGGGGCTTCACCCCGGAGGGGCTGGTGGACGGGGAGTGGTACCGGCTCCTGACCGGCGCGTTCCTGCATCTGCCGCCCACCGAGGGGACGTTCGGCGTCCTCCACGTCGTGATGAACATGGTGGCGCTGTGGAACCTGGGCCGGCTCGTCGAGCCGATGCTGGGCCGGGTGCACTACCTCGCCCTGTATCTGCTGTCGGCGCTGGGCGGTTCGGTGCTGGTGCTGCTGATCGCGCCCGGGGACGCCGTCGTCGGCGCGTCCGGGGCGATCTTCGGGATCGGGGCCGCGTACTACGTCATGGCCCGGCGCATCGGGGCGGACATGGGCCAGGTCAACCGGTTCATGGCCGGGCTGCTGCTGTGGCTGGTGGTCTCCGCGCTCGTCACGTCCTGGGAGGGCCACCTCGGCGGGCTGCTGGCGGGCGGCGCGGTGGCGCTGGCGTTCGCGTACGCTCCCAGGGACGGGCGCCGGACGCTCGTGCAGGTCGGCGCGTGCGTGGTGCTCGTGGTGGTGCTGGCCGTGGCGGCGGCGGTCAAGGTGGCCGGACTGACGGGTGGAGGTGTCCCCCAGTGAGACGTTCCGGTGCGTTGTTCCTCGCGGCCGTTCCCGTCATCGCCACGGGGGTGTACTTCGTCATGCCGGCGGACTCGGCCGGCGCCCCGGCCGCACCGCTCGCGGCCACCGCCCAGTCGGCCCGCGAGGACGCCAAGGACCGGGCCGAGCGGGAGCGGAAGGCGGACGACGCGGTCATCGCCGAGCTGCCGCCGGGGCTGGCCGCGCCCGCGAAGAAGGAGCTGGCCCAGCAGTTGGTGGCGAGCGCCGAGCACTCGACCACCGACTGGCGCACCGCCTACGGCTCCGTCGAGGACCGGGGCGACGGCTGCGGGTACACGGCGGGCATCATCGGCTTCTGCACCGGCACCCACGACCTGCTCGCCCTGGTCGAGCGCTACACGAGGGCCCGCCCGGACAACGGGCTGGCGCCCTACCTGCCCGCCCTGCGCGGGGTCGACGGCTCCGACTCCCACGACGGCCTGGACCCCGGTTTCACCGCCGCCTGGGAGGCGGAGGCGAAGGTACCGGCGTTCCGCGAGGCCCAGGAGGAGGAACGCGACCGCATCTACTTCGACCCGGCGGTCCGCCTCGCCAAGCTGGACGGCCTCGGCACGCTGGGCCAGTACGTCTACTTCGACGCGATGGTCTTCCACGGCCCCGGCACCGACGCGGACGGCTTCTACGGCCTGCGCGAGCACGCGATGCGGCAGGCCGACACGCCCGCCGAGGGCGGTTCCGAGCAGGCCTACCTCAACGCCTTCCTCGACGTCCGCCGCGAGGCCCTGCTGACCCGGGGCCCCGACCGCGACACCTCCCGCGTCGACACGGCCCAGCGCCGGTTCCTCGATGCCGGGAACACGGACCTGGACACGCCGCTGGTGTGGGAGATGTACGGCACCTCCTACAAGCTGCCCTGAGCATGCGGCGGCGCCTGCCCAGTCGTCCGGTCGGGGACTGGCGGGCAGGCGCCACCTGGTGTTCCGTACGCCGTTGTACGGGACGCGTATGAGGGACCGTCAGGTCACCTCGTGAGCCGTGCCGTCCGTCAGACCGTCAGCGCGCGGTCCGTCGGACGGATCGGGGCCGGCAGTTCGCTCGCCCCGGTGAGGAAGCGGTCGCAGCCGCGGGCGGCCGAGCGGCCCTCGGCGATCGCCCACACGATGAGCGACTGGCCGCGTCCGGCGTCACCGGCGACGAACACACCGGGGACGTTGGTCTGGAAGTCGGCGTCGCGGGCGATGTTACCGCGCTCGTCGAGATCCAGGCCGAACTGCTCGACCAGGCCGTTGTCCCGGTCGGTGCCGGTGAAGCCCATGGCGAGGGTGACCAGCTGGGCCGGGATCTTGCGCTCGGTCCCCGGCTTCGGCGTCAGCCTGCCGTCGACGAACTCGACCTCGGTCAGGTGCAGCCACTGGACGTTGCCGTCCTCGTCGCCCTCGAAGTGGGTGGTGGAGACGGAGTAGACCCGCTCACCGCCCTCCTCGTGGGCGCTGGTGACCTTGTAGAGCATCGGGAAGGTCGGCCACGGCTGGGAGACCGGGTTCCGCTCCTCGCCCGGGCGGGGCATGATCTCCAGCTGGGTGACGGAGGCCGCGCCCTGGCGGTGGGCGGTGCCCACGCAGTCGGCGCCGGTGTCACCGCCGCCGATCACCACGACGTGCTTGCCCTCGGCCGAGATCGGCGGGGAGACGTAGTCGCCCTCCTGCACCTTGTTGGCCAGCGGCAGGTACTCCATGGCCTGGTGGACGCCCTTGAGGTCGCGGCCCGGCACGGGCAGGTCGCGGGCGGTGGTCGCGCCGACGGCGAGGACCACGGCGTCGTACCGCTTGCGCAGCGCGGTCGCCGGCATGTCGCGGCCGATCTCGACGCCGGTGCGGAACTTGGTGCCCTCCGCGCGCATCTGCTCGATGCGGCGGTTGATGTGCCGCTTCTCCATCTTGAACTCGGGGATGCCGTAGCGCAGGAGACCGCCGATGCGGTCGGCGCGCTCGTACACCGCGACCGTGTGGCCGGCCCGGGTCAGCTGCTGGGCGGCGGCCAGGCCCGCGGGGCCGGAGCCGACGACCGCGACGGTCTTGCCGGACAGGCGCTCGGGGATCTGCGGGGCGACGTCACCGGTCTCCCACGCCTTGTCGATGATCGAGACCTCGACGTTCTTGATGGTGACCGGCGGCTGGTTGATGCCGAGCACACACGCCGACTCGCACGGGGCCGGGCACAGGCGGCCGGTGAACTCGGGGAAGTTGTTGGTGGCGTGCAGACGCTCCTGCGCGGCCCCCCAGTCCTCCCGGTAGGCGTAGTCGTTCCACTCGGGGATGAGGTTCCCGAGCGGACAGCCGCTGTGACAGAACGGGATGCCGCAGTCCATGCAGCGGCTGGCCTGCTTGCTGATGATGGGCAGCAGGGAGCCGGGGACGTAGACCTCGTTCCAGTCCTTCTTGCGCTCCTCGACCGGACGGGACGCGGCGACCTCGCGGCCGTGGTTCAGGAAGCCCTTCGGGTCAGCCATTGATCGCCGCCTCCATCATCTTCTCGGTGATCTCGGTCTCGGAGAGACCGGCTCGCTCGGCGGCGTCCTTGGCGGCGAGCACTGCCTTGTACGTGCTGGGAATGATCTTGCTGAAGCGCCGCACCGCGGTGTCCCACTCGGCCAGCAGCTTCTCGGCGACGGTGGAGCCCGTCTCCTCCCGGTGCCGGCGGACCACGTCGTGCAGCCACTGCCCGTCGGCGTCGTCCAGCGCCTCGACGGCGCCGAGGTTGCCGGCGTTGACGTTGTCCCGGTCGAGGTCGATGACGTAGGCGACGCCGCCGGACATGCCGGCCGCGAAGTTGCGTCCGGTCTCGCCGAGCACGACCGCGTGACCGCCGGTCATGTACTCGCAGCCGTGGTCGCCCACGCCCTCGGAGACGACCAGCGCGCCGGAGTTGCGGACGCAGAACCGCTCGCCCGTACGGCCGCGCAGGAACAGTTCGCCGCCGGTCGCCCCGTACGCGATCGTGTTGCCCGCGATGGTCGAGTACTCGGCGAGGTGGTCGGCCGCGCGGTCCGGGCGGACGACGATCCGGCCGCCGGACAGGCCCTTGCCGACGTAGTCGTTGGCGTCGCCCTCCAGGCGCAGCGTGACGCCGCGCGGGAGGAAGGCGCCGAAGGACTGGCCGGCGGAGCCGGTGAACGTGATGTCGATGGTGTCGTCGGGCAGGCCCGCACCGCCGAACTTCTTGGTCACCTCGTGGCCGAGCATGGTGCCGACCGTGCGGTTGATGTTGCGGATGGCGATCCGGGCGCGCACCGGCTGGGCGTCCTCGGCGCCGGTGGCGGACAGCGCGTCGGCGGCGAGCCTGATCAGCTCGTTGTCGAGCGCCTTCTCCAGACCGTGGTCCTGGGCGACGACCTGGTGGCGGACGGCGCCCTCGGGCAGCTCGGGCACGTGGAACAGCGGCTCCAGCTCCAGGCCCTGCGCCTTCCAGTGGTTCACCGCGCGCGTCACGTCGAGGACCTCGGCGTGGCCGACGGCCTCCTCGATGGAGCGGAAGCCCAGCTCGGCGAGGAGCTCGCGGACCTCCTCGGCGATGAACCGGAAGAAGTTGACCACGTACTCGGCCTTGCCGGAGAACCGGTCACGGAGCACGGGGTTCTGGGTGGCGATGCCGACCGGGCAGGTGTCCAGGTGGCAGACGCGCATCATGACGCAGCCGGAGACGACCAGCGGCGCGGTCGCGAAGCCGAACTCCTCGGCGCCGAGCAGCGCGGCGACGACCACGTCGCGGCCGGTCTTCAGCTGGCCGTCGGTCTGCACGACGATCCGGTCGCGCAGGCCGTTGAGCAGCAGCGTCTGCTGGGTCTCGGCGAGGCCGAGCTCCCAGGGGCCGCCGGCGTGCTTCAGCGACGTGAGGGGGGAGGCACCCGTACCGCCGTCGTGACCGGAGATCAGCACCACGTCCGCGTGGGCCTTGGAGACGCCCGCGGCGACGGTGCCGACGCCGACCTCGGAGACCAGCTTGACGTGGATGCGCGCCTGGGGGTTGGCGTTCTTCAGGTCGTGGATCAGCTGGGCGAGGTCCTCGATGGAGTAGATGTCGTGGTGCGGGGGCGGCGAGATGAGGCCGACGCCCGGCGTGGAGTGCCGCGTCTTCGCCACCCACGGGTAGACCTTGTGGCCGGGCAGCTGGCCGCCCTCACCGGGCTTGGCGCCCTGGGCCATCTTGATCTGGATGTCGTCGGAGTTGACCAGGTACTCGGAGGTCACACCGAAGCGGCCGGAGGCGACCTGCTTGATGGACGACCGGCGCGCCGGGTCGTACAGGCGCTCCGCGTCCTCGCCGCCCTCACCGGTGTTGGACTTGCCGCCCAGCTGGTTCATGGCGATGGCGAGGGTCTCGTGCGCCTCCTGGGAGATGGAGCCGTACGACATGGCGCCGGTGGAGAACCGCTTGACGATCTCGGAGACCGGCTCGACCTCGTCGATCGGGACCGGGGCCCGGCCGGACGTGAAGCCGAAGAGTCCGCGGAGCGTCATCAGCCGCTCGGACTGCTCGTTCACGCGCTCGGTGTACTTCTTGAAGATGTCGTAGCGGCCGGAGCGCGTGGAGTGCTGGAGGCGGAAGACCGTCTCCGGGTCGAACAGGTGCGGTTCGCCCTCGCGCCGCCACTGGTACTCGCCGCCGATGTCCAGGGCGCGGTGCGCGGGGGCGATGCCCGAGGCGGGGTACGCCTTGGCGTGCCGGGCGGCGACCTCCTTGGCGACGACGTCGATGCCGACGCCGCCGATCTTGGTGGCCGTGCCGTTGAAGTACTTCTCGACGAAGCCGTCCGCCAGGCCGACGGCCTCGAAGACCTGGGCGCCGCGGTAGGAGGCGACCGTGGAGATGCCCATCTTGGACATGACCTTCAGTACGCCCTTGCCCAGGGCGTGGATGAGGTTGCGGATGGCCTGCTCGGGCTCGATGCCGGGCAGGAAGGTGCCCGCGCGGACCAGGTCCTCGACGGACTCCATCGCCAGGTACGGGTTGACGGCGGCGGCGCCGTAGCCGATGAGCAGCGCGACGTGGTGGACCTCGCGGACGTCGCCGGCCTCGACCAGCAGACCCACCTGGGTGCGCTGCTTGGTGCGGATGAGGTGGTGGTGGACGGCCGCGGTGAGCAGCAGCGACGGGATCGGCGCGTGCTCGGCGTCGGAGTGCCGGTCCGACAGGACGATCAGGCGGGCGCCGTTGTCGATGGCGGCGTCGGCCTCGGCGCAGATGTCCTCGATGCGGGCGGCGAGCGCCTCGCCGCCGCCGGACACCCGGTACAGGCCGGAGAGGGTCGCGGCCTTGAAGCCGGGCATGTCGCCGTCGGCGTTGATGTGGATGAGCTTGGCCAGCTCGTCGTTGTCGATCACCGGGAAGGGCAGGGTGACGCTGCGGCAGGCCGCGGCGGTCGGCTCCAGGAGGTTGCCCTGCGGGCCCAGCGAGGAGCGCAGGGAGGTGACCAGTTCCTCGCGGATCGCGTCCAGCGGCGGGTTGGTGACCTGCGCGAACAGCTGGGTGAAGTAGTCGAAGAGCAGCCGCGGACGCTCGCTGAGGGCGGCGATCGGCGAGTCGGTGCCCATCGAGCCGATCGGCTCGGCGCCGGCCTTGGCCATCGGCGCGAGGAGGACCCGCAGCTCCTCCTCGGTGTAGCCGAAGGTCTGCTGGCGCCGGGTGACCGAGGCGTGGGTGTGCACGATGTGCTCGCGCTCGGGCAGGTCGGACAGCTCGATCTCGCCGGCCTCGAGCCACTCCGCGTAGGGGAGTTCGGCGGCGAGCTGGGCCTTGATCTCGTCGTCCTCGATGATGCGGTGCTCGGCGGTGTCGACGAGGAACATGCGGCCGGGCTGCAGGCGGCCCTTGCGGACGACCTTCGCCGGGTCGATGTCGAGGACGCCGACCTCGGAGCCGAGGACGACCAGGCCGTCGTCGGTGACCCAGTAGCGGCCGGGGCGCAGACCGTTGCGGTCGAGCACGGCGCCGACCTGGGTGCCGTCCGTGAAGGTGACGCAGGCGGGGCCGTCCCAGGGCTCCATCATCGTGGCGTGGTACTGGTAGAAGGCGCGCCGCGCGGAGTCCATGGACTCGTGGTTCTCCCACGCCTCCGGGATCATCATCAGCACGGAGTGCGGCAGCGAACGGCCGCCCAGGTGCAGCAGCTCCAGGACCTCGTCGAAGGACGCGGAGTCGGAGGCGTCGGGGGTGCAGATCGGGAAGATCCGCTCGATGGCCTTCTCGTCGGAGCCGAACAGGTCGGAGACCAGCTGCGACTCGCGGGCGCGCATCCAGTTGCGGTTGCCCTTGACGGTGTTGATCTCACCGTTGTGGGCGACGAAGCGGTAGGGGTGTGCCAGCGGCCACGACGGGAAGGTGTTCGTGGAGAACCGGGAGTGCACGAGCGCGATCGCGGAGCCGAAGCGGCGGTCGGACAGGTCCGGGAAGAAGGGCTCGAGCTGGCCGGTGGTCAGCATGCCCTTGTAGACGATGGTCCGCGCGGACAGCGACGGGAAGTAGACGCCCACCTCGCGCTCGGTGCGCTTGCGCAGCACGAAGGCCCTGCGGTCGAGGTCGATGCCCCGGCTCTCGCCGGCGGAGACGAAGATCTGCCGGAACACCGGCATCGTCGAGCGGGCGGTGACGCCGAGCAGTTCGGGCGCGACCGGCACCTCGCGCCAGCCGAGGACGGTCAGGCCCTCGGCGCCGGCGATCTCCTCGATCCGGGCGACGGCGGCCTCGGTGCCGTCGCCCGGCAGGAAGGCGATACCGACGGCGTAGCCGCCGGCCTCGGGCAGTTCGAATCCGGCCACCTCGCGGAAGAAGGCGTCGGGGACCTGGGAGAGGATGCCCGCTCCGTCACCGGAGTCCGGCTCGGAGCCGGTGGCGCCGCGGTGCTCGAGGTTCCGCAGGACGGTGAGGGCCTGGTCGACCAGGTCGTGGGACGCCTCGCCGGTGAGGGTGGCGACGAAGCCGACGCCGCAGGCGTCGTGCTCGTTGCGGGGGTCGTACATACCCTGCGCAGCAGGGCGAGCATCCATGAAAGACCAGCTCAGGCGGCCATTCGTGGAATGCTGGGACGGCTGGCGCGGCGTACGCATCGGCTCTCCCGTCGTCGTCATATGGCTGGGGGCACCTCCCAGGCCCTTGAGGCTCTGGGGGAGCAACTGCCGAGGGACGACGCTGGCCCTCTGCGCAAGTGCAAAATTTCGTGCAGGTTACATGATGGAGCGGTTCTCGGGAACCGGGATACTCCGTTCCACCATGCGGACACCGCACGGGTCGTGACGGGGGCCGCGGCCGGTGGTGGGAACTGGGGGGACCGTGCCGGACAGCTCCGTGTCCGTCGATCCGATGGCGGGAAATGGTCCTTCGCCCGTCCCGCGGGCACGCCGTCGGCCTCTTTGCCCACAGCGCTTACGGCTCATGCCCGATGGTCACGCAACCGAAACCAACAAGTAACGACTGCTTATGCGACTCAACGCATAAGTGCGCTCCGTATCATCCTAGGGCCGTCCCGAACACCGTGCCCAGGGCGTACGTCACACCGGCCGCCGCGCCGCCGAGGGCGAGCTGCCGCAGCCCGCTGTACCACCAGCTCCGCGCCGTCACCCTGGCCACCAGCGCACCGCACAGGAAGAGCCCGAGCAGCGCCAGCAGCACGGCGGGCCACAGACCGCTCGCGCCGAGCAGGAACGGCAGTACGGGCAGCAGGGCGCCCAGCGCGAAGGAGCCGAAGCTGGACACCGCGGCCACCGCGGGCGAGGGCAGGTCACCGGGGTCGACGCCCAGTTCCTCCCGGGCGTGGATCTCCAGGGCTTGCTCGGGGTCCCTGGACAGCTGCCGGGCGACCTCGCGGGCGAGTCCGGGTTCGACGCCCCGGGCCTGGTAGAGCGCGGCGAGTTCGGCCTCCTCGCCCTTCGGGTGCCTGCGCAGTTCACGCCGTTCGACGTCGAGCTCGGCCTCGACCAGCTCGCGCTGGGAGGCGACGGAGGTGTACTCGCCGGCCGCCATCGAGAAGGCGCCGGCGGCCAGGCCCGCGAGGCCGCTGAGGACGACGGCCTGCTGACCGGCCGACCCTCCGGCGACACCGGTCATCAGGGCGAGGTTGGAGACCAGCCCGTCCATCGCGCCGAAGACCGCGGGGCGCAGCCAGCCGCCGTTCACATCCCGGTGCGTGTGGTTGTCGCGGTGCGCCTCGTGCAGCGTCGCCTCGGTCTCGATGATGGCCATGCGTGATCCTCCAGACCTCTTCTTTGGACGAATTCCATTCTTCGACAACACCCAAAATATGTCCCCGCATTCCTCTCCGCCAGCAAGGAAAGGCTGGGCTAACCTGCGGTTTTGCCGATTCCGCTCGTTTGCCCGGAAGGGTGCACAGACGTCGACCGGGTGACGCTGGGGCCTGTGAGGCTGCGCCGGACACCGCACCGGGGACAGTTCCGCAAAGGGCTCCACGCCTCTCGGGGCGCGTCTGAGAGGAGAGCCGCGTATGGCACCGACCGCCCGCATCCCCTCGGTCCCGGCGCCCGGGGACGCCCTGGGGCTCCGTGAACGGGCGCGCGGCGCGCTGCTCGGCCTCGCCGTCGGCGACGCGCTGGGCGCCCCGGCCGAGAACATGAAGCCCTCCGAGATCCGCGCGAGATGGGGGCGCATCACGGGATACGTGAGCGAGCGTCCGGCGGGCACGGACGACACCGAGTACGCCATCTTCTCCGGCCTGCTGCTGGCCCGGCACGGCTGCGCACTCACCCCGGCGCACGTCGAGGCGGCCTGGCACGAGTGGATCGCGGACCGCGCCGAGGGCCCCTTCCGGGGCGCCGGCTTCAGCGAGCGCGGCACGCTGGAGAACCTGCGCCGGGGGCTGGCCGCGCCCATCTCCGCCCAGCACCGGCACGCCTGGAGCGACGGGCTGGCGATGCGGGCGGCGCCGCACGGGGTGTTCGCGGCGGGCCGTCCCGACGAGGCGGCCCGGCTGGTGGCGGTCGACGGTTCGGTCAGTCACGACGGCGAGGGCATCTACGGCGGCCAGGCGGTCGCGGCGGGGGTCGCCGCGGCGATGGCCGGGGCACCGGTGGTCACGGTCGTGGCCTCCGCCCTGGCAGTGGTGCCGGACGACTCGTGGACCGCCCGCTCGCTGCGGCGCGCCGTCACCGCGGCCCACCTCGGTGAGCGCGCGGTCCGCGCCGCGGTGGTGATCGGCGGCTACCCGTGGACCGACCTGGCCCCCGAGGCGGTCGCCCTCGCCTTCGGCGCGTACGCGGCGGCCGACGGGGACTTCGCACAGGCGGTGCTGACGGCCGTCAACATGGGGCGCGACGCCGACACCACGGCGGCGGTGGCGGGCGCCCTGGCGGGCGCGACCCGGGGTGTCCGCGCGATCCCGGAGCCCTGGGCGGCCGCCATCGGCCCGGCCCGCGGCAGCTGCCTCCCGGCGATGGCGGGCCACCACGTCCTGTCCGTCGCGGACCTGCTGACGGCGGACGAGCCGCCCGCACAGCACGATCCCCCGCTCCCGGACCTCGTCCCCCTGGCCCCCGCCCAGAACGGGGAGGCCCCGTCATGACCCCCACCCCCACCACCGGCCAAGCCCTCCAGCAGCCCCCCGCCCCCACCGACGCCGGCCACACCCCCCAGCAGCCCCCCGCCCCCGCCGACGCCGCGCGAGCCCGGCACCCACCGGCGTCCGCCGCCACGCGGCAAGCACCCCGACGGTCACCCGCACCCGCCGACGGCGAGACGCCCCCGCAGGGGCCACGCGCACCCGACCACGAGACCCGCGCGGATGGTGCCGGCCGGAGCACCCGGGCCGAAGGCGCGGCCGAGGCCGAACACCCCACCCGGCCGCCGCGGGCTCACGCCCACGCGAGGATCGAGGGCCTCCTCCTCGGCCTCGCCGCAGGCGACGCCGCCGGCTGGCCCGCCGCCCGCCACCGAGCCGCCCGCATGCCCGAATGGACCCGCCGCCTCACCCGCGAACTGGACACCTTCGCCGAACAGAACGCCACCACCACCCTCCCCGTGCCGATCGCCCTCAACCAGCCCCCCGAACCCCTGCGCCTCGGCCCCTCCGACGACGCGGAGTGGGCGGCGTTCGCGGCCGAGGCGGTGCTGCGCGCCGGCGACGACACCGCGCTCGGCGACCTGAGCCGGGAGCGCCGGACACGCGCCGCCCTCGACCTGACCTGGAACTCCGTGGCCGCCGAGGTCGCCGCGGCCACCGAACGCGCCCCCGAGACCGAGTCCGCCGTACTCCCCCTGCGCGCCCGCATCTCGGTGCGGGCCGGTCTCGGCAACCTGGCCACCGGCCTGCGCCCGCCCGCCACCGGCCACGACAATCCGCACTACTTCGACGACGCCGCCTGCGTACGGGCCTGCGTCCTGGCCGTGGCCCACCCCGGCGACCCCCGGGGCGCCGCGGACCTCGCGGAGTTCGACGCCCGCTACACCCAGGACGGCGACGGCGTGCACGGCGCCCGCGCCATGGCCGCCGCGGTCGCCCTCGCGCTGGCCGGGGCGGACCCTCGGGCGTGCGTGGCCGCCGCGTGCGCCGAGCTCCCCGAGGACACGGAGATCGGCCGCAACGCCCGGCACGCCCTGCGGCTCGCGGCGGACGCCGACAGCGCCTTCGCCCTCGTACCGCCGCTGGAGCACCAGATCGTCGACCACGTCTACAGCTACGGCGTCGCCGCCGCCGAGACCGTCCCCGTCGCCCTCGCCCTGGCGACCGCCGCCCGCGGCCGGATCACGGAGGCGGTTCCCGCGGCGGCCTGCCTGTCCCGGGTGGCCGACTCCGCCCCGGCGCTCACCGGCGCCCTCACCGGCGCGCTGGGCGGCGGCGCGGCGATCCCGGAGTCCTGGCGGCAGAGCTGCCGCACGCTCGCCGGCTGCGTGCTCCCCCGGCTCACCGGCACGGACCTGGTGGAACTCGCCGGACTCCTGGAAGCCGCGCAACCGGCACCACCGGGAGGATGATTCGGGCATGAAGCACAAAAAGGAAGGCGTCGGGGACGACGCCCGGGACCGGGGCCTGCCCCTGGACGAGCGGATCACCGGCGCCCTGGTGGGGGCCGCCGTCGGCGACGCCCTCGGCGGGCCGGTCGAGGGGTACTCCCCCGAGCAGATCGTCGAGCGCCACGGCGGACGCGTGCACGGCGTCGTCGGCCCGTGGAACGGCGACGCCTGGCGCACCGCCCGTCCCCTCGCCCCGTACCACAAGGGCGACGGCCACGTCACCGACGACACCCTGATGACGCACGCCCTGGTCCGGGTGTACGCCGCGGTCCGGGACCACCTGGACGCCCACGCGGTCGCCGACCACCTGGTCCCGGACCTGATGACGAACCCGCGCTGGATCCCGGAACTGGAGGCGGAGGCGCTCCCGCTGCACCGGATCTTCCTGGCCGAGAAGTGGCTCGTGGCCCGCCTCCACTACGGCCACGTGGACCCGCGCGAGGCGGGCACCGGCAACATCGTCAACTGCGGGGCCGCGATGTACATGGCCCCGGTCGGCCTGGTCAACGCCGCCCACCCGGCCGCCGCCTACGCCGAGGCGACGGAGGTCGCGGGCGCCCACCAGTCGTCGTACGGCAGGGAGGCCGCCGGGGTCCTCGCGGCGGCCGTGGCGGCGGCCTGCGCACCGGGCGCGACGCCGGACTCGGTCGTCGCCGCGTGTCTGTCCCTGGCGAAGGACGGCACGCGCGAGGCGATCGAGCGGGTCTGCGAGGAGGCGTCCCGGCACACCGACTTCGAGTCGGCGCTGCGCCCGCTGCGGGGGGCCGTCGCCCCGTACGACACCGTGGGCCCCGACTACCGCTCCCCCTCCCTGGGTGCCCGCCGCCCGTCCCGGCTGCACGCCGTCGAGGAACTCCCCGTCGCGCTGGGCATGGTGGTGGTGGCCGGCGGCGACTTCCGGCACGCGGTGCTGGGCGCGGTGAACTACGGCCGCGACTGCGACTCCATCGCCACGATGGCCGGGGCGGTGACCGGCGCCCTCGGCTCGGCGGTCCCGCGGGACTGGGCCAAGACCGTGGCCGAGGCCAGCCGCCTGGACCTGTGGGAGCCGGCGTCGGCCCTCACCGCCGTGGCCCGCGAGGTCTTCGCCCGCGACGTACGGCGCCGCCGCGCCCACGAGGAGGCGTTCGCGCGGCTGGAGGGCCGGGAATGCTCCGCCTGACCTGGGTCCAGCCGGAGGACCTGATCGGCCACGAGCTGCGCCAGGCCGCCCAGGACGGCCGCGAGCCCTCGGCGATCGCCGCCCGCTGGCGCGCGGCGGGCGGCCCCGAAGCCCCGCTCACCGCGGGCGCGTCCGCCCGGCCGGCCTCCCGCTACCTCCGCCTGCTGGCCACCGACCTCCTGGACGAACTGGCCGACCTGCCCAGCCGTCTGGCCGACGACGAGCCGACCGACCTGCCCCGCATCAGGGCCCTGTGCCCCCACTGGCCGCTGTCCGCGGGCGGCCGTGCCCGCCCCGGGGCACCGACGGACGGCACCCCGCGGGCGCCGGGCCGCACGCCCCGCCCCCGAGCCGTTTCCCCCGCTCGCCTCGAAGCCGCCTGGCTGGGCAGGGCGGTCGGCTGCCTCCTCGGCAAACCCGTCGAAAAGCTCCCCCTCGACGGCATCCGCCGTCTCGCCCGGGCCACCGGCAACTGGCCGCTCACCACCTACTTCACCGCCCGCGGCGTCCCCGCCGGCCTCCTGGCCCGCCACCCCTGGAACCGCCGCTCCGCGAGCACGTCCCTCGCCGAGAACATCGACGGCATGCCCGAGGACGACGACCTCGACCACGCCCTCCTCGCCCTGCTGGTCCTCCAGCGCCACGGCCGCGGCTTCACCACCACCGACGTGGCCCGCGTCTGGCTCGACGAACTCCCCGCCGGCCGCACCTTCACCGCCGAGCGCATCGCCTACCGCAACCTCCTCGGCGGCCTGGAGCCCCCGTTGACCGCCCGTCACCACAACCCCTTCCGGGAGTGGATCGGCGCCCTGATCCGGGCCGATGTGCACGGCTGGACCAACCCCGGCGACCCGGCGGCAGCCGCCGCGCAGGCCCACCGCGACGCCACCCTCACCCACACCGCCAACGGCGTCTACGCGGCGATGTTCACCGCCGCCGTGATCGCCACCGCCGCCACCGGCGCCCACGACGTCCACGCCTGCCTGCGCACCGGCCTCACCGTCGTCCCGCCCCGCTCCCGGCTCGCCCGGGCCGTCCGGCAGGCCGTGGAACTGGCGGGCCGGCACGCCGACTTCGACACCGTCGTCGACCTGCTCCACGACACCCACGCCACCACCCATCACTGGGTGCACGCCGTCCCCAACACCGCCCTGATCGCCGCCGCCCTCACCCATGCCGACGGCGACTTCACCGGCTCCGTCTGCCGTGCGGTCTCCGGCGGCTGGGACACCGATTCCAACGGCGCGACCGCCGGTTCCGTCGCCGCCCTGCTCGCCGGTTCGCCCCGCGCCCTCCCCGAACGCTGGACGGCCCCCCTGAAGAACCGCCTGGCCACCTCCGTCGGCGGCTTCCACGGCACCGGCTTCGACACCCTGGCCCGTCTGACCCATCTGGAGGCCTTCCGCCCATGACGCCGTCCGACCCGACCGCCGCCCCGCCGTCCGACCCCGCCCCCGCCGGCCCCCCGCTGACCGGCCTGCGCGTCCTGGACCTCGCCACCCTCTTCGCCGGACCCCTCGCCGCGACCCTGCTCGGCGACTTCGGCGCGGAGGTCGTCAAGGTCGAGCATCCGAGGAGACCGGATCCCGCCCGCGGCCACGGCCCGTCCAAGAACGGCGTCGGCCTGTGGTGGAAGGTCCTCGGCCGCAACAAGCGCACCATCACCCTCGACCTGTCCGCACCGGGCGGCCGGGCCACCCTGCTGCGGCTCGCCGGGACCGCCGACGTGGTCATCGAGAACTTCCGCCCCGGCACCCTGGAGAAGTGGGGCCTGGGCTGGCCCGAGCTGTCCGCCGTCAACCCCCGCCTCGTCCTGGCCCGGGTCACCGGCTTCGGCCAGTTCGGCCCGTACGCGCACCGGCCGGGCTTCGGCACCCTCGCCGAGGCGATGAGCGGCTTCGCCGCGATCACCGGTGAGCCGGACGCCCCGCCGACCCTGCCGCCGTTCGGACTGGCGGACTCCATCGCGGGCCTGGCCACGGCGTACGCGGTGCTGACCGCGCTCGCCGGCCGGGACCGCACCGGTGAGGGCCAGGTCGTCGACATGGCCCTGATCGAACCGATCCTGACCGTGCTCGGCCCCCAGCCGACCTGGTACGACCAGCTCGGTCACGTCCAGTCCCGCACCGGCAACCGCTCCCAGAACAACGCGCCTCGGGGCACCTACCTCACCGCCGACGGCACCTGGGTCGCCGTCTCCACCTCGGCCCAGTCGATCGCCGAGCGCGTGATGGTGCTGGTGGGCCGGCCGGAGCTGATCGACGAGCCCTGGTTCGCCACCGGCGCCGGGCGGGCCCGGCACGCGGACCTCCTCGACGAGGCGGTCGGCGGCTGGATCGCCCGGCACACCCGCGCCGACGTGCTGGCCGCCTTCGAGAAGGCGGAGGCCGCCGTGGCCCCCGTCCAGGACGTGCGGGACGTCATGACGGACCCGCAGTACCGGGCCCTGGACACGATCACCACGGTCGACGACCCCGAACTGGGTCCGCTGCGCATGCAGAACGTCCTCTTCCGGCTCTCCGGCACCCCGGGAGCGATCCGCTGGGCGGGCCGCCCGCACGGCGCGGACACCGAGGAGGTCCTGAGCGGGCTGGGCCTCACCCCGGCCGAGCGCGCGGCGCTGCGCACGGAGGGCGCCCTGTGACGGGTTTCCCGCTGACCTGGCTGTACGTCCCCGGGGACCGCCCGGCCGTGGTGGCGAAGGCACTCACCTCCGGGGCCGACGTGGTGGTGATCGACCTGGAGGACGCGGTCGCCCCCGACCGCAAGGCCTACGCCCGCTCGGCCACCGCCGAGCTGCTGCGCGACCCCCAGCCGGTCCCGGTCCACGTCCGCGTCAACGCGGTGTCCGGCCCCTGGGCGCGGGACGATCTCGCGGTCCTCCTCCCGTCCCCCGGCCTGTCCGGGCTGCGGCTGCCCAAGGTGTCCTCGCCGTCCGACGTCGTGCGTGTCGCGCGGCGCGCCGCGGCCGTCCGGGGGGAGGTGCCGCCCCTGTACGCCCTCCTGGAGACGGCACTCGGCATCGAGCGGGCCCATGGCGTGGCCACCGCCCACCCGTCCCTGCGCGGTGTCGCCCTCGGGGAGGCGGACCTACGGGCCGACCTGGGCGTACGCGACGACGCGGGCCTCGACTGGTGCCGCTCCCGGGTGGTCGTCGCCGCGCGGGCGGCCGGCCTGGACCCGCCCGCCCAGTCCGCGCACCCGGACATCCGGGACCTGGCGGGTCTTCGTGCCTCCTGCGTCCGTGGCCGCGCGCTGGGCTTCCTGGGCCGCGCCGCGATCCACCCCCGTCAGCTGCCGGTGATCGAGCGGGCCTGTCTGCCCACGGAGGAGGAGATCGAACAGGCGGGGACCGTCCTCAAGGCAGCAGCCGCGCAACAGGGCGCCCAGGCCCTGGCCGACGGCACCTTCATCGACGCGGCAGTGGTGACAGCGGCCCGCCGCACCCTCGCCCTGGCCCGCAGGACCTGAGGCGTTCTCCGCGGGCAGCCGTGCCTCCCCCGGCGCCTCGACGGCCTGGGCGGTACCCCCGGAGCGGCACGGGCGGGCGGGGTGCGCGACCGCCCCGGCCGGCACACGCGGAGGGCGCCCGGAGAACCCGGGCGCCCTCCGCGACGTACGGCAGCGTCAGCTCTTCCTGGCCGAGCCGGCCCCGTCCCTGGACTCCTCCTCGGCCGCGCCGGCGTCCTCCTTCACGTCCGACGGCCCGGCCTCGTCGGCCCCGCCCGCCTCGCCGTCGGAGACCGGCTCACCGCCGGGGCCCTCCGGCTCCACCACGTCCTCGCGTCCCGGCCGCTTCCGTGCCGACAGCACGATGTACAGCACCGCGAGCAGGAACACGAGGATCGAGGTCCAGTTGTTCAGCCGCAGGCCGAGGATCTGATGGGCCTCGTCGACCCGCATGTACTCGATCCAGAACCGGCCCGCGCAGTACGCGGCGACGTACAGCGCGAACGCCCGCCCGTGCCCGAGCGTGAAGCGGCGGTCGGCCCAGATCACCAGCAGGGCCACGCCGACGCACCACAGCGACTCGTACAGGAACGTCGGGTGGTACGTGCCGGGCATCCGGCCGTCGGCGGACGACGTGATCTCCACCGCCCACGGCAGGTCGGTGGCCTTCCCGTACAGCTCCTGGTTGAACCAGTTGCCCCAGCGCCCGATGGCCTGGGCGAAGGCGATGCCCGGCGCGACGGCGTCGGCGTAGGCGGGCAACGGGATGCCACGGCGCCGGCAGCCGATCCACGCGCCCAGCGCGCCGAACGCGATGGCGCCCCAGATGCCCAGGCCGCCCTCCCAGATCTTGAAGGCGTCCACCCAGTCACGGCCCTCGCTGAAGTACAGCTGGTAGTCCGTGATCACGTGGTAGAGCCTGCCGCCGATCAGGCCGAACGGCACGGCCCAGACAGCGATGTCGGCCACCGTGCCGGCCCGCCCGCCCCGGGCGACCCAGCGCTTGTTGCCGAGCCAGACGGCGGCGAAGACGCCGATGATGATGCAGAACGCGTAGCCGCGCAGCGGAACGGGGCCGAGGTACAGCACCCCGCTCGACGGGCTGGGAATGTAGGCAAGTTCCATGGCAGGCTCGACGCTACCGTGCCGGACCGACCGCGCGGGGGGCGGTCCGGCTACGGCTCCATAACGGGACCCGGGACTCCCCCGGCCCGCCGTCCTACTGCTTGTTGGCCTCCTGCACCATCTGCTTGAACTTCCCGGGGGTCATCGAGCGGTCCTGGTAGATGTTCCGGCCGTCGAACAGGACGGTCGGTGTGCCGCTGAAGCCGCCCTTCTGGAAGGCCTCGTGGGACTTGGCGACCCAGCTGTTGTGCGTGCCGTCCTCGACGCAGGAACGGAAGGCGGGGGTGTCCAGTCCGTCGACCTTGCCGGCCAGCTCGATCAGCCTGCCGTCGTCGGCGAAGGCGTCGTCGCTCTCCATCGGCTGGTTCCGGAACAGCACGTCGTGGTACGCCGCGAACTTCCCGGCGTCCTGGGCGCAGGCGGCGGCGTTGGCCGCGCCGCGGGAGCCGGTGCCGCCCATGCCGCCGTCGATCAGCGTGACCAGGTGGTACTCCACCTTCAGCTGTCCGGCGTCGGTCAGCTCGTGGACGGTCGGGCTGTAGGCCTGTTCGAAGACCTTGCAGGCCGGGCAGCGGAAGTCCTCCCACACGGTGAGCGTGGCCCTGGCGCTCCGCTTGCCGACCGGGATGACGGTGCCGTCCTCGCCCAGGGCGCCCGAGGGCGCCACGACGGGCCCGGCCGCCTCGCTCTCGTCGTCCTTGCCCGCATTGGCCGCGACGACGCCGATCACCGCCGCGAGCCCCAGGACACAGACCACGCTCGCACCCATGATCAGGGCGCGGCGCCGCTTCTCCACGGCCTTCTGCTTCTGACGCTCGTCCGCCATCCGCTCGCGGGCGGTGCGCTTTCCCTCACGGTTCTTCTCGCTCACACCCCGCAGAACGAACCGGGGAGGCGCACAGCGCCTCCCCGGTCCCAGGTCCACCCGTACGAGGGACCCGTATGACCATCCGCGGACACCCGGCCGGTCACGCCCGTCCGCGCACACCCTCGGCCAGGTCACCGGCGAGCGCGCGGACGGCCTCGAGGCCGGCGGCGTGGTCGGGGGCGTCCAGCATCCCCTTGACGAAGGCCGAGCCGACGATCACGCCGTCGGCGAAGCCGGCGACCTCGGCCGCCTGGGCCCGGTTGGAGACGCCGAGTCCGACGCAGACCGGGAGGCCGGTGGTGGCGCGGGTGCGCCGCACCAGGTCCTCGGCCTGCGCGCCGACCGACGCGCGGGTGCCCGTGACGCCCATCAGGGAGGCGGCGTAGACGAAGCCGCTGCCCGCCGCGGTGATCTCGGCGAGCCGCGCGTCCCTGCTGCTGGGCGCGACCACGAAGACCGTGGCGAGAGCGTGCTTGTCGGCGTGCTCCCGCCACAGCGCCGACTCCTGGACGGGCAGGTCGGGCAGGATGCACCCGGCGCCGCCCGCCTCGGCGAGCTCGGCGGTGAAGCGCTCGACGCCGTAGCGGTCGATGGGGTTCCAGTAGGTCATGACGAGGATCGGCTTGCCGGTGACCTCGTGCGCCTCGCGGACCGTGCGCATGACGTCGGCGATCCTGACGCCGCCGCGCAGGGCGATGTCGTCGGCGGTCTGGATGACCGGCCCGTCGAGGACGGGGTCGCTGTGCGGCAGCCCCACCTCGACGACGTCGGCGCCACCGTCGAGCGCGGCCTTGATCGCCTCGATGCCGCCGTCCACGGTCGGGAACCCGGCCGGGAGGTAGGCGATCAGGGCGGAGCGGCCCTCCGCCTTCGCCGCGGCGAGGGTGTCGTTCAGCAGCCGCACGTTCCCGCTCACTTGGCGTCCCCCTCGATCTCGGCGGTGGTGCCGGCCTCGTCGGCGGCGACCTCGGCGTCGGTGTCGTACAGCCCGAAGTAGCGGGCGGCGGTGTCCATGTCCTTGTCGCCGCGGCCGGACAGGTTGACCACGATCAGCCCGTCCCCGCCCAGCTCCCTGCCGACCTCCAGGGCGCCGGCCAGCGCGTGGGCGGACTCGATGGCCGGGATGATGCCCTCGGTGCGCGACAGCAGCCGCAGGGCCTCCATGGCGGCGGCGTCGGTGACCGCGCGGTACTCGCCGCGGCCGGAGTCCTTGAGGTAGGAGTGCTCGGGTCCGATGCCGGGGTAGTCCAGGCCGGCCGAGATGGAGTACGGCTCGGTGATCTGGCCCTCGTCGTCCTGCAGGACGTACGAGCGCGAGCCGTGCAGGATGCCGGGCTCGCCGGCGGTGAGGGTGGCCGCGTGCTCACCGGTCTCGACACCGTGCCCGGCCGGCTCGCAGCCGATGAGGCGTACGTCCGAGTCCGGGATGAAGGCGTGGAACAGGCCGATGGCGTTGGAACCGCCGCCGACGCAGGCGATCGCGGCGTCGGGGAGGCGGCCGGCGCGCTCGAGGACCTGACGGCGGGCCTCGACGCCGATGACGCGGTGGAAGTCGCGCACCATGGCCGGGAAGGGGTGCGGTCCCGCGACGGTGCCGAAGAGGTAGTGGGTGTGGTCGACGTTGGCGACCCAGTCGCGGAACGCCTCGTTGATGGCGTCCTTCAGGGTGCGGCTGCCGGACTTCACGGCGATGACCTCGGCGCCGAGCATGCGCATCCGGGCCACGTTGAGGGCCTGGCGCTGCGTGTCGATCTCGCCCATGTAGACCGTGCAGTCGAGGCCGAACAGGGCGCAGGCGGTGGCGGTGGCCACGCCGTGCTGGCCGGCGCCGGTCTCGGCGATGACGCGGGTCTTGCCCATGCGCCGAGTGAGCAGGGCCTGGCCGAGCACGTTGTTGATCTTGTGCGAGCCGGTGTGGTTCAGGTCCTCGCGCTTGAGGAAGATCCGGGCGCCGCCGGCGTGCTCGGCGAACCGGGGCACCTCGGTGAGGGCGCTCGGGCGGCCGGTGTAGTGGGCCAGCAGGTCGTCGAGCTCGCGGGCGAACCCGGGGTCGGCCTTGGCCTTGTCGTACTCGACGGCGACCTCGTCCACGGCGGCGACGAGGGCCTCCGGGATGAACTTGCCGCCGAAGGCCCCGAAGTAGCCGGCGGAGTTCGGGGTCCGGCCCTCCGGGTCGGGGATGAAGAAGGTGCTGGGCATGCGGAAACCTCACGGTGAGTCAGTGGAGGAAAACTCATCGCCGTGGGGGCGGGGTCTCGTGTACGGCTACGGCCGTCCGTGCGTGTCGCGCGGTTCCCCGCGCCCCCGGGAGGGGCGCTGCCATCGACGCCCGTTGACCTGTCCCGGTTCGTCGCCGATGACGTAGCGGACCCTGCGGCCGTGGACGCGGCGCGCGGGGGCGCGGCAGCCGCGCGGGCGGCAGCCGCGCGCGAGGCGCGCGTACGGGTCCCTGGTCATCGGGATCGGCGTGGAAGTCATCGGGCCAAGCCTACCGGGGTGTCAGCTCCGGCCGTGACGCAGTGCGGGGTGTTCGCCCGCCGCCACCAGGTCGGAGACCGCCGTCTTCGGGTCGCGGCCGGTGACGAGGGACTCGCCGACCAGGACCGCGTCGGCTCCGGCGTTGGCGTAGGCGATGAGGTCGTGCGGGCCCCGGACGCCGGACTCGGCGACCTTGACCAAGTGGGCGGGGATCTCGGGGGCGACGCGCTCGAAGGTGCCGCGGTCGACCTCGAGGGTCCTGAGGTCGCGCGCGTTCACGCCGATGACCTTGGCGCCCGCGTCCACCGCGCGTTCGACCTCGTCCTCGTCGTGCACCTCGACGAGCGGGGTGAGCCCGATGGACTCGGCGCGCTCGATGAGGGACTCCAGGGCCGGCTGGTCGAGGGCGGCGACGATCAGCAGCGCGAGGTCGGCGCCGTACGCGCGGGCCTCCCAGAGCTGGTACGAGGTGACGATGAAGTCCTTGCGCAGCACGGGGACGTCCACCCGCGCGCGGACCGCCTCGAGGTCGGCCAGCGAGCCCCCGAAGCGGCGCTGCTCGGTGAGGACGGAGATGACGGCGGCGCCGCCCGCCTCGTAGTCGGCGGCGAGTCCGGCGGGGTCGGCGATCGCCGCGAGCGCGCCCTTGGACGGGCTGGAGCGCTTGACCTCGCAGATCACCTTGACGCCGTCGCCGCGCAGGGCCGCGACGCCGTCCTTGGCCGCGGGGGCCTGCGCCGCGCGTTCCTTGAGCTCGTCGAGGCTGACGCGCGCCTGCCGTTCCGCAAGGTCGGCACGGACCCCGTCGATGATCTCGTCGAGCACACTCACGCGAGCGGCCCCCTTCCTTGCGGTGGTATTCCGGTGGTCACTGCGATGGTATCCGCAGCGGGGCGTATGCCTCGCATCCGGTTGACGCCGGTTCCACTACCTGGACGTTCATCTGTTGATCAAGGGTGCAACCAGCCACCGAACGGAAGGTTCCGGACAACCGTGAAGACCAGCAGCAACGCCCCCGAACCCCACAGGAGCACGGGGGGCGGGTCGATGCGCAGCGGCCTGCCGCGCGCAGCGCGGACCACCCAGACGGTCCACAGGACGGCGAGGCCCGCGTAGCCGAGGACGGCGGGCGCGTTGGCCTCAAGGGCGGCCAGGAGGTCGCCGTGGACGACCGCGTGGGCGCTGCGCAGTCCGCCGCAGCCGGGGCAGTACAGGCCGGTGAGGTGCAGCAGCGGGCAGACGGGGTAGTGGCCGGGCTCGTTGGGGTCGACGGCCCCGACGTAGGCGAAGGCTGCGGCGACCGCGGCGAGCACACCGGTGGGGGCGGCCAGCCGGGCCGCCCTGCCGCGGGGCGCGCTGGGGCTGGGTGCGTTCACGCTCTGCATTGTGCCCCGGACGCGCGTCAGGGGCGGTCCCGGCACTCCTCGTGCCGGCCGCCCCTGTTCCCGGGTCCCCGTGGCGCTCAGCCCTCGGCGCCGGCCGGCGTGCGGTCGCCGGTGAGCTGGTGCACGGGGTGAACGCTCTTCGGCTGGCCCATGCCCATCATGCGCATGATGGCGCCGACGACACCGCCGAGGAGGACGATGCCCATGCCGCCCCAGAAGCCCACGGGCTGGTCCATCACCATGAACGCGCCCGCGACGCAGAAACCGATGAAGGCGATGATGACACCGGTCCAGGCGGCCGGGGTGTGACCGTGGCTGCTGCCCGCCATTGCTTGCTCCTCGTTGCTGTGTGCGTGTCTGAGCAGACGCTCGGGACCATTGTCCCGCACGCACGCCTCCGCGGTGAGCGGGGGTACGCGCTGCGTCGCGGGCGGCCGTGCCGGCACGGCCGCGGACCGCCGCGCCTCCCCCGGGGCCCGGGAGGCACCCCGCGCGCGGGCACCGGGCCGCGCGACCGTCCCCGGCCCGTCCGCGGCCGCGGCGTCACGCGCCGGTGGGGTCCTCCCCGCGGTCGAGCGCCTTCCACAGGTCTTCGGGCCGGTCGGGGTCCACAGGCGCGGGCCCGCGCCGCGGCCGCGGCGCGCCGCCCCGCTCGTAGCGGCCGGACATCGCCGGCCACAGCCGCCCGTAGCGCAGCGCCAGCAGCCCGGCCAGCAGCAGCAGCACGCCGCCCGCGGCCGCCACGTAGGGCCACGCCGTATGACCGAGGGCCGTCACCGTCGCGGACGTGTCGCCGGAGACCTCCGCGGCCTTCTCGTCGAGCGCCGCGCTGTCCGACGCGCCGAGCAGCGCCGCCGCGACCGTGCCCGCCCCGGACAGGGCGAGCAGCGCGGCGACGGCGAGGCGCCCGGTCCGGCGTACGGCGAACACGGCGACGAGCGCGGCCAGGCCCACGACGGCCAGGGCGGCGGGGACGCCGGTGACGTCGCTGCCGCCGGCGGTCAGGGGGAAGGTGCCGCCGGCCACCGCCGCGGTGCCCCGCGACCACTGCTGGCGGGTGGCGAGCAGGGTCACGGCCGCGCCCAGGGCGCCGCACAGCAGGGCGGCGGCGAGGCTGAGGCGGCCGGTCCGGGCGGAGCCGGCGGCCTCGGAACGGGGGGCAGGTACGGCAGTCACGTCATCCACTATCGCCTGAACCCCGGGCGAACCGTCACCCGGGGTTCGCCTCAGGCCCGTCCCAGCCGGTTCGCGGTGTGCACGGCGCGCAGCACCGCCGCCGCCTTGTTGCGGCACTCGGTGTCCTCGGCGACCGGGTCGGAGTCGGCGACGACTCCGGCGCCGGCCTGGACGTACGCGGTGCCGTCGCGCAGCAGGGCCGTGCGGATGGCGATCGCGGTGTCGGAGTCGCCGGCGAAGTCGAGGTAGCCGACGCAGCCGCCGTACAGCCCGCGCCGGGAGGGTTCGAGTTCGTCGATGATCTGCATCGCGCGGGGTTTGGGCGCGCCGGAGAGCGTGCCGGCCGGGAAGCAGGCGGTGAGCACGTCGAAGGCGGTGCGGCCGGCGCTGACGCGGCCGGTGACCGTCGAGACGATGTGCATGACGTGCGAGTACCGCTCGACGGACATGAAGTCGACGACCTCGACGGAGCCGGGTTCGCAGACGCGCCCGAGGTCGTTGCGCCCGAGGTCGACGAGCATCAGGTGCTCCGCGCGCTCCTTGGGGTCGGCGAGCAGTTCGTCGGCGAGGGCCTGGTCCTCCTGGAGGGTGGCGCCGCGGTGCCGGGTGCCGGCGATGGGGTGGACCATGGCCTGCCCGTCCTCGACCTTCACCAGGGCCTCGGGGGAGGAGCCCACCACGTCGAAGCCGTCGAAGCGGAACAGGTACATGTACGGCGAGGGGTTGGTGGCCCGCAGCACCCGGTAGACGTCCAGCGCGCTCGCCCCGCACGGGGTCTCGAACCGCTGGGACGGGACGACCTGGAAGGCCTCCCCCGCGCGGATGCGCTCCTTGATGTCCTCCACGGCCCGCCGGAAGTCCGGGCCGCCCCACCGCGCGGTGTGCTCGGGCAGCTCGGAGGGCGGCAGCACGGCGGGCGGCTGGGCCACCGCGCGGGTGAGGTCGGCCTCCATGGCGTCCAGGCGGGCCACGGCGTCGGCGTAGGCCTCGTCGACGCCGGTCTCCAGGTCGTTGTGGTTGATCGCGTTGGCGATCAGCCAGACCGCGCCCTCCCAGTGGTCCATGACCGCGAGGTCGCTGGTGAGCAGCATGGTCAGTTCGGGCAGCCGCAGGTCGTCGCGCTCGCCGGGGCCGATCTTCTCCAGGCGGCGCACGATGTCGTAGCCGAGGTAGCCGACCATGCCGCCGGTGAAGGGCGGCAGGCCCAGGTCGTGGGCGAGGTCGCGCGGGGTGTGCAGGGCCTGCAGGGTGGCGCGCAGCGCGGCGAGCGGGTCGCCGTCGGTGGGGACGCCGACGGGCGGGGTGCCCTCCCAGTGCGCCTGTCCGCCGCGCTCGGTGAGGGTGCCGGCGCTGCGGACGCCCACGAAGGAGTAGCGGGACCACGAGCGCCCGTTCTCGGCGGACTCCAGGAGGAAGGTGCCGGGGCGCTCGGCGGCGAGCTTGCGGTAGAGCGCGACCGGGGTGTCGCCGTCGGCGAGGAGCTTGCGGGTGACCGGGACGACCCGGCGGTCGGTGGCGAGCTTGCGGAAGGTCTCGAGGTCCATGGCGGCAGTCCTTACTGATCCGAGGCGGGTGCGCCGGCACCGGCGCCTCCGGCGGGGGCGTCCTTCAGCAGCACGTCGGTGTCGAAGCAGGTGCGGTCGCCGGTGTGGCAGGCGGCGCCCACCTGGTCGACCCTCACCAGCACGGTGTCGGCGTCGCAGTCCAGGGCGACCGACTTGACGTGCTGCACGTGTCCGGAGGTGTCCCCCTTGACCCAGTACTCGCGCCGGCTGCGCGACCAGTAGGTGCAACGGCCGGTGGTCAGTGTGCGGTGCAGCGCCTCGTCGTCCATCCAGCCCAGCATCAGCACCTCTCCGGTGTCGTACTGCTGGGCGATGGCGGGCAGGAGGCCGTCGGGGCTGCGCTTGAGCCGCGCGGCGATCTCGGGGTCGAGGCGGCTGGGCCGGGACGTACTCGTCATGCCGACCATTGTGCCGCGCGGGGCGGCCGTGCCCGCCGTCGCGTCCACCGATCGGGAACGGCGGCGCGGCTCCGCGCCGGGGGCGGCGGCCGGACGACGGGTGGGCGGACCCGGCTCCCGGCCGTAGGCTGGCCGGTATGTCGACCCATGCCAAGCGTGAACGTCTCCTGCTGGCCGATCTGCTGGAGACCGCGGGGCCCGAGGCCCCCACCCTGTGCGAGGGCTGGACGGCCCGGGACCTCGCCGCCCACGTGGTGGTGCGCGAGCGCCGCCCCGACGCGGCGGGCGGCATGCTGGTCAAGCAGCTCGCGGGACGCCTGGAGCGGGTGATGGCGGAGTTCACCGCCAAGCCCTACGAGGAGCTGATCCAGCTGATCCGGACCGGTCCGCCGCGTTTCTCGCCCTTCTCCCTCAAGCAGGTCGACGAGCTGTCGAACATCGTCGAGTTCTACGTCCACGCCGAGGACGTACGCCGGGCCCGGCCCGGGTGGACGCCGCGCGAGCTGGACCCGGTCTTCCAGGACGCCCTGTGGTCGCGGCTGGAGCGCTCCGCGCGGCTGATGGGCCGCCGCGCTCCGACGGGCCTGGTGCTGCGCCGTCCGGACGGCCGGACGGCGGTGGCCCACCGCGGCACCCCGGTGGTCACGGTGACCGGGGAGCCGTCCGAGCTGGTGCTGTTCGCCTACGGCCGGCAGGGCGCGGCCGAGGTCGGGCTGGAGGGCGACGAGGACGCGATCGTGAAGCTGCGCGGGACCGGGCAGCTCGGCATCTGACCGGCACCCGGTCCGCACCCGAAAGGCACAGCTCGTGATCAAAGTGGCCATGACCAGCGTGTACGTCGACGACGTGGCGAAGGCGCACGCCTTCTACACCGATGTCCTCGGCTTCGAGACCCGGGCCCACATGGACCTGGGCGGCGGCACGCTGTTCGTCACGGTGGGCGCGCGCGAGGGCGCCCAGCGGGACCTGGAGCTCCTGCTGGAGCCGGGCCGGGGCCCCATCGCCGAGCCGTACCGCCGGTCGGTCCGCGAGGCGGGCCTGCCCGCCATCGTGCTGTCGGTGGACGACCTCCGCGCGGAGTACGAGCGTCTCCGCGGGGAGGGCGTCCACTTCGTCCAGGACCCGCGCGAGCAGGGCCCGTTCCTCACCGCCCTGCTGGACGACACGGTCGGCAACCTGATCCAGCTGGCCCAGCCGACGACGGGCTGAGCCTCAGCGCACCGGGTGGCCGGCTCCCCGCAGGGTCTCCTTGACCTGGCCGATGCGCAGGTCGCCGAAGTGGAAGACGGAGGCGGCGAGGACCGCGTCCGCGCCCGCCGCGACCGCGGGCGGGAAGTCGGCGAGTCCGCCCGCGCCGCCCGAGGCGATGACCGGGACGGTGACGTGCTTGCGCACGGCGGTGATCATCTCCAGGTCGTAGCCGTCCTTGGTGCCGTCGGCGTCCATGGAGTTGAGCAGGATCTCGCCCGCGCCCAGCTCCGCGGCCCGGTGCGCCCACTCGACGGCGTCGATGCCGGTGCCGCGACGGCCGCCGTGCGTGGTGACCTCGAAGGAACCGGATTCGGTGCGCCGGGCGTCGACCGAGAGGACGAGGACCTGGCGGCCGAACCGCTCGGCGATCTCGCGGATGAGCTCCGGACGGGCGATGGCGGCGGTGTTCACGCCCACCTTGTCGGCACCGGCCCGCAGCAGCCTGTCCACGTCGTCGGCGGTGCGCACGCCGCCGCCGACCGTCAGCGGGATGAACACCTGCTCGGCGGTGCGGCGCACCACGTCGTAGGTGGTCTCGCGGTTGCCCGACGAGGCGGTGATGTCGAGGAACGTCAGCTCGTCGGCGCCCTCGGCGTCGTACACCTTGGCCATCTCGACGGGGTCGCCCGCGTCGCGCAGGTTCTGGAAGTTGACGCCCTTGACGACCCGGCCGTTGTCCACGTCCAGGCAGGGGATGACTCGGACCGCCAGGGTCATGACTTCACGGCTCCTCTGAATGCTTCCAGTTCCACTGAGACCAGCACGCGCGAGTCGACGAAGCCCTCGACCACCAGCAGGGTGGTGACCGGGCGCACCGAGTCGAACAGCTCCTTGTGGGCCCGGCCGGCCGCGTCGACGTCCCGCGCGTGGGCGAGGTGGATGCGGGTGCGGATCACGGACTCCACGCCGAGCCCGAACTCGCCGATCGCCTCCAGCGCGGTGCCGAAGGCCGCCCTGGCCTGCTCGTAGGGGTCGCCCTCCCCGTGCAGCACGGTGCCCCGGAAGGCGGTGGTCCCCGCCACCAGGACGCGGTCGCCCGCCGCCACGGCGCGTGCGCAGCCGAGGGTCTCCTCCCAGGGGTTTCCGCTCTGCACGCGCCGTACGGCTTCGGACGTCATCGCACTGTGTCCTTTGTCACGATGTGGCCTCCAGGGCCTCTTCCAGGGTGAACGCCTTCGCGTACAGGGCCTTGCCGACGATGGCGCCCTCGACGCCGAGCGGCACGAGCTCCGCGAGGGCGCGCAGGTCGTCCAGCGAGGACACGCCGCCGGAGGCGACCACCGGGCGGTCGGTGGCGGCGCAGACGTTCCTCAGCAGCTCCAGGTTGGGGCCCTCGAGGGTGCCGTCCTTGGCGATGTCGGTGACGACGTAGCGGGCGCAGCCCTCCTTGTTGAGGCGGTCCAGCGTCTCGTAGAGGTCGCCGCCGTCGCGGGTCCAGCCGCGGCCGCGCAGGGTGGTGCCGCGCACGTCGAGACCGACGGCGATCTTGTCGCCGTGCTCGGCGATGACACGGGCGACCCACGCGGGGGTCTCCAGGGCGGCGGTGCCGAGGTTGACGCGGGTGCAGCCGGTGGCGAGGGCGGCGGCGAGGGTGTCGTCGTCCCGGATGCCGCCGGACAGCTCCACCTTGATGTCCATCGCCCCGGCGACCTCGGCGATCAGCTCGCGGTTGTCGCCGGTGCCGAAGGCGGCGTCCAGGTCGACCAGGTGCAGCCACTCGGCGCCGGAGCGCTGCCAGGCGAGGGCGGCATCGAGGGGGGAGCCGTACGACGTCTCCGTCCCGGACTCGCCGTGCACCAGGCGGACGGCGAGTCCGTCACGGACGTCGACGGCGGGGAGCAGTTCGAGCTTGGCCATCTACAGGGTTCCGATCCAGTTGGTGAGGAGCTGGGCACCGGCGTCGCCGGACTTCTCGGGGTGGAACTGGGTCGCCCACAGGGCGCCGTTCTCCACGGCCGCCACGAACGGCTTGCCGTGGGTGGACCAGGTGACGAGCGGGGCGCGCATCGCCGGGTTCGTGGTCTCCAGGCTCCAGTCGTGGACGGCGTAGGAGTGCACGAAGTAGAAGCGGGTGTCCGCGTCCAGTCCGGCGAACAGCTCGGAGCCGTCCGGGGCGTCCACGGTGTTCCAGCCCATGTGGGGCACGACGTCGGCCTGCAGCGGCTCGACCGAGCCGGGCCACTCGTCGAGGCCCTCGGTCTCCACGCCGTGCTCGATGCCGCGCGCGAACAGGATCTGCATGCCGACGCAGATGCCCATCACCGGGCGGCCGCCGGAGAGCCTGCGGTCGACGATCCAGTCGCCGCGCGCCTGCTTCAGGCCCCGCATGCAGGCGGCGAAGGCGCCGACGCCGGGCACCAGCAGCCCGTCGGCGTTCATCGCCCGGTCGAAGTCACGGGTGATCTCGACGTCGGCCCCCGCGCGGGCGAGGGCACGCTCGGCGGAGCGGATGTTGCCGAATCCGTAGTCGAAGACCACGACCTTCTTGGTAGTGCTCACGCGCTCACACCTCCAGCCTCAGGACGCCGGCGACGAGGCACATCGCGGCGCCGATCGAGAGCACCACGATGAGGCTCGTGGGCATCTTCTGCTTGACGAAGGAGACGATGCCGCCGACGAAGAACAGGCCGACGACGATCAGGACGGTGGACAGACCGTTCACGGGTTACAGCGCGCCCTTCGTGGAGGGCAGGATCCCGGCCGCGCGGGGGTCGCGTTCGCAGGCGTAGCGCAGGGCGCGGGCGAGGGCCTTGAACTGGCACTCCACGATGTGGTGCGCGTTGCGCCCGTAGGGCACGTGCACGTGCAGCGCGATCTGCGCCTGGGCGACGAAGGACTCCAGGATGTGCCGGGTCATCGTGGTGTCGTACTCGCCGATCATCGGCGCCATCTTCTCGGGCTCGGTGTGCACGAGGTAGGGGCGGCCGGACAGGTCGACGGTGACCTGGGCGAGGGACTCGTCCAGCGGGACCGTGCAGTTGCCGAAGCGGTAGATGCCCACCTTGTCGCCGAGCGCCTGCCTGAAGGCGGCGCCGAGCGCGAGGGCGGTGTCCTCGATGGTGTGGTGGGAGTCGATGTGCAGGTCGCCCTCGGTCCTCACGGTCAGGTCGAACAGACCGTGCCGGCCGAGCTGGTCGAGCATGTGGTCGTAGAAGCCGACCCCGGTGGCGATCTCGGTCTTCCCGGTGCCGTCGAGGTCGATCTCGACGAGGACGGACGTTTCCTTGGTCGCGCGTTCCACGCGTCCTACGCGGCTCATGAACTCTGCTCCTTCTTCAACTCACGTACCGCGTCGAGGAACGCGTCGTTCTCTTCGGGGGTTCCGGCGGTGACCCGCAGCCGGCCGGGCACGCCGTTGTCCCGGACCAGGACGCCCCGGTCCAGGATCCGCCGCCAGGTGGTGTGGGAGTCCTCGAATCTTCCGAACTGGACGAAGTTGGCGTCGGACTCGGTGACCTCGTAGCCGATGGCGCGCAGCTCGGCGACCAGCCGGTCCCGTTCGGCCTTGAGCTGTTCCACGTAGCCGAGCAGCGTGTCGGTGTGCTCCAGGGCGGCCAGCGCGGTCGCCTGGGTGACGGCCGAGAGGTGGTACGGCAGCCGGACGAGCTGGACGGCGTCGACGACCGCCGGGTGCGCGGCGAGGTAGCCGAGGCGCAGGCCCGCCGCGCCGAACGCCTTCGACATGGTGCGGGAGACGACGAGGTTCGGGCGTCCGTCGAGCAGCCGGAGCAGCGAGTCGCCGTGGCTGAACTCGATGTACGCCTCGTCCACGACCACCATGGACGGCTTGGCCGCCTGGGCGGCCGCGTAGAGGGAGAGGACCGTCTCCGGGGGGACGGCGTTGCCGGTGGGGTTGTTGGGGGTGGTGATGAAGACGACGTCCGGGCGGTGCTCGGCGACGGCCCGCTCGGCGGTGGGGAGGTCGATGGTGAAGTCCTCGTGGCGCGGGCCGGAGATCCAGCCGGTGCCGGTGCCGCGCGCGATCAGGCCGTGCATCGAGTACGACGGCTCGAAGCCGATCGCGGTGCGGCCCGGTCCGCCGAAGGTCTGCAGCAGCTGCTGGATGACCTCGTTGGAGCCGTTGGCGGCCCAGACGTTCCCGACGCCGACCGGGTGGCCGGACGTCTTCGTCAGGTACTCGGCGAGCCGGGTCCGCAGCTCCACCGCGTCCCGGTCCGGGTAGCGGTTGAGGGTGCGGGCCGCCTCGCGCACCCGCTCGGTGATCCGCTCGACCAGCGGCTCGGGCAGCGGGTAGGGGTTCTCGTTGGTGTTCAGCCGTACGGGGACGTCCAGCTGGGGCGCGCCGTAGGGGGACTTGCCGCGCAGCTCGTCCCGTACGGGGAGATCGTCGATGCCGGTCACTTGCTCTCGGGTACCTTCCAGCCGAACCTGGCCTTGATCGCCGCGCCGTGCGCGGGCAGGTCCTCCGCCTCCGCCAGCGTGACCACGTGGTGCGCGACCTCGGCCAGCGCGTCCCGCGTGTAGTCGACGATGTGGATGCCGCGCAGGAAGGACTGGACGGACAGGCCCGAGGAGTGGCAGGCGCAGCCGCCGGTGGGCAGGACGTGGTTGGAGCCGGCCGCGTAGTCGCCGAGCGAGACCGGGGACCAGGGGCCGACGAAGACCGCGCCCGCGTTGCGCACCCGCCCGGCGACCGCGGCGGCGTCGGCGGTCTGGATCTCCAGGTGCTCGGCGCCGTAGGCGTCGACGACGCGCAGGCCTTCGTCCAGGCCGTCGACCAGGACGATGGCGGACTGGCGGCCGGACAGCGCCGGGACGATCCGGTCGTCGATGTGCTTGGTGGCCTCGACCTGCGGCCGGAGCTCCTTCTCCACCGCGTCCGCGAGGTCCGCCGAGTCGGTGACCAGGACGGCGGCGGCCAGCGGGTCGTGCTCGGCCTGGCTGATCAGGTCCGAGGCGACGTGCACGGGGTCGGCGGTGGAGTCCGCGAGGATCGCGATCTCGGTCGGGCCGGCCTCGGCGTCGATGCCGATCCTGCCGGTGAAGTAGCGCTTGGCGGCGGCGACCCAGATGTTGCCGGGGCCGGTGACCATGTTCGCGGGCGGGCAGGACTCGGTGCCGTGGGCGAACATCGCGACGGCGGTGGCCCCGCCGGCCGCGTACACCTCGTCGACGCCGAGCAGCGCGCAGGCGGCGAGGATCGTCGGGTGCGGCAGCCCGCCGAAGTCGGCCTGGGCCGGGGAGGCGAGCGCGATGGACGGGACGCCGGCCTCCTGCGCGGGCACCGCGTTCATGATCACGGAGGACGGGTAGACGGACCGGCCGCCCGGCGCGTACAGGCCCACGCGGTCGACCGGCACCCACTTCTCGGTGACCGTGCCGCCGGGCACGACCTGGGTGGTGTGGGTGCTGCGGCGCTGCTCGCGGTGGACGAGCCGGGCGCGCCGGATGGACTCCTCCAGGGCCGCGCGCACGGCCGGGTCGAGTTCCTCCAGCGCGCGCGTGAGGGCGGCGGCCGGGACCCGCACCCGGTCGAGCCTGACGCCGTCGAACCGCTCGGCGAAGTCGATCAGCGCCGCGTCGCCGCGATGATGCACGTCCTCGCAGATGGGCCGCACCTTCTCGAGGGCGGCCGCGACGTCGAAGTCGGCTCGGGGCAGCAGGTCGCGCAGGGCGGGGCCCTCGGGGAGGGCGTCGCCGCGCAGATCGATTCGGGCCAGGAAGGAATGTTGCAGCACGTGCTCAATTGTCTCAGACCCGCGCGGTGGGCCGTTCTCCCGTTCCAGTGGCTGATATGGACCACGGGCGGTGACGGTCCGCGCACATTCCGCAGATCCTTTTCACTTTCCGTGTTCGACGCGTCACCGGAGCGGGCATGAACGGCTGTACGAAGGGACGAACCGGCGAGTAGCTGGGGAGGAGGGGAACGCCGTGACCGACGGGGTGGGACCGGACGCCGGAGAGCCGCCGGAGGACCTGACCGCGGCGGAGGCCGGCATGTGGCAGGCCTTCCGCAACGGCAGTGAGTACGACCTGAGCAGCGGGGACACGGTCGTCGACGATCCGCACGGGGGACATCCGTGGGGGCCCGAGCGGACGGTCCGGGCCCTCGTCGTGTGCTGGCTCCTGCTGGACGGTCCGCCCGCCCTGGCCGGCCGGGTCCCCTCGCTGAAGCTGGTCGGGGTGCGGATCAGCGGCGCGCTGGACCTCGCCGGGGGCACGGTGGAGCCGTACGTGGAGATGCGGGGCTGCCGCTTCGAGCGGGACGTGCTGCTGCCGGAGGCCCGCTTCACGACCGTGCGGATGGTGGACTGCTCGATACCGCGCCTGGAGGCCGCCCGGCTGCAGACCGAGGGCGATCTGCACCTGCCGCGCTGCCGGTTCCTGGGCGGCATACGGCTCACCGACGCGCGGATCGGCACGGACCTGCTGCTCAACCAAGCGATCGTGCACCGGGACCGCAGCGGCCGCTCGATCGCGGCCGACGGGCTGACGGTCGGCCAGGATCTCCAGGCGGAGATGCTGGAGTCGCACGGCGAACTGAGCCTGCGCAGCGCGACGATCGGCGTCTCGCTGAGCCTGCGCGGCGCCCGGCTGGCCAACCCGTACACCCGGCTCGCGCTGAACGCGCCCCAGCTGACCGTGGAGCGTTCGCTGTACCTGACCCCGGCCGGGGTGGGCGCCCAGGCGCGGAGCGGGATGACCCCGGCGCGCGGGACGCGGATCCAGCGGTTCGAGTGCCAGGGCGGGGTGCGGCTGGACGACGGGCGGTTCGGGGACGCGGTGGACTTCGAGGGGGCCTGGTTCACCCTCACGGATGAGCAGGAGCTGTCGCTGCGCCGGCTGCAGACGCCGGAGCTGCGCTTCCTCGGGGAGCGGCCGGCGCGCGGCAGGGTGGTGCTGTCGGGGGCGCGGGTGGTCAACCTGATGGACCGGGCCGACAGCTGGCCGGGCCCGGGCCGGCTGCACATGGGCGGCTTCGCCTACGAGAACCTGGTGCCGCGCGGGCCGTTCCCGCTGGAGCTGCGGCTGCGCTGGGTGGACGCGGCGAGCGCCGAGTACAACCCGGAACCCTACGAGCGGCTGGCGGCCGTGCTGCGGGCGGGCGGGGAGGACGAGGACGCCCGCGAGGTGCTGCTCGCCAAGCAGCGCCGCCGCCGCGAGAGCCTGCCGCCGGCGGCCAAGCTGTGGGGCTACGCGCAGGACTGGACCGTCGCCTACGGATACCGTCCGGGCCGGGCCGCGGTGTGGATGGCGGTGCTGTGGGCGTGCGGTTCGCTGGCCTTCGCACGCGTGGAGCACCCGCCCCTCGACAGCGGTGAGCAACCGCCGTTCGATCCGGCCCTGTTCGCCCTGGACCTGCTGCTGCCGGTGATCGACCTGGGCCAGGTGGGCTTCTGGCAGCTGCGCGGCGGCTGGCAGTGGCTGGCGGCCGCGTTCATCCTGCTGGGCTGGGTCCTGGCGACGACGGTGGCGGCGGGCGCGACCCGGACGCTGCGCCGTACCTGAGGGGATCGGCCCGCGGCGTTGTCCACCCGGCTCCCAGGCCCCTGGGCCGCTCCCGCTCTTCCCCGGGTGCGCCCCAGGGGCGGCTGCTGCCCGAGGACGCGCACACGGTGGACCTCTCCGCTTTTTACCCCGCCTTGACCGGAGGCCGTACAACCTTTCATGACTTCCGTGTCGACTCTGGCGCCGTCGTGACCTGCGGACTTTCAATGGTGGATACCATGGCTCTGCTGCATGCATTCACCCGCGCCACCCGGCTGCACGGCAGGACGACGGGCGCCCTGCCCCTCGTCCCCGCCGTGCTGCCCGCCGACGACGACGTGCTCCTCGACGCGCCCGACGACATGCTGGGCCCGGCGCTGGTCGGGGCCGCGGGCGGTGATCACGCGCCGGCCGTCGCGCTGCTCGCCGCCACCCGGAGCACGGGGGCCTGGGAGCTCCGTGACCGGTATGTGCGGCGGCTGGCCGCCTTCGCGCGCTCGCGCCCCGAGTGGCTGGACACCTGGCGCGCCCTCGCCCCGCGCGACCCGGACGGGCTGCTGGTGGACGCCCAGCGGGCCGTCGACCGCGCCTGGGACTCACCGGCCCGGGCCGAGCTGCTGCGCGAGGTGAGCCCGCTGATCACGGCCGCCGCCCGGGCGGACGGCCGCGATCCGGTGCCCTGGCGGCTCGCCCTGGATCACGCCCGCGGCGCCCGCGCCGGTCACCGGTACTTCGAGGAGCTGTGGGAGGCGGCGGTCCGCCGCGCCCCGCACCACCACGGCTGCCATGTGGCGGCCCTGCGCTACCTGGCGTCCTCCTGGCACGGCTCGCACCGCGAGTGCTTCGACTTCGCGGACCTGGCCGCCCAGGACGCGCCGGAGGACTCGCTCACGCAGGCCCTGCCGCTGCGCGCCGCGTTCGGCTATCTGACCGACGGCTGCGGCCCCGGGGTGGAGCCCGAGCGGCTCCAGGCGGCGGCCGACCGCGCCGTCGCGCTGTCCGCACGGCTGCCGGCGGGGCACGTGCGGCCGGCCGAGCTGCGCAATCTGCTGACCTGGGTCCTCATCCGGCTCCACCGCTGGCAGGACGCCCTGGAGCAGCTGCGGCTGACCGGCCCGTACGCCACGTCCTTCCCCTGGGACCGGGACGCGGACGACCCGCTCGGCCGGTTCCTGCAGGTGCGTCAGGCCGTGCGCGAGGCGGTCGCGGCGGGCCCCCCGGCGGCCGCGGCGACCGCCCCGGCCCCGGCCCCGGAGGGTCCGAGGGGTGGGCGGAGCGGGCGGCTGTTCCCCGGAGACCATTAGGCTTTTGCGTCGTGACCACCGTCCGGCTCCCGCTCTTCCCCCTGAACACGGTGTTGTTCCCGGGGCTCGTACTCCCGCTCAGCGTCTTCGAGGAGCGCTATCGCGCCATGATGCGCGAGCTGCTCAAGACCCCCGAGGACGAGCCGCGCCGGTTCGCCGTCGTGGCGATCCGCGACGGGCACGAGGTGGCGCCGAGCGCTCCCGGCATGCCCGATCCGACGGCCGTGCCCGCACAGGGCGCCGCGGCCGGCTTCGGCACCGATCCGCTGCGCGCCTTCCACAAGGTGGCCTGCGTGGCCGACGCGGCGACGATCCGGGAGCGGGACGACGGCACCTTCGAGGTACTGGCGACCGGCACGACCCGGGCGCGGCTGCTGTCGGTCGACTCCTCGGGGCCGTATCTGACGGCCGGGCTGGAGCCGGTGGCCGAGGAACCCGGCGAGGAGGCGGGGGCGCTGGCGCAAGGGGTGCTGCGGGCGTTCCGCCAGTACCAGAAGCGGCTGGCGGGAGCGCGGGAGCGGTCGCTGACGACCGGCGCGGACCTCCCGGACGAACCGGGTGTCGTCTCCTATCTGGTCGCCGCCGCGATGATGCTGGACACGCCCACGAAGCAGCGCCTGCTCCAGGCCCCCGACACGGCCTCGCGGCTACGCGACGAACTGCGGCTCCTGCGCTCGGAGACGGCCATCATCCGCAGTCTGCCGTCCCTGCCCGCGGGCGATCTGACGAGGGGGCCGACCAGCCGGAACTGACGCGGGAGCGCTGGGGTGAGCGGGCCGGCGGCACGTGGACCGCGGGCCACCCCTGCTTCCGCGGTCACAAGGGTCCGGTCAGGGTCTGCGGACAGGGGACCTTCGAGCCCCCGGGCGACCTGCTGACCGGGGCCGGCCCTCCCGGTGACACGCTCGGCCGCCTCCGCCGGCCGCCCGTTCCGGAGGAGGCGGCCGCCTCCCGTCGCGGCCCGTCTGGGAGGATGTGGCGGGTGGCGAAGAAGTCGAGGAAACAGCAGCCGGGGGGAACACCGGCGACGGTGGCGCTGACGGCGGCCGGAGTGCCGTTCACCGTCCACTCCTACGACCACGATCCCTCCCACCCGTCGTACGGCGAGGAGGCGGCCGAGGCGATGGGCGTCTCGCCGGACCGGGTCTTCAAGACGCTGGTGGCGGACGTCGACGGCGCCCTGACGGTGGCGGTGGTCCCGGTGGCGGGCCAGCTGGACCTGAAGGCCCTCGCGGCGGCGGCCGGCGGCAAGCGGGCCGCGATGGCGGACCCGGCGCTGGCGGAGCGCACCACGGGGTACGTCCGCGGCGGCATCTCACCGCTCGGCCAGCGCAAGAGGCTGCCGACGGTCGTGGACGAGTCGGCCACGCTGCACGAGACGATCTGCGTCTCGGCCGGCCGCCGCGGCCTGGAGGTCGAACTCTCCCCCGGCGACCTGACCGAGCTGACCTCGGCGACCCTGGCCCCGATCGGACGGGCGTAGCCCCGCGGCACGGCCCTCGCGACGGAAGTGCGTGCCGGACCCCGCCTCCGCGGCGTGATCCGGACGACGGGCCCCGGTTCCGGGCCGGGGCCCGGGCCCTACGCCTTCGTCGCGTCGGGCGCGTACGGCCCCGGGGCGGGGTCCGGGTCCCGGGGGCCGAACAGGCCCGTCAGGCCCAGGTGCGCCACCAGTACCGCGAACGGCCAGACCAGCAGGGCGCCCTTCGCGCTCAGCTTCAGCGGCGCGTCGAAGGTGACGCCCTTGCCGACGCTCCTGGCCTGGGCTATCACGTCCTGAGCGGGCCCGAGCCACACGCCGATCCGCCAGGCCAGCAACGAACCGAGCAGCCCTCCGAAGGCCAGCGCCACCACCAGCGGCACGCCCCCGCGGCGGCGGAGCAGGAACGCCACGAGCGCGCAGAGCGCGCCGAAGCCCGTGGCGAGGAGCGAGAACGTCCCGTCCACCCCGACGGCCTGCTCGCCCTCGGAGTCCTTGAAGTAGACGACCCAGTCGTCGCCGACCACGTCACCCACCAGGGGCACGCGCGGCGCCAGCCACCACCACAGCACCCCGAGCAGCACCCCGGCGAGCGCCGTCGCCAGCGCCGTCACGGCGGCCTCGCGCAGTTCCGTCCTCATCCCGGGGCCGTCCTGGCCGTACCACCCGCCGGGGTGGCCGGTGCTCCCGGAGTCCTGGAACGGGACGGCCGCGGGCCCGTCGGACGGCGGCTGCCACGCGTCCCGCGCGGAATGTTCGTGCGGAGGCGGTGGTGGTGTCAGAGGTGCGCTCACCCCGCCATCGTGCCAGGCCCGGCCGTGCGGCGCGTCACCGGACGGCCGCCCTGCGGTACGCCCAGGTGGCCACGGCCAGCGAGATCACGCCGGCGCCCCCGCACACGGCGAGGTCGGCGAGGACCCGGGCCCAGTCGGGGTGCGGTCCGAAGGTCCGGGCGAAGGCCTCGACGCCGTACGTCGACGGCAGCAGGTCGCGGACGAGGCGCACCGCCTCCGGCATCCGCTCCGGCGGGAGCACGCCCAGCAGCAGTGCCGCCGACATGCCGAGCTGTCCGAGCAGCGTGGCCATCTCCGGCCGGGGGGCGAGCAGGCCGAGGGTCGCTCCGAGTCCGGCGAGCGCGGCACCCGCGAGCGGGATCACCGCGAGGAGGATCCACAGGTGCGCCAGCGGCAGCCCGAACAGCGCGCAGCCGAAGACGGCGGTCACGACGGTCCCCGGCACGGTGAACGAGGCGTAGGCGCCCGCCGCGCCCAGCACCACCGCGGCCGGCGGCACGGGCAGCGTCGCGTAGTGGTCGAGTCCGCCGCTGGCGCGCAGCTGCCCGAAGTACTGGGCGAGGAGGTTCAGCGCGACGAAGGCGACGACCAGGACCGAGGAGCCGGCGACCACGGCCTGCGCCTCACCGCCGCCGGCCACGACGCCCCGCATCAGGACCATGATCCCGACCGACTGGAAGGTCGCCACGAACAGCAGCGGGATCCGCGCCACCCGGGCCCGGGACAGCTGTGCCCGGTAGACGGCCGCCAGCGACGGCCACAGCCGTGCCCGGGGGCCGAGATCTGCCGGTTCCGGCGCGGCCTGCGCCGGGGCCAGGGCGCCGCCCGGCAGGACATCGGCGGGTACGACACTCACGTCGTGCTGCTCCCCTTCGTCAGGATCCACTCCGGCGCTCGCTCCGTTCCGTACGGAGGCGGCGGCCTGCGTGCTCATGGCCCGGGTGCTCACGCCTTCACCAGCCCCTGCCGCACGGCGCCGCCCAGCGCCAGGTAGACGTCCTCCAGACTGGGCGTGGCCAGGGTGAAGTCGTCCAGCGCGGCGAAGGCGGCCCCGCCGGTGACGGTGGCGACGACCGTCCGGGCCTCCTCGGGCGCCAGCCGCAGGATCCAGCGCCGGCCCGACTCGACGACCCGGTCGCGCAGCGCGGCGACCTCGGGCACGTGCAGGGGGGCGGCCTCGCGCCACACCAGGTCGACCCGGACCTCGCCGGCGACCTGTTCCTTGAGGCCGGCCGGGCTGTCGCAGGCGATGACCCGGCCCCGGTCGAGCACGGCGACCCGGTCGAGGACGGTCTCGGCCTCGATGACGTTGTGGGTGACCAGCAGAACGGTCGAGCCGCGCTCGGCGCGGCGCCGGTCGACGGCGGACCACACCGCGCGCCGCGCCACGGGGTCCATGCCGGTGGTGGGTTCGTCGAGCACGAGCAGGGGCCGCTCCCCGACCAGCGCGGCGGCCACGCAGGCCAGCCGGCGCTGACCGCCGGAGAGCTTCTTCAGCGGGCGCCCGGCGATCGGGGCGAGCCCCAGTTCGTCCAGGACGTCGTCCCGCTCGGCCCGCGCCCGCCGGACGTCGAGCCCGCGCAGCCGGCCGGTGGTCTCGGCGGCCAGGGACACGGTCAGCTCGTCGAGGGCGCTGGACTCCTGACCGAGGTAGGCGAGGATGCGCGAGGCCCGCTCCGGGTGGCGCACGATGTCGTGGCCGAGGATCTCCACACTGCCGCGGTCGGGCCGCATCAGCCCGGTCAGCTGGCGCACCAGGGTGGACTTCCCGGCCCCGTTCGGCCCGAGCAGCCCGAAGATCTCGCCGCGCCGGATGTCGAGCCGTACGTCGTCGGTGGCCCGGACCTCGGGGGTGGCCGGTGTCCCGCGCCGGCCGCGCGCCGCCGGATAGGTCTTGGTCAGCCCGCGCACCGCGCACACGACGGCACCACCGTGCCGGTATCCCTGTGCCGCGCGCGTACTCACAAGGAACGAGCCTACGGGGTCCCGCCCCCCGCCCCGCTCCCGGGTCGCCCTCCCGCCCGCAAACCCACCCCTGCAAGCAGCAACTCCCCCAACCACCCCCCACCGCGCCCCCTTCGGCCCGCCGACGGCCCGCCCCCGCCCGTTCCCCGCCCGTTCCCCGCCCGCGGCGGCACGCGCCCGGCATCCGCCACCGCGGCGCCGGCCACCCTCCCGGCCGGGACCTCCCGGCGCGGGTACCCGCCACGCCGCACACCGGCAGGCGGGGTACGCGGTCCAGGCCGGCCGCCGGCCGGGTGCCCACCCCGGGCCCGCGGCCGGGTGCCCACCCCGGGCCCGCGGCCGGCTGCGCCGCCCGGGCCGGCGGCCGGGTGTTCCGGCGGTCGCGGACGGCCGGGGTCCCGGCGCAGCGGCCGGAGCGGGGCGCCGGGACCCCGGTCGGCGGTGGGTCCCGCGCCGGCCGCTCACTCCCCGACGGGAGCCCGCTCCGTGCCGGTGCGCAGGTCCAGCTCCCGCCAGAAGCCCGCCCGGATGGCGTAGCGGTCGCGTTCGTCGATCTGGTCGTCCTTGTGGGCCAGGAGGCCGAAGCGGGCCGCGTAGCGCAGCAGCTCGCCGTCGATGCGGTGCGGGATGCGGGGGTACATGGCGGACAGTTTCTGGATGTGGCTCTGGTCGCCGAGCCGCTCCACCCAGCGCCGGGCGAAGACCTGTCCCACCTCGAAGGAGTCGCCGCCCACGGTGGTGATGTCCTCCTCCCGGTCGGCCCACCGCTGTTCGGCCGTGGTCAGCTGGGCGAGCGTCGGCATGGAGGCGGCGTCCGGCGGCTCGGCGACGGGCCGGTCGACCCAGCCCTTGTCGGAGGACCAGCGCAGGGTGGCGGAGGCGGGCGGCTGGGCCGGCTGCGGGCCGGGGCCGCGCAGTGCGGCCAGGTCCTTCGGGGTGGGTACGCCCTTGGCCGCCGCCGTCCGCTCGGCGGTGCCGTTGTGCGCGTCGGCGGCCGGTCGCCGGGGCTCCCGCGCGGCCCGTTCGGCCGCCTCGGCGAGCGCGGAGTCCGGCAGCGGGGCGGAGAGGATCGCCGCGATCTCCGGCCGTGGCGCGGGCTGCGGCGCGCACACCCCGGTGTGCTCCTTGGCCCGTACCGCCTGGGTGATCCACGCCCGGTCCAGCACCCGGCGTTCGTCGGCCTCGGCGACCAGGTCCTCGGACTGGTTGTAGTCCCCGTCGGCGGCCTGCACGGCCCACAGGTGGACGGCGACCCCGTGCTCCTTCGCGGCCATCATGCCGGGCAGCAGATCGCCGTCCCCGGTGACCAGGACGACGTCGGAACAGGCGCGGTTGCGGGCCAGCTCGGTCAGCTCGGCGTGCATCGCGGCGTCGACGCCCTTCTGCGCCCAGCGGCCGTCGCTGCGGGTCAGCGCGCCGAGCCGGACGGTGACCCGGGACATCACGCGCAGCCTGCGGTGCTCGGGCTGCGGGACGCGGTCGGGAGCGCCGTCGAACCAGTAGATCCGCAGCAGCGGCTGCCGCGTGTCGGACTCGGCGCGGTCGCGCAGTCCCTGGATCAGGGCCGCGTGGTCGACGGTGATACGGGACCGCGAGGGCTCCCCGGCGAGGAGACTGGCGGCGGCCCCCAGCAGATACCCGGCGTCCACCAGGACGATGCAGCGGTCCACGCGATCCACCCTCTTTCCGGGAGGTTTGCTTCGGGCTTGCTTCGAGTCTGCCCGACCACACCGGGGTTAACGGCCCGAACTCGATCTTCGGCGTGGCGTTTCCCCGCTTCCTCCTCCGACCGCCCCGGTCACACAGGGTAATTGCCCGACATGCATGCGTTGTCGGGTTGTGTGAATCTGGTCCCGGCCCTGGCCCCTAGTCCCCCACAGGAGGCATCACCATGGCCAAGAACAAGAACCGTGACCGTAAGCAGCCGCAGGCCGAGCGCGCCCCGCGGACGACGCAGTCGTCCACGATGGAGACGCCGGACGAGCAGCGCACCACGCAGGTCATGCCCGGCGAGGTGGGCCGCGGCAAGGGCCGGCACAAGCGCTTCGGCCACAACTGACATCCGTGTGACGGGCCGTTCGGCCCCGGCACATGAAGGCACATGGAGAGGGGCGCGCCCACGCGGTGCGCCCCTCACGCGCGTCGGCCGGGCGTCGCTAGCCGGCCAGGCAGGACGGCCCGAGGAGGACCTTGAGATCGCCGAACAGGGCCGGGTCCGGCTTGACCCGGTGGCGGTCCAGGCGCAGCACCGTCGTCCTGGTCGGGCCCTGGAGCCTGATGCGGACCTCGCTGTCGCCCTTGTGGTGGGTGAGGATCTCGCCGAGGCGGCTGACCATCGGCGGGGTCACGCGCGTGGCCGGGATGGTGAGGACGACGGGCGCGTTGGTGCCCGCGTTGGACAGGTCGGGGATCATCAGCTCCATCGCGACCAGCCGCGGCACGTCCTCGCGCTTGTCGAGCCGGCCCTTGACGAACACCACGGCGTCCTCGACGAGTTGCGTCGACACCAGCTGGTAGGTCGCCGGGAAGAACATGCACTCGATGGAACCCGCCAGGTCCTCCACGGTGGCGATGGCCCAGGCGTTGCCCTGCTTGGTCATCTTGCGCTGCAGGCCCGAGATGATGCCGCCGATGGTGACCACCGCGCCGTCGCCGAAGTCGCCGCCGGTGAGCTGGGAGATGCCCGCGTCGGCCTTGTCGGACAGCACGTGCTCCAGGCCGAACAGCGGGTGGTCGGAGACGTACAGACCGAGCATCTCCCGCTCCTGGGCGAGCAGGTAGGTCTTGTCCCACTCGTCGTCGGTGAAGGTGACGTCGAGACCGAAGCCGGGCTCGCTGGTCTCCGCCTCGCCCATGCCGCCGAAGAGGTCGAACTGTCCCTCGGCCTCCTTGCGCTTGACCGCGACCACGTTGTCGATCATCGGCTCGTACTGGGCGGTGAGGCCCTTGCGGGTGTGCCCCATGGAGTCGAAGGCACCGGCCTTGATCAGCGACTCCGTGGTGCGCTTGTTGCAGACGACCGCGTCGACCTTGTCGAGGTAGTCCGGGAAGGAGGCGTACTTCCCCTTGGCCTTGCGGCACTTGATGATCGACTCCACGACGTTGGTGCCGACGTTGCGCACCGCGGAGAGGCCGAAGAGGATCACGTCGTCGCCCTGCGCGGCGAAGTTCGACTCGGATTCGTTGACGTTCGGCGGGAGCACCTTGATGCCCATGCGGCGGCACTCGTTGAGGTAGACCGCCGACTTGTCCTTGTCGTCCTTCACCGAGGTGAGCAGCGCGGCCATGTACTCGGCGGGGTGGTTCGCCTTGAGGTAGGCGGTCCAGTACGACACCAGTCCGTACGCGGCGGAGTGCGCCTTGTTGAAGGCGTAGCCGGCGAACGGCACCAGCACGTCCCACAGGGCCTGGATGGCCTCGTCGCTGTAGCCGTTCCCGCGGGCGCCGGCCTGGAAGATGGTGAAGTTCTTCGCCAGTTCCTCGGGCTTCTTCTTGCCCATCACGCGGCGGAGGATGTCGGCCTCGCCGAGCGAGTACCCGGCGATGATCTGGGCGGCCTTCTGCACCTGCTCCTGGTAGACGATCAGGCCGTGGGTGACGTCCAGGACCTCCCTGAGCGGCTCCTCCAGCTCGGGGTGGATGGGCGTGATCTCCTGCTGGCCGTTCTTGCGCAGGGCGTAGTTGGTGTGCGAGTTCATGCCCATCGGGCCCGGCCGGTACAGGGCCGACACGGCGGAGATGTCCTCGAAGTTGTCCGGCTTCATCAGCCGGAGCAGGGAGCGCATCGGGCCGCCGTCGAACTGGAACACGCCGAGGGTGTCGCCGCGCTGGAGCAGGTCGAAGGTCGTGGGGTCGTCCAGGGGCAGCGTCAGCAGGTCGATGTCGGTGCCCTTGTTGGCCTTCACCATCTTGACGGCGTCGTCCATGATGGTCAGGTTGCGCAGGCCCAGGAAGTCCATCTTCAGCAGGCCGAGCGACTCGCAGCTCGGGTAGTCCCACTGCGTGATGGTCACGCCGTCGGTGTGCCTGACCCAGACCGGGACGTGGTCCGTGATGGTCTCGCTGGACATGATCACGCCGGCGGCGTGCACGCCCATCTGCCGGACCAGGCCCTCGACGCCCTTGGCGGTGTCGATGACCTTCTTCACGTCCGGTTCGTTCTCGTACATCCCGCGGATCTCGCCCGCCTCGGAGTACCGGGGGTGGTTCGGGTCCGTGATGCCGGAGAGCGGGATGCCCTTGCCCAGGACGTCGGCCGGCATCGCCTTGGTGAGCCGGTCGCCCATCGCGTACGGGTAGCCCAGCACGCGCGCGGAGTCCTTGATCGCGTTCTTGGCCTTGATGGTGCCGTAGGTGCCGATCATGGCGACCTTGTCGGCGCCGTACTTCTCCGTCACGTACCGGATCACCTCCACGCGCCGGCGCTCGTCGAAGTCGATGTCGACATCGGGCATCGAGATGCGCTCGGGGTTGAGGAACCGCTCGAAGATCAGGCCGTGCGGGATCGGGTCGAGGTCGGTGATGCCGAGGGCGTAGGCGACGATCGAGCCGGCCGCGGAGCCTCGGCCGGGGCCGACCGCGATGCCCTGCTTCTTCGCCCACATGATGAAGTCGGCGACCACGAGGAAGTACCCGGGGAAGCCCATCGAGATGATGGTGTCCATCTCGTACTCGACCTGCTTCATGCGGTCGTCCGGGATGCCGTCCGGGAAGCGGCGGTGCATGCCCCGCAGGGTCTCCTCGCGGAACCAGCTGACCTCGGTGTAGCCCTCCGGGATGTCGAACTTCGGCATCAGGTCGCGCTTGACGAACATGCCCGTGGTGTCGACCATCTCGGCGATCAGCCGGGTGTTGGCGCAGCCCTGCTGCCAGGCGTCCGAGGAGTCGATGGCGTACATCTCGTCGGTGGACTTGAGGTAGTAGCCGGTGCCGTCGAACTTGAAGCGGTCGGGGTCGGAGAGGTTCTTGCCGGTCTGGATGCACAGCAGCGCGTCGTGGGCACCCGCCTCGTGCGCGTACGTGTAGTGCGAGTCGTTGGTGACCAGGGGCGGGATGCCGAGCTTGCGGCCGATCTCCAGCAGGCCGTCGCGGACCCGGTGCTCGATCTCGATGCCGTGGTCCATCAGTTCCAGGAAGTAGCGGTCCTTGCCGAAGATGTCCTGGTAGTCGGCGGCGGCCCTGAGCGCCTCGTCGAACTGGCCGAGGCGCAGCCGGGTCTGGAGCTCGCCGGAGGGGCAGCCGGTGGAGGCGACGATCCCCTCGGACCACTTGGCGATGGTCTCCTTGTCCATCCGGGGCCACTTCTGCAGCCAGCCCTCGGCGTACGCGTCGGAGGAGAGACGGAAGAGGTTGTGCAGTCCGGTGCTGTTCACCGCCCACATCGTCTTGTGGGTGTAACCACCGGAGCCGGAGACGTCGTCCCGCTTCTGGTGCGGCTGGCCCCACTGGATCTTGCGCTTGTTGCGCCGGGACTCGGGGGCGACGTACGCCTCGATCCCGATGATCGGGGTGACCCCGGCCTTCTGCGCGGAGTGGAAGAAGTCGTACGCCCCGTGCAGGTTGCCGTGGTCGGACATGGCGATGTGCGTCATGCCCATCTCGTTGCAGGCGTCGAACATGTCCTTCAGCCGCGCGGCACCGTCCAGCAGCGAGTACTGGGTGTGGACGTGCAGGTGCGTGAACGGCGGCTTTGACACGGTGCGGTCTCCAGGAGCGGATGCTAGGGCGCGAAGCGCCTCGTTCGGAAGTGGTGGCCGGGCGGCGGGCGGGCGCTCGGCGACGGACGGCGGGCGGTCCGCGGACGGCCGGCGGACAGTCCGGGGACCGCCTCGAATTCTATGCCCCGGCACTGACGCTCCAGGGGCATCCCCGCGTACCTTCGGACGGGCGTCACGGGCACTCCCGCGTCCCGCCGCACGTTACCCGGTGGACGGGTCACCCGTCCCGGAACACCCCGCACCAGGAGGCACCCAGCGATGTCGGTCCCGCAGCTCAACGACGAGCACCGCGGCGAGGAGATCCTCGCCGTCCTCGACACCGCCTTCGGCGAACTCCTGGCCGCCGACCCGGCCGCGTTCCGCGTGAAGTTCCGCAAGATGGCGGCGTCGGCCTTCGCGTTCTACCGGGGGACGGCCTGCCTCTTCTACCACGACCTGGACGCGGAGAAGCGGGGCGGACCGTACCTGGACGACCGGACGTCCCGGGTGTGGATCCACGGCGACCTGCACGCGGAGAACTTCGGCACGTACATGGACTCCAACGGCCGCCTGGTCTTCAACGTCAACGACTTCGACGAGGCCTACGTCGGCCCCTTCACCTGGGACCTCAAGCGCTTCGCGGCGTCCGTGGCGCTGATCGGCTACGCGAAGGCGCTCAGCGACGGGCAGATCACCGAGCTGGTGACCGTCTTCGCCGCCGCCTACCGGGAGCGCGTCCACGCGCTGGCCACCGGCGCGAAGAGCGAGGAGGTGCCTCCGTTCACGCTGGACACCGCCCAGGGGCCCCTGCTGGACGCGCTGCGCGACGCCCGCTCGCTGACCCGCTTCGGGCTGCTGGAGTCGATGACCGGGATCCGTGACTTCGAGCGCCGTTTCGCCTCCGGCGGCGGCGCGGTCGAGCTGGACGCCGCCACCCGCTACAAGGTGCTCGCCGCCTTCGACGGTTATCTGGAGACGCTGCCGGACGCCTCGCTGGCCCGTCCGGACTCCTACCGCGTGAAGGACGTCGTGGGCCGCCGCGGCATCGGCATCGGCTCGGCCGGGCTGCCGTCGTACAACATCCTCCTGGAGGGCCACAGCGACGCCCTGGAGAACGATGTCGTGATCTACATCAAGCAGGCCCAGACCCCGGCCGTGTCCCGGCACATCCCCGACCGGTCGATCCGGGAGTACTTCCGGCACGAGGGCCACCGCACGGTGATCTCCCAGCGTGCCCTCCAGGCGCACGCCGACCCGTGGCTGGGCTGGACCGAGCTGGACGGCGCGGGCCAGCTGGTCGCCGAGGTCTCGCCGTACGCCGTGGACCTGGACTGGAGGGACATCGACGAGCCGGAGGAGATCGCCCAGGTCGTCGCCGACCTCGGCCGGGCCACGGCCACCATGCACGCGGCGGCGGACGACACCTCCGGCGAGTCCCTGGTGCCGTTCTCCACCGAGCGCGCCATCGACGCCGCGATCGCGGCCGACGAGGACCTGCTGGTCCCGCTCCTGGTCGACTTCGCGCACGCGTACGGCGCCCGGGCGCGCGCCGACCACCAGATCTTCCTGGACCTGTTCCGCAACGGGAGGATTCCGGGACTGTAGGCCCACGCCCGCCCACAGCAAGACTTTAATCATCCTTTACCGGAGCACGTGACAGACTCTTCCCCGCCATGGACATATCCGGAACCCAGTTCAGAGCCGTCCGCGCGGCGCTGTTCACGGCAGTCGTCGTGACGCTCAGCGCCGCGTCGCACGTGCTGCTGTCCGGGGCTCCGCTGCCGGTGAACACGGTGGCCGCGATCGCCGCCGCCGTGTTCCTCCTGGCGTACGCCCTGGCGGGCCGGGAGCGTTCCTTCGGGCGGATCGCCGCCCTGCTGATCCCGCTGGAGCTGGCCGCCGACACCGTCTTCACCACCGGTCAGCACGTCTGCTACGGCCGGATGGGCGGCCCGGTCGCCGGCCCGCTGCGCTCGTTCGGCTTCGACGTGCTGTGCGGCGACGGCGCCAGTGTGGGCGCACCGCTCGCCCGGGTCACCGGGCCCGCCGCGGAGGGCGGCGACCGGCTGGCGGGGTTGCTCGCCCAGGCCGACCCGGCCACCGCCTGGCTGCTGCTGGGCGCGCACGTCGGGGTCGGCCTGTTCGCCGCCGCGTGGCTGCGCCGCGGGGAGCGGGCGCTGGCCCAGCTGCTGGGCGCGGTGACGGCGACCACCTTCCGGCCGCTGCTGCTCGCGGTCGCCGCGGTGACCGTACGCCGGGTCCCGGAGGCGCACCGCCCGTTCCGCCCGGCGCGCCGCGCCGCCACGGCCCGGACCCTGCTCCTCGTGCACTCCCTGGGACGGCGTGGACCGCCGTGCTCGACCGCCGTCGCCTGAGGCAGCCCCGGCCCGGGCGCCGGCGACCCCCTGAGCGCGGACAGTCCCCATACGTATCCCGCACACGATGTGTGCGTCCCCCGTGGAGAAGATCATCATGAGCAAGCGGAACAGCCAGGCGGCGAAGCAGGCGGCCCGTGAGCGGCTGCGCGTCGAGCGCGAGCGCCAGGCCAAGCGCGACAAGGTGAAGCGGCAGCTGATCGTCGCCGGTTCCCTCGTCGGTGTGCTGGCGATAGCCGGCGGCATCGGCTACGCCGTCGTGCAGGGCAACAAGCCCGACCACTGGGAGGCCGCGGCGGACGACAAGCTCGTCAAGCCGGCCAACACCAGCGGTGAGAACGGCACGACCGTCGTCATCGGCGCGGCCGACGCCAAGAAGACCCTGGAGCTGTACGAGGACCCCCGTTGCCCGGTGTGCGCCTCGTTCGAGCAGACCGTCGGCAAGACGATCGAGAAGGACGTCGAGGACGGCAAGTACAAGCTCCGTTTCATCGGCGCCTCGTTCCTCGACCGCAACCTGACCGGTGAGGGTTCCAAGAACGCGCTGAGCGCGCTGGGCGCCGCGCTGAACGTGAGCCCCGAGGCGTTCACCGCCTACAAGTCCGCGCTCTACTCGGCCGAGTACCACCCCGAGGAGACGGACGACAAGTTCAAGGACGACGCGTACCTGATCGAGATCGCGAACAGCGTCGACGCCCTGAAGGGCAACAAGGAGTTCCAGGCGGACGTGAAGGACGGCACCTACGACAAGTGGGCGCTGGAGATGTCCGAGGTCTTCGACGACAGCGACGCGAGCGGCACCCCGACCCTGATGATGGACGGCAAGAAGGTCACCGGGTCCGACGGCGAGAGCACCCCCATGACGGTGGACGAGTTCAGCGCGGCGATCGACAAGGCGCTCAAGGCCTGAAGCCGGGCCGGCGACCGCACGCCGAAGAGCGGGCGAACTTTCGCGAGTTCGCCCGCTTTCGCGTGTACCTGTCAGTAACGTGATCGGCTGTGACCAGCCGACACAGATCATTCGAGAGCGCCCGCTCCGCCGCCGCGGAGACCGACTCCCTCTCCCCGCGCCGCCGTACGGTCGTCAAGGCGGCCGCCGCCACCGCGGTGCTGGCCGGACCGCTCGCCGCGCCCCTGCCCGCCCGGGCGGCGGCACCGGCCCCCGCCTTCCTGCACGGCGTGGCCTCCGGTGACCCCCTGCCGGACGGCATCCTGCTGTGGACCCGGGTGACCCCGGTGCCGGAGGCGATACCCGGGTCGGGGCTCGGCCCGGACACCGAGGTGAGCTGGACCGTCGCACGCGACAGGGCGTTCACCGACGTCGTCGCCAGGGGGGCCGTCGTCGCCACCGCCGCCTCCGACCACACCGTCAAGGCGGACGTCCGGGGCCTGGCCCCGGCCACCGACTACTGGTTCCGCTTCTCCGCGGGCGGCATCGGCTCCCCCGTCGCCCGCACCCGCACCGCCCCGGCCGCCGACGCCGCCGTGACCGGACTGCGCTTCGGCGTGGTCTCCTGCTCCAACTGGGAGGCCGGCCACTTCTCGGCGTACCGGCACCTCGCGGCCCGGAACGACCTGGACGCCTGGCTGCACCTGGGCGACTACCTCTACGAGTACGGCACCGGCGAGTACGGCACCCGCGGCGGGACCGTCCGCCCCCACACGCCCGCCCACGAGATCGTCACCCTCGCCGACTACCGCGTCCGGCACGGCTCGTACAAGACCGACCCCGACCTCCAGGCCCTGCACCACAGGGCTCCGGTCGTCGCGATCTGGGACGACCACGAGATCGCCAACGACGCATGGTCGGGCGGCGCCGAGAACCACACGGAGGGCGCGGAGGGCACCTGGGCGGCGCGCCGGGCCGCCGCCAAGCAGGCCTACTTCGAGTGGATGCCGGTACGTCCCGCGCTGGCCGGCACCACCTACCGCCGGCTGCGCTTCGGCAAGCTCGCCGACCTCTCCCTGCTGGACCTGCGTTCCTTCCGCTCCCAGCAGGTCTCCGCCGGTGACGGCGACGTGGACGACCCGGGGCGCACGCTCACCGGACGGGCCCAGCTGGACTGGCTCAAGGCGGGCCTGACGGCGTCGGACACCGCCTGGCGGCTGGTCGGCACCTCGGTGATGATCTCGCCGTTCTCGGTCGGTTCCCTCCCCGCGAGCATCCTGAAGCCGCTCGCCGGGCTGCTGGGCCTGCCGCAGGAGGGCCTGGCCGCCAACACCGACCAGTGGGACGGCTACACCGCCGACCGCCGCGAACTCCTCGCCCACCTGCGCGCGAACGCCGTCCGCAACACGGTCTTCCTCACCGGCGACATCCACATGGCGTGGGCCAACGACGTACCGGTGGACGCGGGCACCTACCCGCTGTCGGCCTCCGCGGCCACGGAGTTCGTCGTCACCTCGGTGACCTCCGACAACCTCGACGACATCGTGAAGGTCCCCGAGGGCACCGTCTCCGCACTCGCCGCACCGCTGATCCGGGCCGCCAACCGGCACGTCCACTGGGTCGACACCGACCGCCACGGCTACGGCGTGCTGGACATCACCGCCGAGCGGGCGCAGATGGACTACTACGTGCTCTCCAGCCGTACGGAGGCGGACGCCACGTCGGCGTGGGCCCGCTCGTACCGCACGCGCAGTGGCACGCAGAAGGTCGAGCGCGCCCACGAGCCCGTGTAGCCCGGGAGCGTTTTCCGGCTGCCTCCGGCCGCCTCCGGCCGTCGAGCGGGCCGTTGGGGCCGATTCCCTCGCCACGGCGCGTGGTGTGCGCCGTGAGCCGGATCCGGGCACACCACCCGCCCGAGGGGAGCGCCGCCCACGAGTGCCCCCCGGGTCGCGGCACCCGCACGCGCGAGGCGGGCACCGGCCCGGCCACGCCCTCGCGGACCTCGCGGACCGCGCGTGGCGTGCACCGGTCCACCGCGGACCAGGTGACGCGCGTGCGGGAGGACCGGGCCGCCTACCGCGCCGGCCGGTCCCCTTCCAGCGAGTCGAGGAAGCCCAGCGCCACCCGCCAGGTGGCCTCGGCGGCCTCCTCGTCGTAGTCCGGGAGGCCGGGGTCGGTGTAGAGGTGGCCCGCTCCGGCGTACCGGTACACCTCGACGTCGGCTCCGGCCCGGCCCATCCGCAGGTACCAGGCGGTGAGCCAGTCGTCGGTCTCGAACGGGTCCGGCTCCGCGACGTGCAGCTGCACCGGCAGCTCGTCCACCGCGGCGTTCTCCGCGATGTCGGAGGTGCCGTGCAGGAGCAGCAGTCCGCGCGCCCTCTCGTCGCCGAGGGCCAGCGTCTGCGCGACGGAGGCGCCGAAGGAGAACCCGGCGTACACCAGGCCCCGCTCCGAGTACGGCGCGGCGGCCAGCACCGCCCGCTTCAGCAGTTCGTCCTTGCCGGTCTCCTCCTGGTACGCCATGCCCTCCTCGACCGTGTCGAACGTACGGCCGCCGAAGAGGTCGGGCGTCCACACCTCGTGTCCGGCCGCGCGCAGCCGGTCGGCGGCCCGCCGCACCGCGGGTCCCGGACCGTAGGTCGAGTGAAAGAGCACGATGTTCATGACGCCATGGTGCCAGCACGGTGTGAGGGCCCCGGATCCCGGCACTACCCGCGATCACGCGGAAGTCACATGTTCATGCCCGCACCGGGCCGGTTAGGTTCGGGGACATGGATGACGTGCTCCGCCCACTGATCGTGGTCGGCGGTTCGGTCGTGCTCACGCTGCTGATCGGCTGGGCCACCGACCTGCTGCTGCGCAAGGCCGACGAACGCCACCACGAGACTCCGCTGTGGGGCCTGCTGCGCCGCGCCCGCGTCCCCTACCAGCTGGTGCTCTGTACGGCCCTGCTGAGAGGGTCCTACGACGAGGCCCGGCTGCTGCCGAGTCGCGAGGTCGGTGTCGGCAGGACCCTGTCACTGGTGCTGATCGGGTCGGCGGCCTGGCTGGTGATCCGTATCGCGGCCGCGGTCGTCGAGACCTCTTACACGCGGTACGCCAACGCCCGCCACCACCGCGATCCCGCCCGGGTCCGCCGGGTGCGCACCCAGGTGACGCTGATCCGGCGGGTGGTCTCGGCGATCGTCGGTGTGGTGGCGGTGGCCGCCATGCTGCTGACCTTCCCCGCGATGCGCGCGGCCGGCGCCTCGCTGCTGGCCTCGGCCGGCATCCTCGGCATCGTCGCCGGTGTGGCCGCCCAGTCCACGCTGGCCAACATGTTCGCCGGCCTGCAGATCGCCTTCGGCGACATGGTGCGCATCGGGGACACGGTGGTCGTGGACGGCGAATGGGGCACGGTCGAGGAGATCACGCTGACCTTCCTGACCGTGTGCACCTGGGACGAGCGGCGGATCACCATGCCGGTGTCGTACTTCACGTCCAGGCCGTTCGAGAACTGGTCGCGCGGTACGCCGCAGATGACCGGCATCGTCTACTGGCACCTCGACCACTCGGCCCCGCTGGAGGCGATGCGCGACAAGCTCCGCGACATCCTGCGGGAGTGCCCGGCCTGGGACGGCCGCGCCTACAACCTGAACGTGACGGACAGCACACCCAGCACCATGCAGGTGCGCGCCCTGGTGACGGCCAAGGACGCGGACGACATATGGACGGTGCGGGTCGAGGTCCGCGAGCGGATGATCCGCTGGCTGACCGACAAGCACCCCTACGCACTGCCCCGGGTCAACACGGCGGAAGCGGCGCCGCGGCCGGCTCTCGACGGCCACCGCGCCCCCGGCGGCATACCGGCGGCCCGTCGTGCGCACAGCCACCCCAGGGAGCGCTGACCGGTTCTCAGTGACCGCGCTCGGCGCCGCCGTTGATCTGGACGATCTGCGAGGTGATGTGGGCGGCGCCCGGGGAGGCGAGCCAGTGCAGGGTCGCCGCGACGTCCCCGGGCGTCCCGGCCCGCCCGTTCAGGGTCTCCTCGACCAGCCAGGCCCGCAGGTCCTCGTCGATGCCTTCGCCGAAGAACGCGGTGTCCTCGATGTAGCCGGGCGCGACCACGTTCACGGTGATGCCGTGCGGTCCGAGCCGGCGGGCGAGGTCGTGCGCGTACGGGTGCAGCCCCGCCTTGGCCGCCGCGTACGCCACCTGCCCGTACCCTCGGTAGGCGGCGATGGAGCTGAGGAACAGCACCCGCCCGCCGGGTTCGGCGAGCCGGTCCCGCAGGGCCTCCGTGAGCAGCGCGGCGCTCAGCAGGTTGAGCCGGAAGTTGACCGTCCAGGAGTGGGCGACCGCGTCGAGCGGGTCGTCGCCGCCGGCCGGGGGCTCGAGGAGCCCGTTGCCGCCGGCAGAGTGGATCAGCACGTCCACGGCGCCGAACTCCCGGCCCACGAGTCCGGCCACGCCGCGTACGGCCTCCGGGTCGGCCAGATCCGCGGCGTGGGTCAGGGCGCCCGGCACCTGCGCGCGCTCCAGCACGTCCCCGCGCCGCCCCAGCAGCAGCACCCGGTCACCATCGGCGGCGAAAACCCGCGCGGCGGCCAGGCCGATCCCGGTACCGCCCCCACTGATCACGACATTCCGAGCCATGCTCAGACTTTACGGACACAGGACCGCCGATGCCGCGCTCCGCGCCGTCGGCCCGCGTGCCGCGGCGTCGTCCGGCATCCGGCATCCGGCATCCGGCATCCGGCTGCTACAGCGGGCGCCGCATGGCCCGGTGCGGTATTCCCGCGTCCGGGAACTCCGGGCCGTAGGCCTCGTACCCCAGCCGCTCGTAGAAACCGAGGGCGTGGGTCTGCGCGTGCAGATCGACGGCGGTGAGGCCGCGGGTGCGGGCCGCCTCCTCGATGGCCCGCACCAGCGCCGCCCCGACCCCGAGTCCCCGGGCCGCGCGCGTCACCGCGAGCCGTCCCAGGGACCCGACCGCCGGATCGCCGCCGTTCTTCGCCGCGGCGGCCTCGCCGTGCAGCAGCCGTCCGGTGCCGAGCGGCACGCCGTCCTCCCGGACCGCCAGCACGTGCACGGCGCCGGCGTCGTGGGCGTCGTACTCGATGTCCTCGGGGACGCCCTGCTCGGCGACGAAGACGTCCTGGCGGACCGCGAAGCACGCCTCGCGGTCGGCGGGCTCCTCCGCCACGCGGACGGCGTAGGCGGTGGCACTCATGCGTAGGTCTCCTCGCGGACCTGATCCAGTGCCTGCCGCAGGTCCTCGGGGTAGTCGCAGCCGAACTCCACCCACTGCCCGTCGCCGGGGTGCTCGAAGCCGAGCCGCACCGCGTGCAGCCACTGACGGGTCAGCCGGAGCCGCTTCGCGAGCGTCGGGTCGGCGCCGTAGGTGAGGTCGCCGACGCACGGGTGGCGGTGGGCGGCCATGTGGACCCGGATCTGGTGGGTGCGGCCCGTCTCCAGCTTGACGTCGAGGAGGGAGGCGGCGCGGAAGGCCTCGATGAGGTCGTAGTGCGTCACGGACGGCTTGCCGTCGGCGGTGACCGCCCACTTGTAGTCGTGCTGCGGGTGCCGGCCGATGGGGGCGTCGATGGTGCCGCTGGTCGGGTCGGGGTGGCCCTGGACGAGCGTGTGGTAGCGCTTGTCGACCGTGCGCTCCTTGAACTGGCGCTTCAGCGACGTGTACGCGTACTCCGACTTGGCGACGACCATCAGGCCGGAGGTGCCGACGTCGAGGCGGTGCACGATGCCCTGGCGCTCGGCGGCACCGGAGGTCGAGACGCGGTACCCGGCGGCGGCGAGACCGCCGATCACGGTCGGGCCGGACCAGCCCGGGGAGGGGTGGGCGGCGACGCCGACGGGCTTGACGATCACGACCACGTCGTCGTCGTCGTGCACGATCTCCATGCCCTCGACCGGCTCGGCGACCACCTGCACCGGCGCGGGCGCCTGCGGCATCTCCACCTCGAGCCAGGCACCGCCGCTCACCCGCTCCGACTTGCCGACCACCGATCCGTCGACCATGACCTTCCCCGCGGCGGCGAGCTCGGCCGCCTTGGTACGGGAGAAGCCGAACATGCGGGAGATGGCGGCGTCGACGCGCTCGCCCTCCAGGCCGTCGGGCACGGGCAGGGTGCGGATATCGGGAAGCGTACTCACCCGTCGAGTATGCCGGACGTGCCGGGCAGTCCCGTACGGGAGTCCGCCGGCCCTCAGTCCTTGTGGACCGTGCCGTCCGGGTCGAGGCCGCGGAACGACAGCAGGACGATCAGGATGCCGCCGCACACGATCGCCGAGTCCGCGAGGTTGAACACGGCGAAGTGCTTGGGCGCGATGAAGTCGACGACCGCGCCCTCGAAGACCCCCGGCGAACGGAAGATCCGGTCGGTGAGGTTCCCGAGGGCGCCGCCGAGCAGCATGCCCAGCGCGATCGCCCAGGGCAGGCTGTACAGCTTGCGCGCGAGGCGGATGATCACCACGATCACGGTCGCGGCGATCACCGTGAAGATCACGGTGAAGGCCTCGCCGAAGCCGAAGGCCGCGCCCGCGTTGCGGATCGCCTCGAACCTCAGCCAGTCCCCGACGATCTCGATGGGCTCGTGGTGCTCCAGCTTCGCGACCACGATCATCTTGCTGATCAGATCGAGGGCGTAGGCGAAGGCGGCGACGGTGAACAGCACGGCGACCCGCCGCTTGCCGGGGTGCCGCTCGGTCTCCGCCGCCGTGCCCCCGGTGCCGGCCGCCCCCTGCCCGTCCCGGTCCGCGTCCGGGGTGTCCGGCGTACCGATGATGCGCTCCGCCTCTGCCACGTGAGTCCCTCAACCTAGGTACCTGACTGAGGACGAGGGTACGTCACGGCCTGTGCGGCCGCCGATCAGTACCGGCGCTCCTGTTTCTGCTTACACTCCACGCACAGGGTGGCCCGGGGGAAGGCCTGCATGCGGGCCTTGCCGATGGGGTCGCCGCAGTTCTCGCACAGGCCGTAGGTCCCGGCGTCGAGGCGCTGGAGGGCGCGTTCGAACTGGGTGAGCATCTCGCGCGCGTTGGCGGCGAGCGCGAGTTCGTGCTCGCGGGTGATGTTCTTGGTCCCGGTGTCCGCCTGGTCGTCGCCCGCGCCGTCACCGGAGTCCCGCATCAGACCGGCCAGCGTCCGCTCGGAGGAGGTGAGCTCCTCGTTCAGCCGCAGCACCTCGGACGTCAGTTCGGCCCGTGCCTCCTCGGCCTCTTGCGGGGTCCAGGGTTCCTCCCCCGGACGCACCGCGAGGTCGCCCGGCTCCGCCGCACCGATCCGGGCCTTGGGCACGGCGGTCCCCGCCGCCGTGGCCGCCGTGCCAGGGGTCTTCTTCGCACCCACCGTCGTCGCTCCCGTCTGCGCCGCGGCCTCGGCCGCGCCCGCGTCATCGGCCGCGCTGTGCCCGGCCACATCCTGTGCGGACCCACTGGTCCTGAGGGCGCCCCGCCGCTTCCCGCCGGCGCCACTGCCCGGGCCTTCCGGCCCGGCTTCCCCCGCCCCCGCCGCGCTGGGGGCGCTCCCGCCGGCCGCCTTGTCCGCCGCGGCCTTCCTTCCGGCCACGGGCGCCTTGGCCGACGCCGTCCTTTCCGCCCTCGCCCTCTCCGCCACCGCCTTCGTCGCGGCCGTCTTCTTCCCGACGTTCTCCGCGGTCGTCTTCTTCCCCGCCCGCTTCCCGGCAGACGCCTCCCCGACGGACGCGTCCCCCGGCGCCGCCTTCTTGCCGGACACCTTCTTGCCGGACGGCTTACCCGGCGCCTTTCTCGTCCCGGCCCCCTTCCCGGGCCCCTTCCCGGACGCCTTCCCGGCGGACGGCCCCATCGCGGGTGCCTTCGCGCCGGGTGCCTCGATCGCGGGCGACTCCGCGGCAGCCGCCTTCCTCACGGGCGCCGTGGAAGCGGACGCCCCGGAGGCGGCGGCCTCCTCGCCGGTCGGCACCGCCCCCGGAGCGTCCCTCCCGGCCGTCGCTTCACCGGCCGCCGTCTTCCCCGCCGCGCTCTTGCCCGCCGCGGTCTTCCCCGCCGCCGGCTTCGTGCCCCGCGTCGACGCCGCGGCCGTCGTCCTGGCCGTCGCAGCGGCCCCGGCCGCCTCCGTCCACCGCGTGGACTTCTTCTCATCCGCACCCTCGGCGCCACCGCCGGAAGCGGATGCGGGCCTGCCGGACGGCGCCGACTGCTGTACGGCGGTCTTCTTCGCCACCATGGCCGCGGCCCCTTCACATATTGTGATCTTGCGCGCGCATCGTGCTGGGACGATAAATCGACTTCAGTCCCGCGGCAACGGGGCACACCGCCCGATTCCCCCGCCCCGCGTACGCCGCGCGGCGGACCTGCATGCGTTGTGCCCAGCTCCCCGCCGGGTATGCCACCGGGACAGTCGCCCCGAAAACCGCAGCCGTGCCCCTCACCATTCAGGTCATGACACGGCCCACCCGCCCGGAAGCGGCACCCCTCCTCCGCGCCCCGGAAATCAGGTCGGCCGCCGTCCCCGCCGCGCCGTACACTGGGCGGAGCGAAAAGCGGAGATGGGGACGAGTAGCGGCGTACGCAGCCCAGAGCGACCCGGGGACGGTGTGAGCCCGGGGGCGAGCGCGACGTGAAGATCACCCCGGAGCCGCCGGAAGAAAGCCGCAGCGGGACACCGCCGGCGAGTAGAACCGGCATCGCGACCCCAATGAGGGGGTTCACCGGCGCATACGAAGCACCGGGGGGCCAAGGAGGGTGGTACCGCGGGAGCGCGCCGACGACGGCGTAGAGATCGACACAGCTCTCGTCCCTCCGGACGGAAGGCAGCAAGTCCGCCGGAGGAAGCCCGCTGATGACAACGCCCACGTACCGCCAGGTGCCCGCCCAGGTCGACCTGCCCGCCCTCGAGCACGCGGTGCTCGACTTCTGGCGCGAGCAGAAGATCTTCGCCAAGAGCCTGGAGCAGTCCGAGGGACGCCCCGAGTGGGTGTTCTACGAGGGTCCGCCCACCGCCAACGGCATGCCGGGTGCCCATCACATCGAGGCGCGGGTCTTCAAGGACGTCTTTCCCCGCTTCCGCACCATGCGCGGCTACCACGTGGCCCGCAAGGCCGGCTGGGACTGCCACGGCCTTCCCGTGGAACTGGCTGTGGAGAAGGAGCTCGGCTTCTCCGGCAAGCAGGACATCGAGGCGTACGGCATCGCCGAGTTCAACGCCAGGTGCCGCGAGTCGGTGACCCGCCACACCGACGCCTTCGCCGAGCTGACGACCCGCATGGGCTACTGGGTCGACCTCGACGACGCCTACCGGACGATGGACCCGGAGTACGTCGAGTCCGTCTGGTGGTCGCTGAAGGAGATCTTCGCCAAGGGCCTGCTGGTGCAGGACCACCGCGTCGCCCCCTGGTGCCCGCGCTGCGGCACCGGCCTGTCCGACCACGAGCTGGCGCAGGGCTACGAGACGGTCGTCGACCCGTCCGTCTACGTCCGCTTCCCGCTCACCTCCGGCCCGCTGGCCGGCGAGGCCGCGCTCCTGGTGTGGACGACCACGCCCTGGACGCTGGTCTCCAACACGGCGGTCGCCGCCCACCCGGAGGTCACCTACGTCGTCGCGACGAACGGTGAGGAGAAGGTGGTCGTCGCCGAGCCGCTGGTCGGCAAGGCCCTCGGCGAGGGCTGGGAGACCACCGGCGCGTCCTTCACCGGCGCCGAGATGGAGCGCTGGACGTACCGGCGCCCCTTCGAGCTGGTGGAGTTCTCCGAGCCGGCGCACTACGTGGTCAACGCCGAGTACGTCACCACCGAGGACGGCACGGGTCTGGTCCACCAGTCCCCCGCGTTCGGTGAGGACGACCTCAGGGTCTGCCGCTCCTACGGGCTGCCGGTCGTCAACCCGGTCCGCCCCGACGGCACCTTCGCCGAGGACGTCCCCCTGGTCGGCGGCGTCTTCTTCAAGAAGGCCGACGAGAAGCTCACGGCCGACCTCGACGAGCGCGGCCTGCTCTTCCGGCACCTCCCGTACGAGCACAGCTACCCGCACTGCTGGCGCTGCCACACCGCGCTGCTCTACTACGCGCAGCCGTCGTGGTACATCCGCACCACGGCCGTCAAGGACCGGCTCCTCCAGGAGAACGAGAACACCAACTGGTTCCCGGACACGGTCAAGAACGGCCGGTACGGCGACTGGCTGAACAACAACATCGACTGGGCGCTGTCCCGCAACCGCTACTGGGGCACCCCGCTGCCCATCTGGCGCTGCGAGGACGACCACCTCACGGTCGTCGGCTCCCGCGCGGAGCTGACCGAGCTGACCGGCACCGACCAGTCGGGCCTCGACCCGCACCGCCCGTACATCGACGAGGTCGCCTTCGCCTGCCGCCACGACGGCTGCGGGAAGACGGCCACGCGGGTGCCGGAGGTCATCGACGCCTGGTACGACTCGGGTTCGATGCCGTTCGCGCAGTGGGGCTACCCGTACAAGAACAAGGAGGTGTTCGAGGCCCGCTACCCGGCACAGTTCATCAGCGAGGCCATCGACCAGACCCGCGGCTGGTTCTACACGCTGATGGCCATCGGCACGCTCGTCTTCGACAAGTCGTCCTACGAGAACGTCGTCTGCCTCGGCCACATCCTCGCCGAGGACGGCCGCAAGATGTCCAAGCACCTGGGCAACATCCTCCAGCCGATCCCGCTGATGGACCAGCACGGCGCGGACGCCGTCCGCTGGTTCATGGCGGCCGGCGGTTCCCCCTGGGCAGCCCGCCGGGTGGGCCACGGCACCATCCAGGAGGTCGTCCGCAAGACGCTGCTGACGTACTGGAACACGGTCGCCTTCCAGGCCCTGTACGCCCGTACGTCGAACTGGGCGCCGTCCGGGGCCGACCCGGCCCCGGCCGACCGGCCGGTCCTCGACCGCTGGCTCCTGTCCGAGCTGCACGCGCTCACCGACCAGGTGACCCGGGCGCTGGAGGGCTACGACACCCAGCGCGCCGGCAAGCTGCTCTCCGCCTTCGTCGACGACCTGTCCAACTGGTACGTCCGCCGCTCCCGCCGCCGGTTCTGGCAGGGCGACAAGGCCGCGCTGCGCACCCTGCACGAGGTCGTGGAGACCGTGACCAAGCTCATGGCCCCGCTGACCCCGTTCATCACCGAGCGGGTCTGGCAGGACCTGGTCGTTCCGGTCACCCCGGGCGCCCCGGAGTCGGTGCACCTGTCCTCCTGGCCCGAGGCGGACCCGGCCGCGATCGACCCGGAGCTGTCGAAGCAGATGGTGCTGGTGCGCCGGCTCGTGGAACTGGGCCGGGCCACGCGCGCGGAGTCGGGCGTGAAGACCCGCCAGCCGCTGAGGCGGGCGCTGATCGCGGCCGGCGGCTTCGACGGCCTCGCCCCGGAGCTGCACGCGCAGATCACCGAGGAGCTGAACGTCGAGTCCCTGGCGTCGCTGTCCGAGGTGGGCGGCTCGCTGGTGGACACCACGGCGAAGGCCAACTTCCGCGCGCTGGGCAAGCGGTTCGGCAAGCGCGTCCAGGACGTGGCCAAGGCGATCGCGCACACGGACGCCGCCGCCCTGTCCCTGGCCCTGCGCGAGGGCACGGCCTCGGTGGAGGTCGACGGTGAGACGATCACCCTCGCCCCGGACGAGGTGATCATCACGGAGACCCCGCGCGAGGGCTGGTCGGTGGCCTCCGACGCCGGTGCCACGGTCGCGCTGGACCTGGAGATCACCGAGGAGCTGCGCCGCGCGGGCCTGGCCCGGGACGCGATCCGCCTCATCCAGGAGGCACGCAAGAACAGCGGCCTCGACGTGGCCGACCGGATCGCCCTGCGCTGGACGGCCACGGAGCCCGCGACCGTCGCGGCCCTGACCGACCACTCCGCCCTGATCGCCGACGAGGTGCTCGCCACGGCCTTCCTGAACGAGCACGGTGCCGAGGGCGAGGCGGACGCCGGCTACGGCGACGCGTTCACGGACGAGGGCCTGTCCCTGACGTTCCGCCTGCGCAAGGTGTGACGGGCGGGCCCCCCGCACACGAGGGCCCGGGGCCGCCGGGATGTCCCCGGCGGCCCCGGGCCCTCGGCGTTGCGTACGGCACGCAGTTGCCCCCACCCTCGAACACCCACCGCACGGGCGACGGACCCGCACGGCACAAGGGCGGGGCCCCCGGATCTCCTGGAGATCCGGGGGCCCCGCCCTGAACACTGCCGACTGCTACGCCGTACTCATGGCCACAGGGCCGTCAGTTGTCGTCCTCGTCGATGAGGAAGCCGCGCATCGGCGAGGGGGCCTGGCCCATCGGGGAGGGCCCCTGCGGGCGCACCGGCGCCATCGGCTGGGTCATCGCCGGCTGCATCTGCTGCTGGCCGCCGTAGGACGGGCCGGACTGGCCGCCGGGGCCGCCCATCGGCTGGTTGCCGCCGTAGGACGGCGCACCGGCACCGGCCGGAGCCATGGAGGGCGCCGGGGACGGCGGCAGCGACGGAGCGGCGCTCGCCGCCTGGCGCGGCGGGGCGAGCGAGTCGTCCGCCTGGGTCTCCAGCTGACGCAGCTGGGACTCGAGGTAGGACTTCAGCCGCGTGCGGTACTCGCGCTCGAAGCCGCGCAGGTCCTCGACCTTGCGCTCCAGCGTGGCGCGGGCGGACTCCAGGGAGCCCATCGCGACACGGTGCTTCTCCTGCGCGTCCCGCTCCAGGGCGTCCGCCTTGGCACGGGCGTCCCGCTCCAGACCCTCGGCGCGCGAACGCGCCTCGCCCACGATCTTGTTGGCCTCGGAACGGGCCTCGGCGATCGCCTGGTCGGCGGTCTGCTGGGCCAGCGACAGCACCCGGGCGGCGCTGTCGCCACCGGGGCCTCCCTGACCGGGCATACCGGGGCCGCCCATGGGACCGCCCATCGGGCCGCCGTGGCCCATCTGCCCCTGCATCGGGCCACCCTGGCCCATCGGCCCGGGACCCTGCCCCATGGGGCCGGGCCCCTGCGGGCCGCCCTGTCCGCCGGGGCCGGCGGGCAGCTGAGGAGCACCGCTCGGCAGCTGGGGCGGACCACCCATGGGGCCACCCATCTGCTGCTGCGGCGGGCCCGATATGCCGGCGGGCACCGGAGCGCCGGGACCTCGCATGCCCTGCTGCGGCATCCCCTGCTGGGGCATCCCCTGCTGGGGCATCCCCTGTTGAGGCATGCCCTGCTGGGACATCCCCTGCTGGGACATGCCCTGCGGCGGCCCCTGCTGCTGTTGCTGCTGGTCCTGCTGCTCGGGGGGCTTGCGCATGTTCTGCTGGTTCTGGGCAGCAGCGCGCGTGGCCGCGGCCAGCTTGGCGCGCAGGTCCTCGTTCTCGCGGAGCAGGCGCGTCAGTTCGGCTTCGACCTCATCCAGGAAGGCATCGACCTCGTCCTCGTCATAGCCTTCTCGGAGGCGGACGGTCGTGAACTGCTTGTTCCGCACGTCCTCGGGGGTCAACGGCATCTCTTCACCTCAACGTAGTCATCGGCAGTCGGCAAGCCCGTATCGTCCACAGTCACCTCGCGAGATTGCCCACGATCGAGATCAGGATGTAGACGATGATCATCAGGACGAAGAAGGACAGGTCGAGCGCCACGCCCCCGAGACGCAGCGGCGGGATGAACCGCCGCAGAAGCTTCAGCGGTGGATCGGTGACAGTGTAGGTGGCCTCCAGGACGACCACCATCGCCTTGCCGGGTTGCCACGAGCGGGCGAACTGGAACACGTAGTCCATGACCAGCCGGAAGATGAGCACGATGAGGAACACCATCAGCGCGATGTAGATCACCTGCGCGAACACGCTCATGGTCTGTCTTTCCCTCTCCCCTGTGCACTGCTCGATCCGGTCCTGCGTCTCAGCTCTGGTTGAAGAACCCGCCCTCTGCGATGCGGGCCTTGTCCTCCGCCGTGACATCGACGTTAGCAGGCGACAACAGGAATACCTTCTGTGTCACCCGCTCGATGCTGCCGTGAAGACCAAACACCAAACCGGCCGCAAAGTCGACAAGTCGCTTCGCATCTGTGTCATCCATCTCAGTCAGATTCATGATCACCGGGGTGCCCTCACGGAAGTGTTCCCCGATGGTACGGGCCTCGTTGTAGGTCCGGGGGTGAAGCGTGGTGATCCGGTAAGGCTCTCGTTCCGATACGACCTTGGGCATGATCACCGGTGCGTTCTTCTCCAGGCTGGCGCGTTCTTGTGTGATGGATGCCACGGGCGCGATGCGCGCCGGACGTGGCGATTCAGCGGCGAGCGAAGCGGAACGGGCGACCGGCTCACGCGGCGCGGGAGGGTGTACGACTCGCACCTCTTCGTCCCTTTGGGGCTGATGTGATCCGTGCGACTGGTGAGATGCCTCATGCCGCCGGTGGTCCCGCTCGGGCTCCGGGTCGAGTTCGGGTTCAAAGTCGTCGTCTGGGTCGAATCCGCGGCCGTCGTACCCATCGTCCTCCACGAGGCCGAGGTAGACCGCCATCTTGCGCATCGCGCCGGCCATGCTTCGAGTCCTCCGCTCTGTGGTGGATCTGCTGACGACCGCCAAGTGCCCGCGATCCACTAGGTCTTTGCATCCGCCATTGGGCGGAAATGACCATATTTTCTGCTGTGGTCCGACTTCTTGGCGACGTTACCCGAGCCCGGGGCGGACTCCGAGTACCGCACTGCCGACGCGTACATGTGTCGCTCCGGCGGCCACGGCCTGTTCGAGGTCCGCACTCATGCCTGCCGAGACCATGTTCGCAGCCGGATGGGTCCGGCGCAGGTCGGCCGACAAATCCATCAACCGCCCGAAGGCCGCCTGTTCGCGCCCCGCGTACTCGCCGGTGAGCGGGGCGACCGTCATCAGTCCGGCCAGCCGCAGCCCTTCGGCCCGGGCGACGAGGTCCGCCAACTCCGCGACGGCGCCGGGCGCCACACCTCCGCGCTCCCCCCGGCCGCTCGCGTCGGCGTCGAGGGCGACCTGGACGAGACAGCCCACCTCGCGCCCCGCCCGCACCGCCTCCCTGGAGAGGGCCGTCACCAGCCGGGAACGGTCGACGGAGTGCACGAGGCCGGCGTAACCGACCACGGAACGGACCTTGTTGGTCTGCAGTTGCCCGACGAAATGCCACGTAAGGGGCAGATCCGAGCACTCGGCCGCCTTGGGGGCGGCGTCCTGGTCCCGGTTCTCGGCGACGTGGCGCACCCCGAGTTCCGACAGGATCCGCACGTCGCTCGCGGGGTAGGTCTTGGTGACCACGATCAGGGTCACCTCCTCACGCGGGCGTCCGGCGGCGGCGCACGCGGCGGCGATCCGCTCCTCCACCCCCGCCAGATTGGCGGCGAGTTCGTCCTTACGGTTCGTCATGCCCCATCGCCCAGCCACACGTAGCCCGCGAGCCGCCCGGTGGTGCGGTCGCGGCGGTACGAGAAGTGATCCGCGGACTCCAGGGTGCACACCGGCGACCGCTCCCGGTCGCGCACCCCCAGCCGTTCGAGCTGCGCGAGCACGCCCGCGCCCACGTCGACCGCGGGAGTGCCCCAGCTCGTCCCGGCGTGCGCCGCCGGCTCGACGGCGGCCACCTCGGCGCGCATCGTCTCCGGCACCTCGTAGCACCGGCCGCAGACGGCGGGGCCGGTGCGGGCGACGATCCGCGAGGGTTCGGCGCCCAGTCCGGTCATGGCCCGCACGGCGGCGGGGACCACCCCGGCCACCAGCCCGGGCCGGCCGGCGTGCGCCGCGGCGACGACTCCGGCGACGGGGTCGGCGAGCAGCACCGGCACGCAGTCCGCGGTGAGCACGGCGAGGGCCAGGCCCCGCCGCGCGGTGACGATCGCGTCGACCTCGGGGACCGGGTTCTCGCCCCACGGCTCCTCGACCACGACCGCCTCGGCGCCGTGCACCTGGTTCATCCAGACCACCCGGGCCGGGTCGACGTCGAGGGACTCGGCGGCCAGGTCGCGGTTGGTGCGGACGGACCCGGGGACGTCGCCGACCGCTCCGCCGAGGTTGAGCTCGTCATACGGAGCGGCGCTCACCCCGCCCCACCGGTCGGTGAAGGCGAAGTGCGCGCCGCCCACGCTCTCGCGCCGTCCTATCACTTCAGGAAGTCCGGTACGTCCAGTTCCTCGGCCGCGCTGTCGTAGGTCCGCGACGGCGGGACGGGCGGCTGGACGACCGGGATGTCGCTGACCGGCTCGGGTGCCACCGGCTCCGGGTCCTCCTTCGGCGTGACGCTGCCGAGCGAGCCGAAGGACGGGCGGCTCTCCGGCTGCCGTGCGGGGGCGGGCTCCTCGCGCTTGACCGAGGAGGAACCGAGCACGTTGTCCCGCTTGGCCGGGGGCTGGCCGCCGTCGAAGCCGGCCGCGATCACGGTGACCCGGACCTCGTCGCCGAGGGCGTCGTCGATCACCGCGCCGAAGATGATGTTGGCCTCGGGGTGGGCGGCCTCGCTCACCAGCTGGGCGGCCTCGTTGATCTCGAACAGGCCGAGGTCGCTGCCGCCGGAGATGGAGAGCAGCACGCCGCGGGCGCCGTCGATGGAGGCCTCCAGCAGCGGCGAGGAGATGGCCATCTCGGCGGCGGCCACCGCGCGGTCGTCGCCGCGGGCCGAGCCGATGCCCATGAGGGCCGAACCGGCCTCGGACATGACCGACTTGACGTCGGCGAAGTCGAGGTTGATCAGGCCGGGCGTGGTGATGAGGTCGGTGATGCCCTGCACACCGGAGAGCAGGACCTGGTCCGCCGACTTGAAGGCGTCGAGGACCGACACCTGGCGGTCCGAGATGGACAGCAGCCGGTCGTTCGGAATCACGATGAGGGTGTCGACCTCTTCGCGGAGCTCCGCGATGCCGTCCTCCGCCTGGTTCGCGCGGCGCCGCCCCTCGAAGGTGAACGGGCGCGTGACCACACCGATGGTGAGGGCGCCGAGCGAGCGGGCGATGTTGGCCACGACGGGCGCGCCGCCGGTACCGGTGCCGCCGCCCTCGCCGGCCGTCACGAAGACCATGTCGGCCCCCTTGAGGACCTCCTCGATCTCCTCGCGGTGGTCCTCGGCGGCCTTGCGGCCGACGGCCGGGTTGGCTCCGGCGCCGAGTCCGCGGGTGAGTTCACGGCCGACGTCGAGCTTGACGTCGGCGTCGCTCATCAACAGAGCTTGCGCGTCGGTGTTGATGGCGATGAACTCGACGCCCTTGAGACCGACCTCGATCATCCGGTTGATGGCATTGACACCACCGCCGCCGACACCGATGACTTTGATGACTGCGAGGTAGTTCTGCGGTGCTGCCACGTCGAAGGCCTCTCGCCTCGAGTTACGTGTCGTCGGATCACGGCGACGCAGCTGCGCCTCGCGCTCCGACGACTGATGCCGAATGGGACGGTCCGTAGCGCCGACCCGAACCCTAACGTTGAAGTTTAGGGTTACCAGTATGTCTGTTCCCTGGAGTCTTCTGAACAGGACACTAAGTCGACAAGTGGCGCGCGTTCAACGAACACGCCGAACCTCCCGTTTTTCTTTTCACCCTATGTGATCAGCCATAGCGCTGCCCAACCAGGGTGCTGGCCTGCGCTGATGTGCGTCAACTTCCGGCTGACGCCGGGGCGGTGGGAACGCTGACGTCGAAGTGCCGCGCACCGGGCTCCGCTTTCATCAGCGCGGTGAGAGCGCGGCCCTTCTCGGCGTTCTTCTCACCGCTCCCCCAGCCCACCGTCCGGCCGTCCGCCAGCTCCAGCGAGATGTCGTCGTAGGAACGGACCTTGACGCTCCGGGTCGTCCGCGCCACGGAGGCCGGAAGGGCGCCGGCCACCCGCACCGCCTCCCGCACCAGCCTGTCCTCGCCGAAACGGCGCAGACTCGCCGCCGTGGAACCGCTCCTGGAGACGGCCAGTTCCAGTGCGGGCACGCCTTCGGGCGCCTTGGACACCGTGGCGAACCGGACACCTTCCTCGTCCACTTCGATGAACTCGCCGCCTTTGCGGACGAAGAGAACCGGAGTACGTTCCGTCACTTTCAGCGTGATGTCACTCGGCCAGGAACGAATCACATCTACCGTGTCGATTCGGGGCAATGCCGTGCCGAGCCGTGCCTCGATCGCCTTGGTGTCGACGGAAATCAGCTGTTCCCCGAGGGGGACCTCGGCGGCGTCGCGCACCCGCTCCGGCGTCAGCACACGAGTCCCCGACACCGAGACGCGCTCCACGCGCACCAGGTCCGACCCGTACAGCAGCCAGAACGCCCCGCTGCCGAGGAACACCAGGGCGACGGCCGACACGATGATCCGACGAAGGCCCCGCCGCCCGAACCGCCGCACGAGCGGCGGCGGGCCGGACGGCCCCTGCCGGCGTTCACCGCGCTCGGCGGTGGTCGATCCGGCCACGCTTCTCCTCTCCGGGCCCGGTTCACCTCCGGGGCGCCTCAACCGGTGCCGGGCGACCGACCGTGCTCAGCCCTTCGGGCCTTCGCACGCTCGCCCTCCCGGCACCACCGCGCCCCTTCGGCCCACTCGCCGTTCAGTGGCGCGCACGGGCGGCGATCGCCTCGTACACCATGCCGACGAGCAGGTCGTCGGCGTCCCGGCGGCCGAACTCGGCGGCGGCGCGGGACATCTCGTACAGCCGGTGCGGGTCGGCGAGCACGGGCAGCACGTTCTGCTGCACCCACTCGGGAGTCAGCTCCGCGTCGTCGACCAGCAGTCCGCCGCCGGCCTTGACCACCGGCTGGGCGTTGAGCCGCTGTTCGCCGTTGCCGATGGGCAGCGGGACGTAGGCGGCCGGGAGCCCGACGGCGGAGAGTTCGGCGACGGTCATCGCGCCCGCGCGGCAGAGCATCATGTCGGCCGCGGCGTACGCGAGGTCCATCCGGTCCAGGTAACTTACCGGGATGTAGGGGGGCATCCCCGGCATCTGGTGCACCTGCGGCAGTTCGTTCTTCGGGCCGACCGCGTGCAGGATCTGGATCCCGGCCTGCTGGAGCCAGGGGGCGACCGCCTGGACCACCTCGTTGAGGCGGCGGGCACCCTGCGAGCCGCCGGAGACCAACAGCGTCGGCAGGTTGGGGTCGAGGCCGAACGCGGCGCGGGCCTCGGGGCGCACGGCGGCCCGGTCGAGGGTGGCCACGGAGCGGCGCAGCGGGATGCCGATGTAGCGGGAGTTGCGCAGCTTGCTGTCGGGCGTGGAGACGGCGACCTGGGCGGCGTACCGGGAGCCGATCTTGTTGGCCAGACCGGGCCGGGCGTTGGCCTCGTGGATCACGATCGGCACGCCGAGCCGCTTGGCCGCCAGGTAGCCGGGCAGGGCGACGTAGCCGCCGAAGCCGACCACGGCGTCCGCCCGGGTGCGCTCCAGGATCTGCTCGGTCGCCTTGATGGTGCCGCGCAGCCGGCCCGGGACGGTGATCAGCTCGGGGGTGGGCTTGCGTGGCAGCGGTACGGCGGGGATCAGCGCCAGCTCGTACCCGCGCTCGGGTACGAGACGGGTCTCCAGGCCGCGCTCCGTGCCCAGGGCCGTGATGCCCACGGTCGGATCCTGCCTGCGCAGGGCGTCCGCGAGGGCGAGCGCGGGCTCGATGTGGCCCGCGGTTCCCCCGCCGGCGAGTACGACATGCACCGAAATTCACCGCTCTCCGGACGAACGCGCCACCGGGGCACGCCGTCGCATCGTGTTCCATCTCCGGGGCCGCTGAGAACCCCTGTCCCGCTTTCTACCAAAGCGGGGTTGCCGCATCGCAAGCGCCATCCTCGCAGCGGGGTCCTCACGCACGAAGGCGATCAGCAGCCCGATGGCGAACATGGTCGGCAGCAGGGCGGATCCTCCGTAGGAGAACAGCGGGAGCGGGACTCCGGCGATCGGCAGCAGACCGAGCACCGCACCGATGTTGATCACGGCCTGGGCCGTGATCCAGGTGGTCACGCCTCCCGCGGCATACCTGACGAAGGGGTCCTCCGTGCGTCCGGCCACGCGGATACCCGCATAGCCTAGAGCCGCGAACAGGGCGAGCACCGACAGCGTCCCCGCCAGACCCAGTTCCTCACCGGTGACGGCGAAAATGAAGTCCGTGTGGGCTTCTGGCAGTTGGCCCCATTTCTCCACGCTGGCGCCAAGTCCGGAGCCGAATATCCCGCCGGAGGCGAGGGCGTAGATCCCGTGCACGGCCTGCCAGCAGTCGACCGGGCCCGTCTGGGGTTCGGTGGCACCGAGGCAGGCGAGCCGGGCCATGCGGTTGGGGCTGGTGCCGATGAGGATCGCGCCGAGCAGGGCGGCCACGGAGAGCACCCCGACGAACAGCCGCGTGGGCGCTCCGGCCAGCCACAGCAGGCCGAACAGGATCGCGCCGAGGATGATCGCCGTACCCATGTCGCCGCCGAGCATGATCAGCCCGAGCAGCATGAAGGCGGCCGGCACCAGCGGCACCAGCATGTGCTTCCACTGGGCCAGCAGCCGCTTGTCCTGCTTGCGGGCGAGCAGGTCGGCGCCCCACAGCACCAGCGCCAGCTTGCCGAACTCGCTGGGCTGGATCTGGAACGAGCCGCCGAGGGCGATCCAGTTCTGGTTGCCGTTGACCGCGACCCCGATCCCCGGCACCTGCACCAGCGCCATCAGGAAGACGGCGCCCGCCAGGATGGGGTAGGCCAGCGCCCGGTGCAGCCTGACCGGCATCCGGGAGGCCGCGAGCAGCAGGACGGCGCCGATCACGGCGGCCAGAAGCTGCTTGCGGAAGAAGTACGAACCCGGCAGCGACATCTGCAGCGCCGTGATCTGGGAGGCCGAGTAGACCATCACCAGGCCCAGCACGGTGATCAGCAGACTGCCGCCGAAGATCACGTAGTAGGCGGTCAGGGGCCGGTCCCAGGCCCTGCGCGCCCTGGTGTGCAGGGTGCGCAGGGGGTTCTCGCGCGCGGGTCCGGGTACGACGGGTCCGCGGACGGTCCGCCGCACGGGCGGGCGGCCGGTACGGCTACTGGACATCACGGCCTCCGCTGCACGACGGACGGGTGTAGTACGCCGGACAGGGCCTCGACGGTCCCACGCGTCCCTCCCAAGGTCGCCCGGCGCCAGGCGGCCGGGGTCAGGCGCCGAGCTCGCGCACCGCCTGGGCGAACGCTTCACCGCGCTTGTTGTAGTTGGTGAACATGTCCATCGAGGCGCAGGCCGGTGCCAGCAGCACCGTGTCGCCGGGCCGGGCGAGCCGCCGCGCCTCCTGGACGGCCTGGAGCATCGCCCCAGTGTCGGTCCGGCCGAGGTCGACCACGGGTACTTCCGGGGCGTGTCGCGCGAGGGCTTCGCGGATCAGCGCGCGGTCCCGGCCGATCAGTACGGCACCGCGCAGCCGTTTCGCCGACTCCGCGACCAGTTCGTCGAAGGTGGCGCCCTTGGCGAGGCCGCCGGCGATCCACACGATCGACTCGTACGCCGCCAACGAGGCCGCCGCGGCGTGCGTGTTGGTGGCCTTGGAGTCGTCGACGTACGCCACCCCGTCCACGTCGCCGACGTGCGCGATGCGGTGGGCGTCCGGGGTGAAGGCCCGCAGGCCGTCCCGTACGGCGCCCGCAGGCACCCCGAAGGCGCGGGCGAGGGCGGCGGCCGCGAGGGCGTTGGCGATGTTGTGCGGGGCCGGCGGGTGGACGTCGGAGACCTCGGCGAGCTCCTGGGCGTTCTTGTGCCGGTTCTCGACGAAGGCCCGGTCGACCAGGAGGCCTTCCACGACGCCGAGTTGAGAGGGCCCCGGGGTGCCCAGCGTGAAGCCGACGGCCCGGCAGCCCTCCTCGACGTCGGCCTCGCGGACCAGGTCCTCGGTGGACGGCTTGTCGGTGGCATCCACGTTGTAGACGCAGGCGACGCGGTTGCCCTCGTAGACACGGCCCTTGTCCCTGGCGTACGCCTCCATGGAGCCGTGCCAGTCGAGGTGGTCCGGGGCGAGGTTCAGCACGGCCGCCGAGTGGGCGCGCAGGGAGGGCGCCCAGTGGAGCTGGTAGCTGGACAGCTCCACGGCGAGCACGTCGTACTCCTCCTCGCCGAGCACCGCGTCGAGGAGGGAGACGCCGATGTTGCCGACGGCGGCGGTGCGCAGGCCCGCCGCCGTCAGGATGGCGGCGAGCATCCGGACGGTCGTGGTCTTGCCGTTGGTGCCGGTGACCGCGAGCCAGGGGGCCGCGCCGGGCTTCCTGAGCCGCCAGGCGAGTTCGACGTCGCCCCACACCGGCACCCCGGCCTCGTCCGCCGCCGCGAACAGCGGCTTGTCCGGCTTCCATCCCGGGGCGGTGACGATCAGGTCGGTGCCTTCGGGCAGGGTCGCGCCGTCACCGAGGCGCACGGTGATGCCGAGCGCCTCCAGTTCGGCGGCCTGCTCACGCGCGCGTGCGTCGTCCCCGTCGTTCACGACGGTGACCCTCGCGCCGAGCCCGTGCAGCGCCTTGGCCGCCGGGACGCCGGAGACGCCGAGGCCGGCGACGGTGACGTGCTTCCCCTGCCAGTCGGTCACTTGTCCGCTGCCCATCCCGCGTAGAAGAGGCCGAGTCCGACGATCACGCAGATGCCCTGGATGATCCAGAAGCGGACCACCACAAGGACTTCGGACCAGCCCTTGAGTTCGAAGTGGTGCTGGAGCGGCGCCATTCGGAAGACCCGCTTCCCGGTGAGCCGGAAGGAGCCGACCTGGATGACCACCGACATGGTGATGAGGACGAACAGACCGCCCAGGATGGCCAGCAGCAGCTCGGTGCGGGAGCAGATCGCCAGACCCGCGAGCACACCGCCGAGCGCCAGCGAACCGGTGTCGCCCATGAAGATCTTGGCCGGCGAGGTGTTCCACCACAGGAAGCCCAGGCAGGAACCCATCAGCGCGGAGGCGACGACCGCGAGGTCCAGCGGGTCGCGCACCTCGTAGCAGGCGCCGGGGTTGGTCAGGGTGTCGCCGTTGGCGCAGGCCTCCTGGAACTGCCAGACGCCGATGAAGGTGTAGGCGCCGAAGACCAGGACGGAGGCGCCGGTGGCGAGGCCGTCCAGACCGTCGGTCAGGTTCACGCCGTTCGACATCGCGAGGATCATGAACAGTGCCCAGACGACGAACAGCACCGGTCCGATGGTCCAGCCGAAGTCCGTGATGAAGGACAGCTTGGTGGAGGCCGGGGTCTGCCCGCGGGAGTCCGCGAACTGCAGGGAGAGCACCGCGAAGGCGATGCCGACGATCAGCTGGCCGGCCATCTTCGCCTTGGCCCGCAGGCCCAGCGAACGCCGCTTGACGATCTTGATGTAGTCGTCCAGGAAGCCGACCAGGCCCATGCCGACCATCAGGCCGAGCACCAGCACCCCGGAGTACCTCGGGGATTCGCCGCTGATCACCTTGGACAGGAAGTAGGCGGCGACCGTCGCCAGGATGAAGGCGATGCCGCCCATGGTCGGCGTACCGCGCTTGCTGGCGTGCTCGCGCGGGCCGTCGTCACGGATGTACTGCCCGTAGCCCTTGCGGGCGAGCAGCTTGATCAGCAGCGGAGTGCCGATCAGCGTCAGGAAGAGGCCAATGACTCCTGCGAACAGGACCTGATTCATCATCGGGCGGCGACCTCACCCTCGGCACCGGTCTCGAGCAGCGCCTGCGCCACGCTCTCGAGCCCGACCGAACGGGACGCCTTCACGAGAACGACGTCTCCCGGGCGCAATTCGCTGCGCAACAGGTCGACCGCCGCCTGTGCGTCGGACACGTGCACCGACTCCTCACCCCACGAACCCTCGTTATATGCGCCCAGTTGCAGCCAGGCGGCTTCCCTGCCCCCGACCGCGACGAGCTTGCTGACGTTGAGCCGGACGGCGAGCCGTCCGACCGCGTCGTGCTCGGCGAGCGCCTCGTCCCCGAGCTCGGCCATCTTGCCGAGCACCGCCCACGTACGACGCCCGTTGCCCATGGCTGCCAGGGCGCGCAGGGCGGCCCGCATGGACTCTGGGTTCGCGTTGTAGGCGTCGTTGACGACCGTCACGCCGTCCGGGCGCTCGGTGACCTCCATCCGCCACCGGGAGAGGGAGCCCGCTTCGGAGAGCGCGCGGGCGATCTCGTCTGCGGACATGCCCAACTCGTGGGCGACGGCGGCCGCGGCGAGCGCGTTCGACACGTGATGCTCACCGTACAGGCGCATGGTCACATCGCTTGCACCGGAGGGTGTGTGAAGCCTGAAGGAAGGCTGTCCGCTGTCCGTGAGTCGCACGTTCTCGGCCCGAACGTCCGCTTCGCCGGACTCTCCGAAAAGGATCACTTTCGCCTTCGTACGGGAGGCCATGGCCCGTACCAAGGGGTCGTCCGCGTTGAGGATCGCGGCGCCGCCCTCCTCGGCCGGCGGCAGGGCCTCGACCAGTTCGCCCTTGGCCTGGGCGATCTGTTCCCGGCCGCCGAACTCGCCGATGTGGGCGGAGCCGACGTTCAGCACGAGGCCGACCTTCGGGGGCGTCAGCCCGGTGAGGTAGCGAATATGGCCGATTCCGCGCGCTCCCATCTCCAGCACGAGGAACCTCGTCTCCTCGGTGGCGGTGAGCGCGGTGAGCGGCAGCCCGATCTCGTTGTTGAGGGAGCCGGGGGTGAAGACGGTCGGCGCCTCGCGCCGGAGCACCTGGGCGATGAGGTCCTTGGTGCTGGTCTTGCCGGCCGAGCCGGTGAGCGCGACGAGGGTGGCGCCGAGCCGGGCCACGACGTGCCGGGCGAGGGCGCCGAGGGCCGTCTGGACGTCCTCGACGACGATCGCGGGGACCCCGACGGGCCGGGAGGCGAGCACGGCCGCCGCGCCCGCCTCGACGACCGCGGCCGCGAAGTCGTGTCCGTCCGCGCGTTCGCCGACGAAGGCGGCGAACAGGCTGCCCGGACCCACCTCCCGCGAGTCGCGGACCACCGGTCCGGTGACCTGGACCGAGGGGTCCGGTATGTCGTGCGTCTGCCCGCCGACGACTTCTGCGATCTCGGCGAGGGAGAGGGCGATCACAAGTTCATCCCTGGGTCTTCTTGATGGCTTCGCGAAGCACCTGGCGGTCGTCGAAGGGACGCACCACCCCGGCGATGTCCTGCCCCTGCTCGTGGCCCTTGCCGGCGACCAGCACGGTGTCGCCGGGCCGTGCCCGGGCGACGGTGGCGGCGATCGCGGCGGCCCGGTCCTCGAAGACCTGCACCTCGCCGCGCTCGTGGGCGGGCACGGAGGCCGCGCCCTGGAGCATGGTGGCGAGGATCGCGAGGGGGTCCTCGGAGCGGGGGTTGTCGGAGGTCAGTACGGCGGTGTCGGCCAGTCGCGCGGCGGCGGCGCCCATGGGGGCGCGCTTGGTCCGGTCGCGGTCGCCGCCGCAGCCGAGCACGATGTGCACCTTGCCCTCGGTGACCTTGCGCAGGGCGCGCAGCACCGATTCGACCGCGTCGGTCTTGTGGGCGTAGTCGACCACCGCGAGGTACGGCTGCCCGGCGTCCACGCGCTCCAGCCGGCCCGGTACGCCCGGCACGGCGGCGATGCCGTCGGCGGCGGCCTGCGGGTCGAGTCCGGCGGCGGCCAGCGCGGCGATCGCGGCGAGGGTGTTGGCCACGTTGAAGGGGCCCGGCAGCGGCGACCGGGCGGCGACCCGCTCGTCCTTGGGGCCGACCACGGTGAACGTCGAGTCCATCGGGCCGATCTCGACGTCCTCGGCGCGCCAGTCGGCGTCGGGGCGGCCCTCGGCGGAGTAGGTGACGACCGGGACCTCGGCCTCCCTGGCGAGCCGCCGGCCGTACTCGTCGTCGGTGTTGACGACGCCGAGCCGGCTGCGCTCCGGCGTGAAGAGCCGCGCCTTGGCCCGGAAGTAGTCCTCCATGCCGGAGTGGAACTCCATGTGTTCCGGGCTGAGGTTGGTGAAGACGGCGACGTCGAAGACGCAGCCGTCGACCCGGCCGAGGACCAGGGCGTGGCTGGAGACCTCCATGGCGACCGCGTCGGTGCCGCGTTCGCGCATGACGGCGAGCAGGGCCTGGAGGTCGGTGGCCTCGGGCGTGGTGCGCTCGGACTTGATGCGCTCGTCGCCGATGCGCATCTCGACGGTGCCGATCAGTCCCACCCGTCGCCCGCCACCGCCACCGCCACCGGCCGACGGCGTTCCGCGTCCGCCCTCCTCGTCCGTGCCGCGGACGGCCCTCAGGCCGCCCTCGACGAGGTAGGCGGTGGTGGTCTTGCCCGAGGTGCCGGTGATGCCGATCTGGAGCAGGTCCCGGCCGGGGTGGCCGTAGACGGTGGCGGCCAGTTCGCCCATCCGCGCGCGCGGGTCGTCGACCACGAGCGCCGGCAGTCCGGTCGCGGCGACGCGCTCGGCGCCGGCCGGGTCGGTGAGCACGGCGACCGCGCCGAGGCCGGCGGCCTGGGTGGCGAAGTCGGCGCCGTGCGTGCGGGCGCCCGGGAGGGCGGCGTACAGGTCGCCGGGCCGGACGGCGCGCGAGTCATGGGTGATGCCCGTGACCTCGGCGGTCTTCTCCGGCGCGGGGACACCCAGCTGACCGGCGAGTTCCGCGAGGGAGGTGGCGGAGAGCCGCACCGGACGGGGCGGTCCCGGATATGTCACGGGGTGGCCCTTCTGGGTGGTTTGGGACTGATCGGCGTGTGGCACGGCGGTGAGCGTACCGGGCGCACCGGCCCGGGGGCCAAGCGAGGTGCGGGGGGTGTGCTGGTTCCCGGGGTCGGGGGTGATCGTCGTCACGGGGTGGTTCCTGGTGGCTCGGTGCTCGGTACGGGTCAGGGTGTGAAGGTGACCGGGAGGTCGGCGGGAGCGGCGCCGGTCGGCGGCACCTGGAGGGTCTTCAGGGCGAACTCCATGACCTGCTTGTAGACGGGTCCGCAGATCTGGCCGCCGAAGTAGTTGCCCTCGGTGGCGTTCTGGATGACGCAGTAGACGGTGATCCTGGGCTTGTCGGCGGGGGCGAATCCGGCGAAGGACGAGGTGTAGCCGTGGTACTTGCCGGTGGCCGGATCCACGCGGTTGGCCGTACCCGTCTTCCCCGCGACCCGGTAACCCGGGATGCGCGCCCGGGTGCCGGTGCCCTCCTCGTCGTCCACGACCGACTCCAGCATCCGGGCGAGCGTCTTCGCCGTCTTCTCGCTGACGACCCGTGTCTTCCCGGGCTTCGGGGCCGGGGTGAAGCGTCCGTCGGGCCCCTTGGAGCCGCGCACCAGCGTGGGTTCGATCCGGACGCCGCCGTTGGCGATGGTCGAGTACACGGACGCGGCCTGCATGGCGTTGATGGAGACGCCCTGGCCGAAAGGGATCGTGTACTGCTGCGAGGTGGACCAGGTGTCCGGCGGGGCGAGGATGCCCTTGGTCTCGCCGGGGAAGCCGAGCCCGGTGTCGCCGCCGAAGCCGAACCTGCGCAGGTAGTCGTAGAGGACCCGGTTGGCCTGCGCCTGCGTCTTGCCGAGCTGGCCGGTGGCGAGGATGGTGCCGATGTTGCTGGACTTGGCGAGCACGCCGTTGAGCGTGAGATACCAGGTCGGGTGGTCGATGTCGTCCTTGAACAGCCGGTCGCCGCGGTGCAGCCGGTTGGGCACGACGACGTGGGTCCGCGGGGTGGCGGCGTTCTCCTCGAGGACGGCCGCCATCGAGAGGACCTTGGCGGTGGAGCCGGGTTCGTAGGCGTCCTGGAGGGCGGCGTTGCCGAGCGCCGCCGGGTCCGCCTCGGTCAGGTCGTTGGGGTCGAACCCGGGCGCGTTGGCCATCGCGAGGACCTCGCCGGTGCGGGTGTCCTGGACGATGACGTAGCCGCGGTCGGCCCGGGACTCCTCCACCTGCCGGCTGATCGCGTTCTGCGCGGCCCACTGGATGTCGCGGTCGATGGTGAGCTCGATGTCGCTGCCGGGCACGGCCGGGGTCTCGGTGGAGCCCGCGGTCGGGACCAGACGCCCGCCGGACTGGGCGTAGCGGATCTTGCCGTCCTTGCCGGTCAGCCGCTTGTCCAGCTGGAGCTCGATGCCGCCGCCGCCCTTGCCCTCGGCGTTGACCCAGCCCAGTATCCCGGCGGCGAGCTCGTTGTTGGGGTACACGCGCTTGCTGGTGGGCACGGAGAAGACGCCGGCCAGCACGTTGACGGCGGACGCGTCGGTCTCCGTCTTCTTCGCCAGCGCGGCCTTCAGGTCCTTGATCTGCTTCCAGACCTCCGGGGTCTGGCGGCCGGCCAGCTTGACATAGCGCAGCGCCTCGTTCTCCGGGCGCAGCTTCCCGACGAGGGCGTCCTGGTCCTGGCCGAGGATCGGGGCGAGGAGGGCCGCGGCCTGCTCGGGGCCGTCGGTGACCTCCAGCTCGTCCGGGGCGAACATCGTGGGGTCGGCGGTGATGTCGTAGGCGTCCTCGCTGGTGGCCAGCGCCACGCCGCTCCGGTCGGTGATCTCGCCGCGCTCGGCGGCCAGCACCTGTCCGACGTAGCGGTTCTGCTCGGCCTTGGCGGCGTAGGTGCTCGCGTCGACGGCCTGCACCTGGACCAGCCGTACGACGAAGGCGAGCAGGACGAGGGTCAGGGCGGCGCCGATCAGGCGCAGGCGGGGACGTGGGCTGCCCAGCCGGATGACCTTCGGGGCCCCGGGCCGGGGCCCCGCGGGCCGGCGGGCCGGGCGGGCGCCGGGGCGCGGGCCGGCGCCCGGCCGGGCGGGCCTGGCGGGTCCGGGCACCCGTCGGCGGGGCGGTTCCCTGTCGGACACTTCCGTCACCTGCCGGGATTCGATGTCGACGCGGAGTGCGTGGCGGCGGGGGCCGGGGTGACGGCCGCCGGGCTCGGTGCCGGGACCGTCGCGGTGGCCGGCCCCCCGGGGGCGAGGACCAGCGGGGCCCGGGCGGCGGACGCGGCGCCGGGCACGCCCTTGACCCTGCCGTCGGGGTTCAGGAAAGCGGGGTCGCCGCCGGGCACCATGCCCAGCTCGACGGCGCGGCGCTGCAGGGCGTCGGGGGCGGAGTAGGCGTCGATGTCCCGTTGCAGGGCCTGTTCCTCGTCGGTGAGGTTCTTGGTCTCCCGCTGGAGGTCGTCGAGTTGGAACGCGCCCTCGCTGAGGGCGGAGTTCAGCACCAGGAGGCCGATCAGACCGCTGCCGAGGAGCAGGACGACGAGGAGGACGAAGGGGGTGCGCGCCGCCTGGGCGCGTCCGGTGGGCAGCAGCTGTGCGAGCCGGGCGGCCCGGCCCTTCGGTCCGGGGTGCGCCCGCAGCCCGGCCTTCCCCCTCGGTTCGGGTTTCCTGCTCACTCACGCTCCCCTGGGTTCGCCTGTCCCGCCCGTATGCCCGGCCCGTCACCCGCCTCGTGCGCCGTCATGCGATTCAATCGACGTCCTCCCGGATCCGCTCGGCGCCGCGCAGCCGCGCGGGGGCCGCGCGCCGGTTCTCGGCGATCTCCTCCTCGGTGGGAAGTTCGGCACCGCGCGTGAGCAGCTTGAGCCGGGGCTGGTGGTGCTCGGGTACGACCGGGAGCCCGGGCGGGGCGGTGGTGGCGGCGCCGGCCGCGAGCACCTGCTTGACGAGGCGGTCCTCCAGCGAGTGGTAGGACAGCACGGCGATCCGTCCGCCGACGTCGAGGGCCTTCACCGCCGCCGGGACCGCCCGCTCGAGCACCGAGAGCTCGCCGTTGACCTCGATCCGCAGGGCCTGGAAGGTGCGCTTGGCCGGGTTGCCGCCGGTGCGCTTGGCGGCCTGCGGCAGCGCGTCGCGGATCAGTTCGACCAGCCGCGCGCTGTTCGTGAACGGCTCCTTCTCGCGCTCGCGCACGATCGCCGAGACGATGCGCTTGGCCTGCTTCTCCTCGCCGTAGGCGCGCAGGATGCGCACGAGTTCGCCGGGCGGGTAGGTGTTGAGGACCTCGGCGGCGCCGATCCCGGTGGTCTGGTCCATCCGCATGTCGAGCGGGGCGTCCTGGGCGTAGGCGAAGCCCCGGTCGGCCTCGTCGAGCTGCATGGAGGAGACGCCGAGGTCGAACAGGACCCCCCGCGCGCGCGGGACGCCGAGCCGGGCGAGGACGTCGGGGAGCTCGTCGTAGACGGCGTGCACCAGGGTGGCCCGCTCGCCGAAGGGCGCGAGCCGCTCGCCGGAGAGGCGCAGGGCCTCCTTGTCGCGGTCCAGGGCGACCAGCCGCGCCTCGGGGAACCGGCGGAGCAGGGCCTCGCTGTGGCCGCCGAGGCCGAGGGTGCAGTCGACCACCACCGCTCCCGGCCGCTCCAGGGCGGGCGCCAACAGGTCCAGGCACCGCTGGAGCATCACCGGGACGTGTCGACTCTGGCTCAAGTGGCCCTCTCAAATCCGGCACGGCCGTCACGCACCGCCGGGTTCCCGCCCCTCCCCCGGTGAAGGGGCGGCCGGCCGGCGCCGGGAGCGTCGGCCGGCCGGCGTCGTCAGGAGGCCGAGCCGTGCGTACGCGCCGCGCACGCGGGGAGATCCCCGGGTCGTCGCCGGGTTCTCCGGGAAGATCAGTACGGCGGGCGGTCTCGCCTCCCGCTTCGCGTCACTTTAGTCCACGGTGTCGCCCGGTCAATCAACCGGCCTGCGCGTTGCGGACCACGCGGTGAGTCAAGACGTACAGCGGGCCGATCACCCGCGGGAGGGAGCTCACACCACCCCTGTGGGTTACCTCACACCAAGAACAGCTGACGTTCTTTGTCCCCTCTCACAGCGGGCCTGATCCCCTCGTGACCAGTAACGTCATGGCTATGACGACTTCTGCACCGGTTCCCGCCGACTCCGGAAACGCCACGATCCGCCCCGGCACGGTCACCGACCGTCTGGTCGAGGCCAACCAGCAGTACGCCGCCGCCTTCACCGATCCCGGGATGGACGCCCGCCCCGTACTGCACGTGGCCGTGGTGGCCTGCATGGACGCGCGTCTCGACCTGCACGGCGCGCTCGGCCTCTCGCTCGGCGACTGCCACACCATCCGCAACGCGGGCGGCGTCGTCACCGACGACGTGATCCGCTCGCTGACCATCAGCCAGCGGGCCCTGGGCACCCGCAGCGTGGTCCTCATCCACCACACCGGCTGCGGCCTGGAGTCCCTCACCGAGGAGTTCCGGCACGAGCTGGAGATGGAGGTGGGCCAGCGGCCGTCCTGGGCCGTGGAGGCCTTCCGGGACGTCGACCAGGACGTGCGGCAGTCGATGCGGCGCGTGCGCACCTCGCCGTTCCTGCCGCACACCGACGACGTGCGCGGTTTCGTCTTCGACGTGAAGACGGGCCTGCTGCGCGAGATCGACCCCGCCTGACCTCGGGGACGTTCCGGCCGCCCACCCCGGGGCACCTGCCTCCGAAATCCGTCGGACATCGTGAAAACCCGACATGTCACCGCCGGTTGTCCACAGGCGAGTGACACGAATCGGTAACGGCGGCGAGAATGCGGGAGTGGTGTCACGCGGAACTTTTCCCGCGTGGTGTCCGTGATTGGGGTGGGCCGGTCCGACAGCAAGGTGCCGGCCCGGGACATTTGGGGTCCCCGTTCCTTCCCGGGGCGCGGGGAAAGGCCGAGGAGGGCCGGGTGACGACCTATGACGATCGAGCGAGCCTCACTGATCTGACCGCCGTGGTGGAACGCGTGCGGGGTTCGGTGGAAGGCGTGATCGAGGGGAAGCCCGAGGTCGTACGGCTCTCGCTGACCGTCTTGCTCGCCGAGGGACATCTGCTCATCGAGGACGTCCCGGGAGTCGGCAAGACGATGCTGGCCAAGGCACTGGCGCGGTCCATCGACTGCTCGGTGCGGCGGATCCAGTTCACACCGGACCTGCTGCCCTCGGACATCACCGGCGTGTCCATCTGGGACCAGCAGCGCCGCGACTTCGAGTTCAAGCCGGGCGCCATCTTCGCGCAGGTCGTGATCGGCGACGAGATCAACCGCGCCTCGCCGAAGACCCAGTCCGCGCTGCTGGAGTCGATGGAGGAGCGCCAGGTCACCATCGACGGCAAGACCTATGAACTGCCCAGCCCCTTCATGGTCGTCGCGACCCAGAACCCGGTCGAGATGGAGGGCACCTACCCGCTGCCGGAGGCCCAGCGCGACCGCTTCATGGCCCGGGTCTCGGTCGGCTATCCGAGCGCGGAGGCCGAACTGCGGATGCTGGACGTGCACGGCGGCGTCTCCCCCCTGGAGGACCTCCAGCCGGTGGCGCACGCGCACGAGATCGTGAAGCTGATCGAGGCGGTGCGCGGCGTGCACGTGGCCGAGCCGGTCCGCCGGTACGCGGTGGACCTGGTCTCCGCGACCCGCACGCACCCCGACCTCAGACTCGGCGCCTCGCCGCGCGCGACGCTGCACCTGCTGCGTGCGGCGAAGGCATCCGCGGCCCTCGGCGGCCGGGAGTACGCGCTGCCGGACGACGTGCAGGCGCTCGCCGTGGCCGTGCTCGCCCACCGGCTGCTGCCCACCGCCCAGGCCCAGCTGAACCGCCGCACCGCCGAGCAGGTGGTGCAGGAGATCCTGCAGCGCACGCCGGTCCCGGCGGCGGCCGCGCCGCAGAGCGCTCTCGGGCCGGGCCACGGCGCCCCGGGCTACGGCCAGCAGCCGCCCCGGAGGCTGTGATGACCACCGCGGGCGCCGTCCACGCCGAGGGCGGCAGGGACGACCGCAACGGTGTCCGGACGGCCCTGGCGGGGCTCACCACCCGGGGACGCTCCTTCCTCGCCGCCGGTGTGGCGGCCGCGGTCTGCGCGTACGTGCTCGGGCAGAGCGACCTGCTGCGGGTCGGGCTGCTGCTGGCGGTGCTGCCGCTGCTGTGCGCGACCGTGCTCTACCGCACCCGCTACCGGGTCGCCGGCAGCCGCCGGCTCTCCCCCGGGCGGGTGCCGGCCGGCTCCGAGGCACGGGTGCACCTGCGGATGGAGAACGTCTCGCGGATGCCGACGGGCCTGCTGATGCTCCAGGACCGGGTGCCGTACGTGCTCGGTCCGCGTCCCCGGTTCGTGCTGGACCGGGTGGAGGCGGGCGGGCGCCGCGAGGTGTCCTACCGGGTCCGCTCCGACCTGCGCGGCCGCTATCCGCTGGGCCCGCTGCAGCTGCGGCTGAGCGATCCGTTCGGGATGTGCGAGCTGACCCGGTCCTTCTCGACGTACGACACGCTGACGGTGATCCCCCGCGTGGAACCGCTGCCGCCGGTGCGGCTGAGCGGCGAGGCGAAGGGGTACGGCGACGGGCGGCAGCGTTCGCTGGCGCTGGCCGGCGAGGACGACGTGATCCCGCGCGGATACCGCTACGGCGACGATCTGCGCCGGGTGCACTGGCGCTCCACCGCGCGCTACGGCGAGCTGATGGTGCGCCGCGAGGAACAGCCGCAGCGCGCCCGGTGCACGGTGCTGCTGGACACCCGGGCCGTCGCCTACCCGGGCGCCGGTCCCCACTCGGCGTTCGAGTGGGCGGTGTCGGGCGCGGCCTCCGTGCTGGTGCACATGCTGGAGCGGGGCTTCTCGGTGCGGCTGCTCACCGACACCGGCAGTTCGGTGCCGGGCGAGGGGGCCGACGGGTTCGCGGGCGCGAGCCAGGAGTCGGCGGACGCGGCCGGGCTGATGATGGACACCCTCGCCGTGGTGGACCACTCCGACGAGGCCGGCCTGTCCCGCGCCTACGACGTGCTGCGCGGCGGGAGCGAGGGGCTGCTGGTGGCCTTCCTCGGCGACCTCGACGAGGAGCAGGCCGCGGTGCTCGCCCGGATGCGGCAGCGCAGCGGAGGCGCCCTCGCCTTCGTGCTGCAGGGCGGGTCCTGGCTGCGGGAGCCGGTCGAGGCGCCCGGTCCGTCGGACGAGGGCGGGGAGAGACTGCGGATGCTGCGCGAGGCGGGCTGGACGGCCCTGGCAGTGCCGCGGGGCGCCTCGCTGGAGGGGCTGTGGCGGCAGGCCGACCGGGAGCGCCCGGGCCTGGCCGCCGCGAGCGGTGGGGTGGGACCGTGATCAGCGGGCGGGCGAGGCTGGCGCTGTGCGCGTGGGCGGCCACGCTGATGACGGCGTGCGCCCTGCTGCCGCTGGTCGAACCGGCGTCCTGGATGCTCCAGGCGGCGCTGCTGCTGGCCGCGCAGTCGGGGGTGGGCGCGGCGGTCCGGCGGCTTCCGTCGGCGCGTCCGGTGACGGTGGCGGCGCAGGCTCTCGTGACCCTGCTGCTGCTGACCCTGGTCTTCGCGCGTGAGCACGCCTTCGCCGGGCTGATACCCGGTCCGGACGCCGTCCGTTTCTTCGCCGAGCTGCTGGAGCAGGGCGGCAGGGACGTCAGCCGGTACGCCATCCCGGCGCCGCTGTCCGACGGCATCCGGCTGATGCTGGTCGGCGGTGTCCTGGTGATAGGGCTGCTGGTGGACACCCTCGCGGTGACCTTCCGCAGCGCGGCCCCGGCCGGGCTGCCGCTGCTCGCCCTGTACTCGGTGGCCGCGGGTCTGTCCGACGACGGCGTCGACTGGCTGTGGTTCCTGCTGGCGGCGGGCGGCTATCTGATGCTGCTGCTCGCCGAGGGGCGCGACCGGCTCTCCCAGTGGGGCCGGGTCTTCGGCGGGGTGGCCCCCGGGCCCGGCGGCCGTCCGCCCGGCCCGGGGGCACCGGTGCGCACGGGCCGGCGGATCGGTGTGGTCGCGCTGGGCATCGCCCTGGTGGTGCCGCTGGGCCTGCCCGCGATGAGCGGCGGCCTGCTGGACGCCGCCGGTGCGGGCGTCGGCTCGGGCGGCGGCGGGGGCGGCACCATCTCCGCGGTGAACCCGCTGGTGTCGCTGCGCGACTCGCTGAACGTGGACGAGGACCGTCAGGTCATGTCGGTGCGCTCCGAGCTGGCCGACGTGTCCGGCCTGTACCTGCGGATCGTGTCCCTGGACGATTTCGACGGCACCACGTGGAAGCCGTCGAAGCGGTCCATCACCACCGTGCCCGACGGCCCGTTCCCCACCCCGCCGGGCCTCGGCCCCGGCACGGGGCGCACGGAGGCCGGCACCACGATCTCGACCGCCGACTGGTACGCCCAGGACTGGCTGCCGATGCCGTACCCGCCGAGCGGGGTGAGCATCGAGGGCAACTGGCGCTACGAGCCGGTCGGCATGACCCTGGTCGGCGACCACGGCCAGAACACCCGCGGTCTGACCTACGAGGTGCGCAGCCTCGACGTGCGGCCCACGCCGGAGCAGCTGGCCGACGCGCCCCGGCCGCGGCTCGCCATGGAACGCGATTACACCGAGCTGCCGGACTCGCTGCCGGCCGCGGTGTCCCGGACCGCCCGCGAGGTCACCGGGGACGCGGACAACGCCTACGAACAGGCGGTGGCGCTCCAGGAGTACTTCACGCTGAACGGCGGCTTCGAGTACGACACCGAGGTGGACGTCGGCAGCGGCTCGCAGGCGATCGCCCGTTTCCTGCGGGACAAACAGGGTTTCTGCGTGCACTTCTCCTTCGCGATGGCGTCGATGGCCCGCTCGCTGGGCATACCGGCGCGGGTCGCGGTGGGCTTCGCGCCGGGCACGCCGCAGGCGGACGGCACGGTCGCGGTCGGTCTGCGGGACGCGCACGCCTGGCCGGAGCTGTACTTCGAGGGCGTGGGCTGGACCCGCTTCGAGCCGACCCCGACCCGTGGTTCGACGCCGTCGTACACCGTGCCGGACGCCGCGGACAGCACGGTGCCCGACCCCGCCCGGCCGTCCCGGACGGCGCCCGAGGAGCCGTCCGCCGCGCCCTCGGAGAACGAGAGCTGCACGGCGGAGAGGAAGCGGCTGGGGGCGTGTGCGAGCGAGTCGCCGCAGGCGGCCCTGGCCACGGACGACGACGGGCCGAAGTGGTACGCGCTGCTGGGGTGGGCGCTGGCCGGTCTCGCCGTGCTGGTGCTGCCGCTGTCGCCGATGCTGTGGCGGACGAGGACCCGGGCGTCGCGGCTCGGCGCGCACGGCCGGTCGGAGGCGGACGCGGCGCCGTACGTGCTGGCCCTCTGGGACGAGCTGACCGACACGGCGTGGGACCACGGTGTCTCTCCGGACGGGTCGCTGACCCCGCGCGGGGCGGCGGCCCGCATCGTGCGGCTCGGCCGTCTCGACGAGGGCGCGGCGGCGTCGGTGCACCGGGTGGCCGATGCGGTGGAGCAGGTCCTGTACGCGCCGCGGCCACGCCCGGCGGTGGGTCTGACCGACGACGTGCGCCGGGTGATCGCGGGTCTGCGGGCCCCGGTCGGCCGGTGGACGCGGCTGCGCGCGGTGTTCGCCCCGCGCTCCGCCGTGCGGGTGGTGTGGGCGGTGTCGGCCTGGCGGTCCGGCGTCCGCGAGCGGGTCGTCGCGATGCGGCCGGCCTGGCGCAAGCCGTCACGGCAGCGGGGCTGAACCCGCGGGCGGGACGGCACCGGCCGCCGTCCCGCCCGGTGGGTCCAGCGGGCCGGAGACGCCCGGGGAGAGCCGGGCGTCCGGGGGCGGGACGGCTTCGGGTGTCCCGCCGGTACCGCCCGGACGGCGCGGCGGGTGCGGGACGTTCGGTGAGGACACGCGTCAGGGGGTGACCACCGTGCCGGTGGTCACCCCCTGAGCCGTGCTTTTCACTTGATGCCGCCGGGAGCCGTCGCCCGGTGGCCGGATCCTGAGGACGGCGCCGGGGTCGGGACCCGGGGCCTAGTGGCCGCCCTGCTCGTCGCGCCGGCGCTGCCAGCGCTCCTCTATGCGGTTCATCATGGAGCGGCGCTGTCTGCCCTGCCGGCCCGCATGCGGCTCACCCGGGGTGCCGACGGCGGCCTGCTCGCCCGGCTTGGGCGCCTTGCGCCAGCCGGTCACCGCGAGTACCGCGCAGCCCAGCATCACGAGGAATCCCACGACGCTGAGCCAGACCTGCTGGGCGACCATACCGGCCATGAGGAGCGCAATACCCACGAGGAAGCCCGCGACCGCCTGGTAGACCCGTCGCCGGGTGTACGTACGCAGCCCGCTTCCCTCGAGCGCCGTCGCGAACTTGGGATCTTCGGCGTACAGCGCTCGCTCCATTTGCTCGAGCATGCGCTGCTCGTGCTCCGAGAGCGGCACGGAGTCCTCCTCATCGTGCAGTCGCCGGGGCGACCCGGGGGTCCCTTCAGGATAGGCAGGGAATCGCCCCCGTGAAACCCGCCCCTCTGCGCCAATTGGCCAACCGGTACCACCACGCACGTCCCGGCCCGCTGAGGCTGTTCATTCCCCGGCGGCCGACCCGTCATGCCGGACAGTCTCCCTCGATCATACGGCGCCCAGCCGCCATTCGGGGGGCCTGTGGCGCACTCCATGCACGGCCGGGGCGACGGGGCCGCCGCAGATCAGCGGCACGTCGGGGAAGGAACCTCACGCCTCGGAGGTCCCCCGCGTCTCACCGAGCACATGGAGCTGCGTGGCCACGGAGTGGAAGGCGGCGAGCTCGGCCGCCGCGGCCTCCAGCTTCAGCAGCGCGTCCAGCGCTCCGGGCTCGGTGTCGACGAGCACGCCGGGGACGAGGTCGGCGAAGACCCGCACGCCGTGCACGGCCCCGACCTCCAGGCCCGCTCCCTCCACCAGTGCGGTGAGCCGGTCGGCGGTGAAGCGGCGTGGCATGGGGTCGCCCGTGCCCCACCGGCCGTCCGGGTCGCCGAGCGCCTGCCGGGCCTCCGTGAAGTGACCGGCGAGGGCGCGGGCGAGCACGGCGCCGCCGAGGCCCGCGGCGAGCAGGCTGAGGACACCCTCGGGGCGCAGGGCGGCCACCGCGTTGCGCACGCCCTCGGCCGGGTCGTCGACGTACTCCAGGACGCCGTGGCACAGCACGACGTCGTACCCGCCGCGCTCGGCGACGTCGAGGAGGCCGTGGGCATCACCCTGGACGCCCTGGACCCGGTCGGCGACGCCGGCCTCGGCCGCGCGGCGCTCCAGAGCGAACAGCGCGTTGGGGCTGGGGTCGACGACGGTCACCCGGTGGCCGAGCCGGGCCAGCGGCACCGCGAAGTTGCCACTGCCGCCGCCGGTGTCCAGGACGTCCAGCGCCTGCCGCCCGGTCGCCTTCGCCAGGCGTTCCATGGCGTCCTGGAGGACCTCCCGGACCACGGCGGTACGGAGAGCGGCGCGGGATCGCATCGGGTCCGACACGGCAGTTGACTCCTCGGCGCGGCACCGCCTTGTACTCGGCGGAGCGATCGGGCTCCCTGCCCGGCCGGGCAGGGCTTCAGGCGCTGCCCACCCTATTGCCTGCGCCGAGGTGCGCGGCCATCCGCCCACGCCCCGCGGCGGCGCCCCCGCCGCCCCTCCGGTCCCCGGGGTCCTTGCTCCCGGTGAGCCTCGCGCCGTTCCCCGCGCCCCTGGCCGGGCGCCGTCCCCGTCAGCCGGCGTCCGGCAGGCCGCCCGGGGTGTCGCCGTCCGGGGGACGGGTGTCCGGGTGGTCCCCGTCGCCGCGGGACTTCGGGAGGACCGGCTGGAGGACGAGCAGGTGCTCCACCAGGCGGAGGAACATCGCCGCGTCGCGTATCAGGTCGTCGGCGTCCCGGCCGGTCGCCGCGCCCTGGATGCCCGCCTCGGCCCGGGCGCGGCGCGGGGCCCCGGAGGCGAACAGCGCGCTCCACTCGGCGAGCTCGGGCGCGATCTCGGGGAGCACCTCCCACGCGCTGCGGATCCGGGCCCGGGCCCGGGGCGAGGTCTCGGGCCGCCCGCGGGCGGCGAGCACGGCGGCGGCGGTGCGCAGGGCGGCGAGGTGGGCCGTCGCATAGCGCTCGTTGGGGGTCTCGAGGACGGTGGCCTCGTGGAGTCCGGCACGGGCCTGGGCGAGCAGGTCGAGGGCGGCGGGCGGAGCCGCGGCGCGGCGCAGCACGGGGTGGATGTCGCTCGCCGGGCCGTTCGGTGAGGGGGCAGGGCGGGTTGCGCGGTGCCGACGGGCCGCTGCTGCGGACGAGTTGGCCATGACGAACCTCCTGTCGTCTTCGTGACGGCACGCCCTGATACGAGGTGCCGTTTGTCCACATCGTGGGGTATGGCACTGACAATCCGTTCCGACCTGGGCTTTTGCTTCGATCGGGAGTTCGGGTGGAGCGCAGCGGTGAACCGGCGGGCGCGCGCGGCGGGCGCCTCGGCGTGACGGATCGCGCCGGCGGGCCGACTGCCGGCGATCGCGCGGTGGCACTGCCGGCCGCCGCCGCCAGGTGTGGACCCCGGACCGGGTGCACCCGGAGCCGAGCCCGTGACCGCGCGGGGAGGCGTTGCTGTGAGAATCGGGGCCATGAACAGCAGCAGCACCACGCCGGGCGGCAGCGGCCGCCGCGAGGCCACCCGGCAGAAGCTCTACGAGGCGGCCGTCACCCTCATCGCCGAGCAGGGCTTCTCCGCCACCACCGTGGACGAGATCGCCGAGCGGGCGGGAGTGGCGAAGGGCACGGTCTACTACAACTTCGCGAGCAAGTCGGTCCTCTTCGAGGAACTGCTGCGGCACGGGGTCGGTCTGCTGACCGCCTCGCTGCGGGAGGCGGCCGAGAAGACGGCCGGAGAGGGCGGCAGCAGGGTCGACGCCCTGGACGCGATGATCCGCGCGGGACTGGTCTTCATCGACCGCTACCCGGCCTTCACCCAGCTGTACGTGGCCGAGCTGTGGCGCACCAACCGGGCCTGGCAGTCCACGCTGATGGTGGTGCGGCAGCAGGCCGTGGCGGTGGTCGAGGACGTGCTGCGCGAGGGTGTGGCGAACGGTGAGTTCAGCGAGGAGATCGACGTTCCGCTGACGGCGGCGGCGCTGGTCGGCATGGTGCTGGTGGCCGCGCTGGACCGGCAGTCCTTCCAGCCGGGGCGCTCCCTGGACGATGTGCACGCGGCGCTGTCCCGGCTGCTGCAGGGGCGGGTCAGCGGCCGGCCCTGAGACCTCGGCGCGTCCCGGGGCCCCGGGCGTCCCAGGGCCCCGGCATGCCGGGCCTCTGAAAGAGCGCCGGTCCGGCGGTGGCCGCGTCCCCCGCGGGCCACCGGCCGGACCGGTGCCTTCCGTGCTCCCCCGTACGTCCCCCACGGCCCCCGTTGCGGTCGTCCCCCGGGTTCCCCCTCACCTCGCTCCCGCCGGCGGCGCCGGCGGAAGGAGCGGATGGCGGGCACGTCCCGTTCCGGCGCCCCGTGTCGCCGGCTGCGGGCCGTGCCCCTCTCCGTGGTCTCCACTCTCTCGTCGCCGCAGGCCGCAGCCCATCCGTGCGGGTACTCAACGGGCGGTTGGGTACGGGTACTCAGTGCTGCGCGCACAGGCCCACTCCGCGGCGGCGCCGGCTGGTGCTCCGGACGGGGGCGCGGGTACCCGGGACCGGACTGCCGGTGCCGGCCGATCCGGCCGATAAGGTCCCTGGCATGGCACGGATTGCGGTGATCGGCGCCGGGATGGGCGCGATGGCGGCCGCCGCCCGGCTGGCCGTCGCGGGCCACCGGGTGGCGGTGTACGAGCGGACGGACACGTACGGCGGTGCGCTGCGCCGGCTGGAGCGGGAGGGGTTCTCCTTCGACACCGGCCCCGGGCTGCTCCCCGTGCCCGCGGTGTACCGCGATCTGTTCGTGAAGACCGGCCGGGAGCCGCTGGAGGAGTGCGTCGAGCTGGTCCAGGTGGACCCGTCGTCGCACCACGTGTTCGCGGACGGCACGCGCGTGTCGCTGCCCGACGCCTCCCGCGCGGGCGTCGTCTCCGCCCTGGAGGAGACTCTGGGACCGGTCGCCGGCCGGCACTGGGGCGACTTCCTGGTGCGGGCCCGGGAGGCCTGGGACCGGTCGCGCCGCCCGCTGCTGGAGGAGCCGCTGTGGCCCAACTGGCAGGTGCTGGCCGAGCGTGAGCCCTACCCGGCGGTCCCGCACAAGAGGTTCCTGCGCACCCGTACGGCCGGCACGCTCGCCGAGGTCGGCGCGTGGGAGCTGCGTGATCCCCGGCTGGTCGCGCTGCTGGAGAGCCATGCGCTGGCGTACGGTCTCGACCCCCGCCGGACCCCGGCGAGCGCGGCGGTGCTGCCGTACCTGGAGCACGCCTTCGGCACCTGGTACGTGCTGGGCGGCATGCGGGAGCTGGCGCGGGCGGTGTACGAGCGGTGTCTGGCCCGCCGGGTGGAGTTCCGCTTCGGCGCGGAGGTCGCCAGGGTGCTGGAGGAGGACGGCCGGGTGGCGGGGGTGGAGCTCGCCGACGGCGCGGTGGCGGAGGCGGACCTCGTGGTCGCCGGGGTGGCTCCCGGGGTGCTGGACCGGCTCGGCGCGGGCACACGGCTGCGCGGGGAGGACGGGGTGCCGGCCCGGCGGGGGGCGGCGAGCCGGGTCACGGTGCTGCTGGCGCTGCGGGGCGGACGGCCGCGGGGGACCCCGCACCGCACGGTCGTGCACACCGAGGACCGGGAGACGGAACTGGAGGCGCTGTTCGGTCCCCCCGCGGGCGTGCCCGCGCGCCCCACGGTCACGGTCCTGCGGCCGGACGACCCGGCCCTGGTCCCGGACAGCGGCCACGAGGCGGTCACGGTGACGTCGGTGGTGCCCGAGGGGTACGAGGGCGATCCGGACGCGCACGCCGAGAACCTGATCGCCGTCGCCGGGCGGGCGATACCCGGTCTGCGCGACCGGCTGCTGTGGCACGAGGTGCGCACCCCGGCCGACATCGCCGAGGAGACCGGTGCGCGGGGCGGCGCGGTGCCGGCGCCGGCGCTGGCCGCAGCCGGCGGACGGCTGCTGCACCCGTCCAACAGCACCGGACTGCCGGGGCTGTTCGCGGCCGGCGGCTGGTCCCACCCCGGCGGCGGGCTCCCGCACGCCGGCATGTCGGGGGCGCTGGTCGCCGGACTGATCGTGGAGGGGCCGGAGTTCCGCGGCTCGCAGTGAGCCGCGCTCAGTACTCGCAGTGAGCCGCGCTCAGTAGCGGTACTGCTCGTCGTACCCGTTGCCGCTGCCCTGCGCCTGCCCACCGCCCTGGTACGGGTACGGCTGCTCCGGCGGGAGTTCACCGCCGTACGGGTCGCCGGCGCTGCGCTGCTGGGGAACCCACAGCCCGCCGGGCGGGGTCTCGCCGCCGTACGTGCCGGCGTACGGGTCCTGGTCGTAGCCCTGCCGGCCGTACTGCTGCGGGTCCGCGTGACCGGTGTCGTACGAGGTGTCGCCGTAGGTCGGGTTGCCGATGTACGGGTCGGAGTACGCGGCGTACTGCTGCTGGCCCGTGGTGTCGTAGCCCTGCTGCCGGCCGTAACCGGAGTAGTCGTAGGCGTAGTTCTGGTCGGTGCCCTGCGCGGTCGCCGCGTACTGGTCCTGGGCGGGGGCCGCGTACCCGGTGTCGCCGCCGTAGACGCCGTAGGAGCCGGTGTCGTCGGGCATCGGCTGCGGCTCGTAGACGCCGGTGCTCCCGGCGGTCGCCGGCCGGGCGGGGGTGAAGACATCGTCGCGGTCGTAGTCGTCGTCGTCCGTGCCGTGGGCGGCCCGGTCGTGGTGGCCGCCGTCGTCGCCGGACGCCTCCAGGCCGGAGACCTCCAGGGCCGGTTCCCGGCGCCCGCGGTCACCGCGGCGGCCCTTGGCGGCGGCCAGCAGCGGCGCGTTGACCGCCCAGCCGGCCGCGAAGCCGCGGCGGAACGACAGCGTGACGTAGGTCTGGCCGACCGCGAAGGCCGCGGCGCCCAGCCCGATGACGACGACGGACGGGATCAGCACGCCGAGCACGACACCGAGGAAGCCGCCGAAGGCGAGCAGCCGCCAGCGCAGACGCGCCTTGTACTGCAGCAGCACCTCACCGAGCAACCACAGCGCGACGATGCCGAACGCGATGTAGAGGACCGCCCAGCCCATGTACGCCCCTCTCACAGTGGTCGCTACGCAGTGTGTCGTAGATCCGTGCGACCGGTCTAGGCCTGCGGTGGGTGGTGCAGGCCCAGGTTCTCGTAGATTTCCAGCGTCGCCGTGGAGTTGTTGAGCGTGATGAAGTGCAGTCCGGGCACTCCTTCGGCCAGCAGCCGCGCGCAGAACTCCGTGGCGAAGTCGATACCGATGGAGCGTACCGCCGCCGGATCGTCCTTCGCTGTGAGGATCCGCTCTTTCAGGGCGTCCGGGAACGCGGCGTTACTGAGCCTCGGCAACCGTTCCAGCATCTTCACGCTGGTCACCGGCATGACCTCGGGAATCACGGGGGTCTCGCAGCCGGCGGCGTGGACTCGGTCACGCAGGCGCAGATAGGACTCGGGCCGGAAGAACATCTGGGTGATCGCGTAGTCGGCGCCGGCCCGGCACTTGTCGACGAAGTGCGCGACGTCGGTGTCCCAGTCGGCCGAACGCGGATGCATCTCCGGGAAGGCGGCGACACCGACACAGAAGTCGCCCGACTCCTTGATGAGGCGGACGAGTTCGGCGGCGTAGGCCAGGCCCTGCGGATGCGGCACCCAGTCGCCCATGGGGTCGCCGGGCGGATCGCCGCGCACCGCGAGCATGTTGCGGATCCCGGCGTCGGCGTACTGGCCGATGATGTTGCGCAGCTCGGCGACGGAGTGGTCGACCGCGGTGAGGTGGGCGACCGGGGTGAGGGTCGTGTCGGCGACGATCTGCTCGGTCGCCCTCACCGTGCCGGCGCGGGTGGAGCCGCCCGCGCCGTACGTCACGGAGACGAAGCTGGGGGCGACGGCCTCGACCCGGCGCAGCGCGTTCCACAGGTTGCGCTCGCCCTTCTCCGTCTTGGGGGCCCAGAACTCGAACGAGAAGGTCGTCTTTCCGGCGGCGAGCATGTCACGCACGGTGCGCGCGCGATCAGTCCTGGTGGATGCGGTTCCTAGGGCCATACCCGCAGGTTAGCCAGGGAGCGGCGGTCCCCCAACCGGATGCGGGGAATTTGTCCTTGATGCCGACTTGTTGTCCACCCCTTGGACATTCCCGGGAGGCAGCGGGTCAGCCGGCGTCCGGAGCGGTCCGCCGCAGCCGCGCGGCGAACTCCGCGGCCGCCGCACCCGGGTCGTCGGCCTCGGTGAGGGCGCGGACGACGACGACCCGGCGGGCGCCGGCGGCCAGGACCTCGTCGAGGTTGCCGAGGTCGATGCCGCCGATGGCGAACCAGGGGCGGTCGGTGCCGAGGGCGGCGGTGTACCGGACCAGGTCCAGGCCGGGGGCGTGGCGGCCGGGCTTGGTGGGGGTGGGCCAGCAGGGCCCGGTGCAGAAGTAGTCCACGCCGGGCTGGACGGCCGCCGCGGCGGCCTCGGACTCGGTGTGGGTGGAGCGGCCGACGAGGACGCCGTCGCCCAGGACGGCGCGGGCGGCGGGGACGGGCAGGTCGCCCTGGCCGAGGTGGAGGACGTCGGCGCCGGCGGCGTGGGCGACGTCCGCGCGGTCGTTGACCGCGAGCAGCCTGCCGTGCCGGGCGCAGGCGTCCGCGAGGACCGCCAGGTGCTCCAACTCCTCGCCGGCCTCCATGCCCTTGTCCCGCAGCTGCACGATGTCGACCCCGCCGGCCAGGACCGCGTCGAGGAACTCCGCGAGGTCGCCCTGCCGCTTGCGGGCGTCGGTGCAGAGATAGACCCGGGCGTCGGCGAGCCGGGCGCGAACGGTGTCGGTCATAGGGATGTCCCCCGGGGTTCGGTGGTGGCGTACGGACCCGGCGGGCCGGTGTGCCGCCGGCACGCGCCGCCCCGCCCGTCAGGAGCCGGCGGAGCGCCGGCCGCAACGGACCCTATGCGACCCTGTGCCGCCGCTCCGCGCCCCGCGGCGAGAACACCCCGCGGGGCCCCGGGCCGCTCCGGGCGGGACGGACGGCATGGGTGGGCCGTCGGCCGGGGCGCGCGGCGCCCCGGCCGGTGTCGTTCGTGCGGGCGGCGCCACGCGCGGTGGCGCCGGGACGGATCCGTCGGTGGGATGCGGGTCAGACCGCGAGCGCCTGGGCCCGGCGCTTCACCTCCGTGCCACGGTTCTCGCCGAGTGCCTGCGCGGGCGTGCCCGGCAGCGAGGGGTCGGGGGTGAAGAGCCACTCCAGCATCTCTTCGTCCGTGAAGCCGTCGTCCCGCAGCAGCGTCAGGGTCCCGGTCAGGCCCTTGACCACCTTGTCCTCGTCGATGAAGGCGGCGGGAACGTGCAGCGCGCGGTTCTCACCCCGGCGTACGGCGATGAGCTGGCCATCCTTGACCAGCTGCCGGACGCGCGTCACCTCGACGCCGAGCTTCTCGGCGATGTCGGGGAGAGTGAGCCAGGCGGGGACGAGAGCATCGATCTTTGCGTCAATCTCGGTCACGGGACAAGCCTGCCACCTGCCACTGACAGTCGGAAGCCAGCCCCGTCCACCCGGGCGGGCGCGTCGCCCGGACGCGCCCGCCCGAAGGGCGCCCCGCCGGCGTGTCAGGCCGTCGCCGACTTCAGCGGCCGGGCCGGATCCGCCAGCAGGCGCGCGTCCATCGCCGTGCCCGCCTCGATCAGTCTGCGCCCCTGCGCCAGGTCCCGGGGGCGCCCCACCGCGAGCAGCGCGACCAGCCGGGTTCCACGGAGCCAGCAGACGCTCCACGCGGCGTCGGAGGGGTCCCCCCGCCACACGGTCCGGTCGGCGTCCGCGTGGTGCCCCGCGTACTGCACGAAGCGCCCGAACTGCTCGGACCAGAAGTACGGCACCGGGTCGTACACCGCCGGGGCCCGGCCGGCGGACGCGCCGAGGATGTTCTCGGCGACGGTGCGCGGCCCCTGGAGGGCGTTGTCCCAGTGGTGGACCAGCAGACGCTCGCCGTAGCGCCCGGACGGGAAGGACGCGCAGTCCCCGACCGCGTACACGTCGGGAAGGGAGGTCGCCAGATGCCGGTCGGCCACGACCTCGCCCCGCTCCCCCAGCCCGATCCCGGAGCCCGCCAGCCAGGCCGTGGCGGGCCGGGCCCCGATCCCGACGACCACGGCACCGGCGGGCAGCCGCGAACCGTCGTCCAGGAGTACGGCGCCGGGCTCGACGCCCGTCACGCGCGTGCGTGTGCGCAGCACGACACCGGCGTCCGCGTACCAGCCGGTCATGGGGGCGCTCACCTCGGCGGGCAGCGCCTCGGCGAGCGGCCGCCCGGCGGTCTCCACGACGGTGACCGCGCAGCCCGCCCCGCGTGCCGCGGTGGCGAACTCCGCGCCGATCCAGCCGGCCCCGACCACCACGATGTCGTGCTGGCGCGCGAGTACCGGCCGCAGCCGTTCGGCGTCGTCCAGGGTGCGCAGCAGATGCACCCCGGGGACCCCCTCCGCGCCCGGCAGCCGGACCGGCTCCGCACCGGTGGCGACCACCAGGACGTCGTAGGGGACGGGGCCGCCCTCCGTGTCCAGTTCGTGGTCCCCGGGGCGCAGGCCGAGCACCTCGCAGCCGAGCCGCAGGTCGATGCCGAGTTCTTCGAAGTCGACGTCGAAGGCGGAGCCCTCGGCGGTGCCGAGCAGCACCGCCTTGGACAACGGCGGCCGGTCGTAGGGCTGGTGGGGTTCCGCGCCGATCAGGGTCACGGTGCCGGTGAAGCCCTGTTCCCGCAGGGCGACCGCGGTCCGCACACCGGCCATGCCCGCGCCCGCCACCACCACCCGCCGCGGCTCGGACGGTCCCGGTTCCTGCGTCTGCTCGCTCACCCGATCACCATAGACACCCGGCCGTGGGGCGCGGCCGGCTCCTGCCGTCCGGCGGCTCCTCCACCACGCTGGTGCCGTTGCCCGGCCGCGACTCCCGCTCCCGCCTCCCCGCCGGCCCACGGGGGCGGGGACGAGTCCGTCGAGGGACCTGCGGGACGGGACGACCACCCCCGGCCGGGGGTGGTCGTGGGCGAGGGGCGGGCGGGCCACGCGCGGGCTCCCTTACAGGGCGGGTGTGCCGGGGGCTAGGGTGGCCGACGTAAAGCACTCGCGGGAGCCCGGACGCACCGGGCTGAGAGGGAGGCTGGCGGCCTCCGACCGTACGAACCTGATCCGGGTCATGCCGGCGAAGGGAGGGGCTGGACGCCCATGTCGCCCACGCGCAGCACAGACGTCCTCGTCGTCGGGGGCGGGATCATCGGTCTGGTCACGGCCTGGCGGGCCGCGCAGCGCGGTCTCGCCACGGCCGTGGTGGATCCCGAGCCGGGCGGCGGGGCCGCCCGGGTGGCCGCCGGGATGCTGGCCGCCGTCACGGAACTGCACTACGGCGAGGAGACCCTGCTGGGTCTGAACCTCGCCTCCGCGCGGCGCTACCCCGGCTTCGCGGCCGAGCTGACCGAACTGACCGGCCAGGAGCTCGGCTACCGCCGGTGCGGCACCCTCGCGGTGGCGCTGGACGCCGACGACCGCGCCCATCTGCGGGAGCTGCACGCCCTGCAGCAGCGGTCGGGGCTGGACTCGCAGTGGCTGTCCGGGCGGGAGTGCCGGCGGCTGGAACCGATGCTCGCGCCGGGTGTGCGCGGCGGTCTGCGGGTGGACGGCGACCACCAGGTCGATCCGCGCCGGCTGGCGGCCGCGCTGGTGACGGCCTGCGTGCGGACCGGCGTGACCGTCCACCGCGCGTGGGCCGGGCGGCTGCTCGTCGCGGGGGGCCGGGCGACGGGCGTGGTCACCGCCGACGGCACCGAGCTGGGCGCCGGGCAGGTGGTGCTGGCCGCGGGCAGTCTCAGCGGGCGGCTCGCGGGCGTCCCCGAGGACGTGCTGCCTCCCGTGCGCCCCGTGAAGGGACAGGTCGTACGGCTGACGATGCCCGAGCGGCCCGGTCCCTTCCTGAGCCGGACCGTGCGGGCCGTGGTGCGCGGCAGCCAGGTCTATCTGGTGCCGCGCGAGAACGGCGAGCTGGTCGTCGGCGCGACCAGCGAGGAGCTGGGCTGGGACACGACGGTGACCGCGGGCGGCGTGTACGAACTGCTGCGCGACGCCCACGAGCTCGTCCCCGGGATCACCGAACTGCCGCTCACCGAGACCCGGGCCGGGCTGCGCCCCGGCTCCCCCGACAACGCGCCGCTGCTCGGCCCGACCGGTCTCGACGGACTGCTGCTGGCCACCGGCCACTACCGCAACGGCGTCCTGCTGACGCCGGTGACCGGCGACGCCATGGCGCACGCCCTGACCACCGGTGAACTGCCGGAGGAGGCCCGTCCCTTCACCCCGCGGCGCTTCGGCGCCGCCGTCCCCACGGAGCAGCCCGCGTGAACGCCTCGGTCACCGTCTCGGTCAACGGGGAGCCCCGGGAGTTCGCGCCCGGCACCGCCCTCGACCTCGTCGTGCGGTCGCTCACCGCGGCGCCCTCGGGAGTGGCCGCCGCCCTCAACGAAACCGTCGTCCCGCGCGCGCAGTGGCCCACCACCCCCCTCGCGGACGGGGACCGGGTGGAAGTCCTCACCGCCGTCCAAGGAGGCTGACCATGGCCGACGATCCGTTCGTCCTCGGCGGTACGTCCTTCACGTCCCGCCTGATCATGGGCACCGGCGGGGCGCCGAGCCTCGACGTGCTGGAGCGGGCGCTGGTGGCGTCCGGGACGGAGCTCACGACCGTCGCGATGCGGCGGGTGGACCCCTCGGTGCGCGGCTCCGTGCTGTCGGTGCTGGAGCGGCTCGGCATCCGGGTGCTGCCGAACACCGCGGGCTGCTTCACCGCCGGGGAGGCCGTGCTCACGGCGCGTCTGGCCCGGGAGGCGCTCGGTACCGATCTGGTCAAGCTGGAGGTCGTCGCCGACGAGCGGACGCTGCTGCCGGACCCGATCGAACTGCTGGAGGCGGCGGAGACGCTGGTCGACGACGGGTTCACGGTGCTGCCGTACACCAACGACGATCCGGTGCTGGCGCGGAAGCTGGAGGACGCCGGCTGCGCGGCGATCATGCCGCTGGGGTCGCCGATCGGGTCGGGGCTGGGGATCCGCAACCCGCACAACTTCCAGTTGATCGTGGAGCACGCGCGTGTGCCGGTGATCCTGGACGCGGGGGCGGGGACGGCGTCGGACGCGGCGCTGGCGATGGAGCTGGGGTGCGCGGGGGTGATGCTGGCGTCCGCGGTCACCCGGGCGCAGGAGCCGGTGCTGATGGCCTCCGCGATGCGGTGCGCGGTGGAGGCGGGGCGGCTGGCCCGGCTGGCGGGGCGCATTCCGCGGCGGCATTTCGCGTCGGCGTCCTCTCCCGCGGAGGGGCTGGCCGCGCTGGATCCGGAGCGGCCGGCGTTCCAGGGCTCCGGCCGGGCCGGGAGCGGGTTGCGCCCGCCGGGTGCCGCCGCGCCCGCTCTCCCCCCGGGCTCCCCGCTTCCGGGTGCGGGTGCGGCGCGTCACAGGTCCGCTCCAACGGGGGGTGAACGGGGCGGGGGTGTCGGCGGGGACTCGTAGACTCACCGCGTGGACACGACCCTTCAGGACCCTCTGGTCGGGCAGGTGCTCGACGGCCGGTACCGCGTCGACGCGCGGATCGCGGTCGGCGGGATGGCCACGGTCTACCGGGCCGTGGACACCCGCCTGGACCGCGTCCTCGCCCTCAAGGTGATGCACCCCTCCCTCGCCGTCGACGTCTCGTTCGTCGAGCGGTTCATCCGCGAGGCGAAGTCGGTCGCCCGCCTGGACCACCCGAACGTGGTGCAGGTGTTCGACCAGGGCGCCGACGGGGCGTACGTCTACCTGGCGATGGAGTACATCGCCGGCTGCACCCTGCGCGACGTGCTGCGCGAGCGCGGCGCGCTCCAGCCGCGGGCCGCGCTGGACATCCTGGAGCCGGTGCTGGCCGCCCTCGGCGCGGCGCACCGGGCCGGGTTCGTGCACCGGGACATGAAGCCCGAGAACGTGCTGATAGGGGACGACGGCCGGGTCAAGGTCGCCGACTTCGGGCTGGTGCGCGCCGTGGACACGGTGACGAACACCACGGGCACCGTGCTGGGCACGGTCTCCTACCTGGCCCCGGAGCAGATCGAGAGCGGCGCCGCCGACCCCCGGGTGGACGTCTACGCCTGCGGCATCCTCCTCTACGAGATGCTGACCGGCGTCAAGCCGCACGACGGCGACTCCCCCGCGATCGTGCTCTACAAGCACCTGCACGACGACGTGCCGCCCCCGTCGGCCGCCGTGCCCGGCATGGCGTACGAGCTGGACGAGCTGGTCGCGTCGGCGACCGCGCGCACTCCCGGGGTCCGTCCGCACGACGCGGTGGCTCTGCTGGCGCAGGTCCGCCGGGGCCGCGGCCGGCTCGGTGCCGAGCAGCTCGACGCGGTGCCGCCGCAGGCGCTGACGGCGGAGCACGACAACGCCGGGGACCGTACGAGCGTCATCCCGCGCGCGCTGACGTCCCCCACGCCCGGCTTCGCCCGCGCGGGGGGACCCCCGTCCCGCCCGCTGCCGGCCGACGAGGGCGACGGCGGCGCGGCGGACTCCTCCCACCGCACCAGCCGGTTCCGGTCCCCGCCGCCGCTGCCGCCCCGGCGCCGGACGGCGCTGCGGCGCGGCCCGATGGCGGCCGTCGTGGCCGTGCTCCTGGTCCTCGGGCTCGGCACCGGCGTGTGGTACATCAACTCCGGCCAGTTCACCAAGGTCCCGCCGCTGCTGGCGAAGACCGAGCGGGAGGCCCGGGACCGGCTGGCGGACGCGGGCCTGGACGTCGGGCAGGTCGAGGAGGCGTACAGCGACACGGTGGAGCGGGGCACGGTGATCAGCACGGACCCGGCCGTGGGCGCCCGCATCCGCGGCCACGACCCGGTGTCGCTCACGATCTCCAAGGGTCCGCAGACCGTGCGGGTGCCCGACCTCGACGGCTACCCGCTGGACAAGGCCCGCTCCCTGCTGGAGGACGAGGGCCTGGAGCCCGGCATGGTCACCCGGGCGTTCAGCGAGGACGTGGCCCGGGGCTCGGTGGTCTCCACCGAACCGGGCAAGGGCACCGAGGTCCGGGCGGGCTCGGCGGTGGCGCTCACTGTGAGCAGGGGCAGCCCGGTGGACGTGCCGGACGTGACCGGGGACGACCCGGCGGACGCACGGTCCGAACTGCGGGAGGCCGGCCTCGAGGTGAGGATCGCCGACGAGCGGGTCACCTCCGGGCACGACGCGGGTCGGGTGGCCCGGCAGTCCCCGGGCGCCGGCCGCCGGCTCGCCGAGGGCGACACCGTGACGCTGACGCTGTCCAAGGGCCCGGAGATGATCGGGGTGCCGGACGTGGTCGGCGACAGCGTGGACGAGGCCAGGGAGAAGCTGGAGGGCGCCGGGTTCCGGGTGGAGGAGGACCGCGGACTGCTCGACCTGTTCGGCGACACCGTCGAGGGCCAGTCCGTGGCCGGCGGCGACACCGCGCCCAAGGGGTCGACGATCACCGTCGAGATCGGCTGATCCCGGGAATCCACCGGCGGGCGGGCCCGGCGCTCATGGCACCCTGGGTGGGTGAAGAGTCACCTGTCCGGATCCGCCCGCAACCCGGTCGGCGGCCACGTCCCCGTGGCCGGCGGTCTGCACTCCGTCGGTCTGTCCTACGCCCGTGAGCTGAACGCCGAGGCCGTGCAGGTCTTCGTCGCCAATCCGCGCGGCTGGGCCACGCCGGCCGGCGATCCGAAGCAGGACGAGGCGTTCCGCGCGGCCTGTGCGGCCGGGTCGATCCCGGCGTACGTGCACGCCCCGTATCTGATCAACTTCGGTTCCCACACCGAGGCGACCGCCGAGCGGTCCGTGGAGTCGTTGCGGCACTCGCTGCGGCGCGGGCGGGAGATCGGCGCGCTGGGCGTGGTGGTGCACACCGGCAGCGCGACGGGCGGGCGGGAGCGGCCGGTGGCGCTGCGGCAGGTGCGCGAGTACCTGCTGCCGCTGCTCGACGAGCTCACCCACGACGACGACCCGTTCCTGCTGCTGGAGTCGACCGCCGGCCAGGGTTCCTCGCTGTGCTCACGGACCTGGGACTTCGGACCGTACTTCGAGGCGCTGGACGCCCACCCGAAGCTCGGTGTCTGCCTGGACACCTGCCATGTCTTCGCGGCCGGCCACGACCTGACCGGGCCCGGCGGGATGCATCGGACGCTGGATCTGCTGGTGGGGACGGTCGGCGAGGGACGGCTGAAACTGATCCACGCCAATGACTCCATGGATGTGGTCGGCGCCCATAAGGACCGGCACGCGAACATAGGTGCCGGACACATCGGTGAGGGCCCCTTCCGGGCCTTGATGACGCACCCGGCGACCGAGGGCGTACCGCTGGTCATCGAAACCCCCGGCGGCAAGGAGGGGCACGCGGCGGACGTGGAGCGGCTCAAGAAACTCCGGGACCGCTGACCTCCCGCACTCCTCAGAGCTCGGGGCCCTCCCCGGGCTCCTCCTGGTAGGAGTAGCGCTGTTCCCGCCACGGGTCGCCGACGTTGTGGTACCCGCGCTCCTCCCAGAAGCCCCGGCGGTCGGCGGTCATGTACTCCACACCGCGGACCCATTTGGGGCCCTTCCAGGCGTACAGGTGGGGGACGACCAGGCGCAGCGGGAAGCCGTGCTCGGCGGTCAGCAGTTCGCCGTCCTTGTGGGTGGCGAAGAGGGCGCGCTCGGACATGAAGTCCTCCAGCCGCAGGTTGGAGCTGAACCCGTACTCCGCCCACACCATCACATGGGTGACGTCCGGCGCGGGCGGGGCGATCTCCACGACGGTGCGCGCCGGTATCCCGCCCCACTCGGCGCCGATCATGCTGAACTTGGTGACGCAGTGCAGATCGGCCACGACGGTGGTGTACGGCAGGGCCGTGAACTCCTCGTGGTTCCAGCAGTGCTTCTCACCGTCGGCGGTGGCGCCGAAGATCCGGAAGTCCCAGCGCTCGGGCCGGAACTTGGGGACCGGTCCGTAGTGCGTGACCGGCCAGCCCTTCTGCAGTCGCTGCCCCGGCGGGAGCTCGGACCGCGCCGCTTCCCGTGACGCGCGCTCCCCCGATTCGCGTTCCGCCGGCTGACCCATGGCTCCATCCTGACAGACCGGGGACGAGATCCCTGAACCAGGTTCGGCGAAATCGGTCAATCAGGCATTGAATTGACCAAGCATGGACTTACTTACTAAGTGAAGACTTACTGGACTATCTTCCGCGTCGAGTGCAATCATGCGCCCCAACCGCCAGATCCCCCGCGCGGAAGGAGCCCATGCGATGCAGGGCGACCCCGAGGTCCTCGAATTCCTGAACGAGCAGCTGACCGCCGAGCTCACGGCGATCAACCAGTACTTCCTGCACTCGAAGCTGCAGGACCACAAGGGCTGGACGAAACTCGCCCAGTACACGCGCGCCGAGTCCTTCGACGAGATGCGGCACGCGGAAGTGCTCACCGACCGCATCCTGCTGCTCGACGGCCTGCCGAACTACCAGCGGCTGTTCCACGTCCGGGTGGGCCAGACGGTGACCGAGATGTTCCAGGCCGACCGGGAGATCGAGCTCGAGGCGATCGACCGGCTGCGCCGCGGGGTGGAGGTCATGCGCCACAAGGGGGACATCACGTCGGCCAACGTCTTCGAGGCGATCCTCGCCGACGAGGAGCACCACATCGACTACCTGGACACGCAGCTGGAGCTGATCGAGAAGCTCGGTGAGGCGCTGTACCTGTCGACGGTCATCGAGCAGTCCCAGTCCGACGCCTCGGGCCCGGGGACCGGCGGCTTCTCGACGCACTAGGGCCGCGTCAGCCGGGACCGGCGGGCCCTAAGCGGCTTCCGGCAGTTCCGCCGCGAGGGACGGGGCCTCCTGGCCGGTCAGCTCCCGACGGGGGCAGGCACCGCGGCCCAGCAGCGCCTGGATGCGCCGCACACAGCCGCCGCAGTCGGTACCGGCCTTGCAGGCGGAGGCGATCTGCCGCGGGGTGCACGCCCCCGCTTCCGCGTGACTCCTCACCTGTTCCTCGGTCACGCCGAAGCAACTGCAGACGAACACGCGGTTCACCTCCCGCCGAAGTACTGGCCGTACCCCACCGGCCTGATCGGTGAGGCAAACCTAACCTTACCTGTGGTCCGGAGGGCACAAAAGTGGGGTGGGGCGCGGATCCCTGTGATCCGCGCCCCACCCCTTCGCCGGTGTCACCGGCGGTGCCGGTCACTGGTCGCGGTACATCTCCGCGACGAGGAACGCCAGGTCCAGCGACTGGCTGCGGTTGAGCCGGGGGTCGCAGGCCGTCTCGTAGCGCTGGTGCAGGTCGTCGACGAAGATCTCGTCGCCGCCGCCCACGCACTCGGTGACGTCGTCGCCGGTGAGCTCCACGTGGATGCCGCCCGGGTGGGTGCCGAGACCCTTGTGCACCTCGAAGAAGCCCTTGACCTCGTCGAGCACGTCGTCGAAGCGGCGGGTCTTGTGACCGGAGGCCGCCTCGAAGGTGTTGCCGTGCATCGGGTCGGTCACCCAGGCCACGGTGGCGCCGGAGGCGGTGACCTTCTCGACCAACTCGGGAAGCTTGTCGCGGATCTTGTCCGCGCCCATGCGGACGATGAAGGTCAGCCGGCCGGGCTCACGCTCGGGGTCCAGGCGGTCGATGTACTGCAGCGCCTCCTCGGCCGTCGTGGCCGGGCCGAGCTTGATGCCGATCGGGTTGCGGATCTGCGAGGCGAACTCGATGTGCGCGTGGTCCAGCTGCCGGGTGCGCTCACCGATCCACACCATGTGCGCGGAGACGTCGTACAGCTGCCCGGTGCGGGAGTCCACGCGGGTGAGCGCCGACTCGTAGTCGAGCAGCAGCGCCTCGTGCGAGGAGAAGAACTCGACGGTCTTGAACTCCTCCGGGTCGGTCCCGCAGGCGTGCATGAAGTTCAGCGCGTTGTCGATCTCGCGGGCGAGCTGCTCGTAACGCTGGCCGGACGGGGACGACTTCACGAAGTCCTGGTTCCAGGCGTGCACCTGGCGCAGGTCGGCGTAACCGCCGGTGGTGAAGGCGCGCACCAGGTTCAGCGTGGAGGACGAGGCGTGGTACATGCGCTTCAGCCGCTGGGGGTCCGGGATCCGGGCCTCTTCGGTGAAGTCGAAGCCGTTGACGGAGTCGCCCCGGTAGGTGGGCAGTGTCACGCCGTCGCGGGTCTCGGTGGGCTTGGAGCGCGGCTTGGAGTACTGGCCGGCGATCCGGCCGACCTTCACCACGGGCACGGAGGCGGCGTACGTGAGGACGGCGCCCATCTGGAGCAGCGTCTTCAGTTTCGCCCGGATGTGCTCGGCGGACACCGCGTCGAAGGACTCGGCACAGTCGCCGCCCTGGAGCAGGAACGCCTCTCCTCGGGCCACTGCCGCCATGCGCGCGCGCAGCTGGTCGCACTCGCCGGCGAACACCAGCGGGGGATACGTTTCGAGCTCGGCGATCACATCGCGCAGAGCCCCGGCATCCGGGTACTCGGGCTGCTGCGCCGCGGGCAGGTGTCGCCAGGTCGCCTGAGCGGCGACGCTTCGGGAATCAGCGTTCACGGTCACGCGCACCAGCCTACGCGGTCGCTCGGGGTGTCCATCGCCCCGCTCACCCTGTGAGACGGCTCCGCCCCGGCGACGCGGAACCGCCCCCCGGCGCGCGTCGCATCGTGTAGCGTGCGGCCCATGTTCGCGCACTCGATCCAGAACTGGTGGTGGACCGCTCGTCCGGCGGCCCACTGACTGCGCGTACGCACAGACTTCGCGAAGGCCGCCCGAGGGGCGGCCTTCGGTGTTCTCCGGGGTCGTTCCTCACCGCTCATGACAGCGACGAAACGAGGAACGCACCATGGATCTGGCACAGCTCGCGTCCGACGACCGGCCCTTCGCCCTGCTGCTCCGCCGCACTCCGGGCCGCCCCGCCGAGGACGGCGCCGTGGTCGAGCTGCTGACCGGCCCCGTCGGCGTCCGTGACCGCCTGGCCGACCTGCCCGACGAGTGCCTGGCGCTCGTCCCCTTCCGGCAGATCCGCGAGCGCGGCTTCGACGTCCGCGACGACGGCACCCCACTGCTGGTGCTGACGCCCGAGGAGCGCCACGAGATCCCGCTCGCCACCGCCCTCGAGCAGCTTCCCTCCCATGACGTCCGCGTCGAACGCGGCGGCTTCGACGTCGGCGACGAGGAGTACGCGCGGATCGTCGGGCGGGTGCTCGACGAGGAGATCGGCGGGGGCGAGGGCGCCAACTTCGTGATCCGGCGGACGTACGAGGGGGAGATCCCCGGGTTCGGCCGGGCGGACGCCCTCGCGCTGTTCCGGCGGCTGCTCGAGGGCGAGCGGGGCGCGTACTGGACGTTCGTCGTCCACACCGGGAACGGGAAGGGGCCCGGAGGGCCTTCCCCACAAGGGCGGGGGCGGGGGACGGGTGGGCGGACGCTGGTCGGGGCCAGCCCCGAGGCGCACGTACGGGCGTCCGGCGGGACGGTCGTGATGAACCCGATCAGCGGCACCTACCGCTACCCGGCCGGAGGACCGACGCCCGAGCACCTGCTGGAGTTCCTCGCCGACGGCAAGGAGATCGAGGAGCTGTCGATGGTCGTCGACGAGGAGCTCAAGATGATGTGCACCGTCGGCGACATGGGCGGGGTCGTGATCGGACCCCGGCTGAGGGAGATGGCGCACCTCGCGCACACCGAGTACGAGCTGCGCGGCCGGTCCTCGCTGGATGTGCGCGAGGTGCTGAGGGAGACCATGTTCGCGGCGACCGTCACCGGATCGCCGGTGCAGAACGCCTGCCGGGTGATCGAACGGTACGAGCCCCTCGGGCGGGACGGTGCCGGGCGCGGCTACTACGCGGGGGCGCTGGCCCTCATCGGCCGGGACGCGAACGGGGCGCAGACGCTGGACTCCCCCATCCTCATCCGTACCGCCGACATCGACGCCTCCGGGCGGCTGCGGGTGCCGGTCGGGGCCACGCTGGTGCGCGGCTCCGACCCGGCGGGCGAGGTCGCGGAGACCCACGCCAAGGCGGCCGGGGTACTGGCCGCCCTGGGCGTACGCCCCGGGCGGCCGCGCGCGGAGTCGGTACGGCACGGGCTCGCCGACGATCCGCGGGTGCGGGCGGCGCTGGACGGGCGCCGGGCCGCGCTGGCGCCGTTCTGGCTGCGGATGCAGGAGCCCTCGGACACGCTCACCGGCCATGCCCTGGTGGTCGACGGGGAGGACACCTTCACCGCGATGCTCGCCCACGTGCTGCGCGCCGCGGGGCTGGAGGTGACGGTGCGGCGGTACGACGAGCCGGGACTGCGGGAGACGGTGCTCGGGCACGAGGGGCCGCTGGTGCTGGGGCCCGGGCCGGGTGATCCGTCGGACACGGCCGATCCGAAGATGCGGTTCCTGCGCGCGCTGACCGCCGAGCTGCTCCTCCCCCACGCCCGGCTCCGCTCGCGCGGGAAGACCCCCGCGCACCGGCACGGCGTCCTCGGTGTCTGTCTCGGCCACGAGCTGATCGCGGCGGAGCTGGGCCTGCGGATCGTACGCAAGGACGTGCCGTACCAGGGGGCGCAGACGGAGATCGATCTGTTCGGGCGCCCGGAGACGGTCGGCTTCTACAACAGCTTCGTGGCGCGCTGCGACGAGGACGCCCTGCGCGAACTGGCCGCGCGCGGAGTCGAGGTGAGCCGCGCGGCCGACGGCGAGGTGCACGCCCTGCGGGGGCCGGGCTTCGCCGGGGTGCAGTTCCACCCCGAGTCGGTGCTGACCCTGAACGGCGCGGCGCTCGTGCGGGAGCTGATGGGTCAGCTGCGCGGCACCAGCACGTTCTCGGAGCGGCGGCCGGCGGTGTAGTCGAGGACGTTGTCCACCGTGGTCCGGGCGATCTGCCCGACGGCGTCCACCGTGTAGTACGCCTGGTGCGACGTGACCAGGACGTTCGGGAAGGTGACGAGGCGGGCCAGGGTGTCGTCGTCGACGGCCTCCAGGGACCTGTCGAGGAAGAACAGCCCGGCCTCCGCCTCGTACACGTCCAGGCCGACACCCGTGAAGCGGCCCTCGCGCAGCTCGGCGACGAGGGCCGCGGTGTCGACGAGGCCGCCCCGGCTGGAGTTCACCAGGATCGCGTCGTCCCGCATCGCCTTGAGCGCGTCGGCGTCGATGAGGTGCCGGGTCCCGGGCAGCAGCGGGACGTGCAGGGTGACCAGGTCGGACTCGGCGAGCAGCTGTTCCTTGGGGACGTAGGTCATGCCGAGGTCCCGGCAGGCGGGGTTCTCGGCGACGTCCCAGCCCAGCAGCCGCATGCCGAAGCCGTGGGCGATCCGGGCGAACGCCTCGCCGATCTTCCCGGTGCCGAGCACGCCGGCGGTGCGTCCGTGCAGGTCGCGGCCCATCAGTCCGTCGAGCCGGAAGTCGAAGTCGCGGGTGCGGGTGGAGGCGCGGACGACCCGGCGGTTGACCGCCATGGCGAGGGTCCAGGCGAACTCGGCGACGGAGTACGGCGAGTAGTACGACACCCGGGCGACCGTCAGGCCGAGCCGTTCGGCGACCTCGAGGTCGATGTTGTTGAAGCCCGTCGAGCGCTGGGCGACCATCCGGGTGCCGCCTGCCGCGAGGTCCGCCAGCACCTCGGCGCCCAGGTCGCAGTTGACGCTGGTGGAGATGGTCTCGTGGCCGGCGGCGATGGGGGCGGTGTCCGCGTTGAGGAAGACGTCGAGGCCGCGTACCTCGTGGTGGCCCGCGAAGGCCCGCTCGATCAACGGCTTCTCGTCGGCCTGCACTCCGAACGCCAGGATCTCCACGGGTTCCCTCCGGGGGTCGTGCCGGGTTCGACGTCCTACCGGCGAATATACGAGGGGCCGGGAGCGTCCGCCCGGGCGGCCGGGGCACGCGGGGGCGCCGGGGCGCCGGTTCTACTCGTCGTCGAGGCCGCGCTCTATGGCGTAGCGGACGAGTTCCACGCGGTTGTGCAGCTGGAGTTTGCCGAGGGTGTTCTGCACGTGGTTCTGCACCGTGCGGTGGGAGATGACGAGCCGTTCGGCGATCTGCTTGTAGCTCAGGCCCTTGGCGACCAGGCGCAGCACCTCGGTCTCGCGGTCGGTCAGCCGGGGTGCCCCGGTGTCGCCGTCGCCCGGTGCGGGGCCGGCCGGTTCGGAGGCGAGGCGCCGGTACTCGCCGAGGACCAGCCCGGCCAGGCCGGGGGTGAACACCGGGTCTCCGGCGGCGGTGCGGCGCACCGCGTCCTGCAGTTCCCCGGTGGAGGCCGACTTCAGCAGGTATCCGGTGGCGCCGGACTTCACCGCCTCCAGGACGTCGGCGTGCTCGCCGCTGGCCGACAACACGAGGACGCGGACCGCGGGGTCGGCGGCGACGACCTCCTTGCAGACCTGGACGCCGGGCTTGCCGGGCAGGTTCAGGTCGAGGACGAGGACGTCGGGTGCGACGGCCTTGGCGCGGCGCACCGCCTGATCGCCGTCGCCGGCGGTGGCGACCACCTCGAAGCCGGACTCGCACAGGTCGCGGGCGACGGCGTCGCGCCACATGGGGTGGTCGTCGACCACCATCACCCTGACCGGGCCCCGCCGATCGTCCTTCCCGTCCCGGCCGTCGTGGCCGTCGTGCCGTTCGGCTGCCGTGTCCGTCATCGCCGTTCCGCCTTCCCCCGCGGGTCGTCCGCGTCGTCCTCGGTGTGCCGGGAGTCGCCCTTCGGCACCGTCAGTTCGACCTCCGTGCCCTGCCCCGGCACCGAGATCAGTTCCGCACCGCCGCCGAGGTCGCGCAGCCGGCCCCGGATGGACAGGGCCACGCCGAGCCGGCCCTCGCCCTCGGCCTCGGCGAGCCTGCCCCGGGGGATGCCGGGTCCGTCGTCGCGGACGGTGACGGTCACCCGGTGCGGTTCGTCCTCGACCAGGATCCAGGCGCGGGCCTGCTCCCCGGCGTGCCGGCGGACGTTGTCCAGGGCGGCCCCCACGGCGGCGGCCACCTCCCGCGCGGCGGCCGGCGCGAGCAGCACCGGCGCTCCGGGCTCGGCGAAGGCGACCCGGGCTCCGGCGTAGGGGGCGAGCAGGGCGCGCAGGTCGGTCCGCCGGTCCCCGGTGCCGTCCTCGTCCTGCCCGTCGTGCTCCACGGCCCGTACGACCGCGCCCTCGGCGGCCTCCTCGGACGCCCGGGAGACCGGGACGAGCCCGCCGGAGACCAGGGTGCGCAGCGCCACCTCCTGTTCCCCGGCCATCCGGCCCAGCTCGGCCGCCTCGCCGCCGATCACCGCGCCGCGCCGCTGCACCATCGCCAGCACCTGGAGCACGCTGTCGTGGATGTCCCGCGCGAGGCGCTCCCGCTCCCTGGTGGCGGCCTCGATCTCCAGGGCGCGGGCGAGGGTGCGCTCGGAGGCGCGGGCGACCTCGACGACGTAGCCGATGGCGATGGAGGCGACCCAGACGAGGATCACGTTGTGCACGGTGTCGCGGGCGGGGCTGCCGCGCTCGACGACGTTGGCGACGGCGACGAGGGTGGAGGCGAGGGCCGCCCAGCGCCAGCCGCCCTTGACGGCGAAGGCGAGCACCGATCCGGCGGTCCATATCGACGGCAGCGTGGGACCGCCCGCCTGGACGCGTTCGTGCGCGTCGGCGAGGGGGGTGAGCAGGATGCCGGTGAGCGCGACGGCCAGGTCGGCGGTGAGGAAGCGCTTGGTGCAGGCGGCGGCGTTCGCGACCTTGGGCAGGGTGGCGAACGTCCACACCGCGAGTACGGCGAAGTAGCCGACGGCGAGCCAGGGACGGGTGAACCGCTCGTAGGCGGTGGCGAACAGGCCGACCGCGTACACCAGGGCGAGGACCCGGTAACCGGAGAGCGCGCGCCACAGCGGCTGCTCGACCGACATGCGCATGACTCGCTCGCGCCTGACCATGTCCCCCACTTCCCCCTGAGCCCCCGTCTAGGGGCCGGGCCGCCGCCCGTCCTGCTCCTGGTCGGCCTGCTCCATCGCGGCCCTCAGCTTCTCGGCCTGTTCCTTCTCCGCGCGGGCGAGCGCGGCCTTCGCCGCCTTCTCCGCTTCCCTCTCGGCCTTGGCCGCCTCCGAGAGCTGCCGCTTCATGGCGGTGGCGTACATGTCGACGTACTCCTGGCCGGACAGCTTCATGATCTCGTACATGACCTCGTCGGTCACCGCGCGGAGCACGAAGCGGTCGTGCTCCATGCCCTGGTAGCGGCTGAAGTCCAGCGGGCGGCCGATCCGGATGCCGGGCCGCATCAGCTTCGGCACGACCTGCCCGGGAGGCTGGATCTTCTCCGTGTCGATCATGGCGACCGGTATGACGGGTGCTCCGGTGGCCAGCGCCACACGCGCGAGGCCGCCGGGCTTGCCCCGGTAGAGCCGTCCGTCGGGCGAGCGGGTGCCCTCCGGGTAGATGCCGAACAGCTCACCGCGCTCCAGCACGCCGATACCGCTCCTGATCGCCGCCTCACCGGCGCCGCGCGCTCCGGAACGGTCCACCGGGAGCTGGCCCATGCCCTTGAAGAAGGCGGCGGTCAGCCGGCCCTTCACCCCCGGCGTGGTGAAGTACTCGGCCTTGGCGATGAAGGTGACCTTGCGGTCCAGCACGGCCGGCAGGAAGAAGGAGTCGGAGAACGACAGGTGGTTGCTGGCCAGGACGGCGGGGCCCTCGGCGGGTACGTTCTCCAGGCCCTCCACCCAGGGCCTGAAGGCGAGCTTCAGCGGCCCTCCGATGGCGACCTTCATCGTGCCGTACAACAACCGAGTGCCTCCTGTGTGTGTCCGTCAGACCATATCCCGGAGCACCGTCGAAGGCCCCGACGGCCCTGGTCGGTGTCAGTGCGGTCGCGTACGGTGAAGGTCCTGCACCCCCTTGTGCGGCACCTGCCGCGATCACCGTGACGTGCCAGACCCTTCCCACGAACAGGAGGCCGAAGGTGCCGCTCCTGCCCGGAGCCGAGCCGTTCCGCCACGAGGGCGGGGAGACCGCCGTCCTCCTCTGCCACGGTTTCACCGGTTCACCTCAGTCGCTGCGTCCCTGGGCGGAGCATCTCGCCGCACGCGGCCTCACCGTCTCGTTGCCGCTGCTGCCCGGGCACGGCACCCGCTGGCAGGACCTCGGTGCCACGGGCTGGCAGGACTGGTACGCGGAGGTGGACCGCGAGCTGCGGCTGCTGCGGGACCGGTGCGCCCGGGTGTTCGTGGCCGGTCTGTCGATGGGCGGCGCGCTGGCACTGCGGCTGGCCGCGCGGCACGGTGACGCGGTGAGCGGGGTCATGGTCGTGAACCCGGCCAACCGGGTGCACGGGGTGGCCGCGCACGCCCTCCCGGTGGTCCGCCATCTCGTCCCCGCGACGAAGGGGATCGCGAGCGACATCGCGAAGCCGTTGACCAGGGAACTCGGGTACGACCGGGTGCCGCTGCACGCGGCGCACTCGCTGCGGGCCTTCCTGCGGATGCTCGACGGCGAGCTGCCCCGGGTCACCCAGCCGTTGCTGCTGCTGCGCAGCCCGCAGGACCACGTGGTGCCGCCCGCGGACCCGGCTCGGATCCTCGGCCGGGTGTCGTCGACGGAGGTGACGGAGATCCTGCTGGAACAGAGCTACCACGTGGCGACGTTGGACTACGACGCGGAGCGGATCTTCCAGGAGAGCACCGCGTTCATCGACCGGCTCGCACCCGGCGCCGTCAAGGAGCCCGGTCTCGGCAAGGAAGGGACGACCGCAGGTGGCTGAGCACGACTCGGACCGCGAGGACCGCGAAGGTCGCGAGGACCGCGAGGACCGTGAAGGTCGCGAGGGCCGTGCGGGCCCTGAAGGCCGCGAGCCGGAGGAGGCGGGCGTCTCCTTGGACGAGGACGCCGTGTGGGCGGCGATCGTCGCCGGGTACGGCGACGAGCCGCCGGACCCGCCGGGCGCCAAGCCGTTCAAGTCGATCGAGGACCTGGCGCTGCTGGAGCCCGAGACCAACGAGGACGAGGACGAGGAGGAGGGGGCCGAGGCACCGCGCGGGGCCGAGGACAAGCCGGCCAAGCCGCTCGGCGGCTCCGTCTCCTTCGCACCCGGGGTCGGCGGCCCGCGCGACTACAGCGTGGCCGAGCCGGCGGACGACGACCTCGACGCGAGCGACGAGGGCCACTTCGTGCCGCCGGAGCCGCCGCCGCTGCCGGATGCCGACGTCACCTCCAGGTTCGCCTGGCTCGGGGTGCTCGGCGGCCCGCTGCTGCTCCTGCTGGCGGTACTGCTCGGCTGGGAGATGACCTGGTGGCTGACCACCCTGTGCATCGGCGGCTTCCTGGGCGGCTTCGTCACGCTGGTGATGCGCATGCGCACGGACGACGAGGACGACGACGACCCGGGCCGGGGCGCGGTGGTCTGACTTCCCTACGCCGCGGGGATTCCGAGGGCGGCCAGGACCGGAAGGTGGTCCGTGGCCGCCCTCAGGTCGCTCTCGGTCACCCCGGGCTGCTCGAGCGGGACGCCGCAGCCCAGGACCTCGACGCCCTTGGTGGCGAAGAGGGCGTCGATACGGCGGTGCGGGGCGTCCCGGATCCAGGTGTGCTCGCCGCCCCAGGGAGCCGCCGCCCAGCAGTCGGTCAGGGACTCGCTCAACCGCCGGAACGTACGTCCCTGAGGCCGCTCGTTCAGGTCCCCACCCGCGACCGCGTGCTCCACGCCCATCGCGGCGAGCCGGTCGAGGAGCATGCCGCCCTGCTCGTACCGCTCGTTCCCCTCCAGTGACAGATGACAGCTCAGCACCCCGATCCGGGCACCGCCGAACCGCACGACGGCGGTCGCGAAGCCGCGCCGGTGCCGGCCCGGGGCGAGCGGCAGCAGGACGTCCTCGGTGTGCTCGACGGCCGCCCGCAGGGAGCAGAGGATCGCGGGCCCGGCGGCCGTGGCGCCCCCGGTGAGCATCACCGTGCCGGACTCGGAGGCGAGCCGGGCGAGCTTCTTGCGCCAGCGGAAGAACCGCGGCGCCTCCTGCAGCAGGACCAGATCGGGGGCGCAGGCGCTGATCACCCGGGCGAGGGCACCGGTGTCGTCGCGCATCGAACGGATGTTGTAACTCAGTACCCGGATGACGGCCGAACCGTCGGACTCGGTCCGGGAGCCGGGCAGCAGCGGAGTCGTCGCCATGCCGATCAAGATACGCCGATCCGCACGGTCCGGTCCGGCTCGGCGCCGCACGTACCCGGGGACGCCGCCCCCGCGGACGAGGAGCCCGCGGACCGCGGCCCGTCCGGCGTCTTCGCGTCACGTACGGGCACGGCCCCGGGTGCGAAGGCCCGGTCCGCTCCCGGGGGACGTCCTCGCCGCCCGTGTGCCGCGGCCGCCGTGCGGCCGTACGGACGGCCCGGCGGCCGCCGGGGGCTGCGGGCCAGGCCCGGCCAGGGCCCGTACAAGCCGGCGTGTACCGGAACTCATCCGCGCTCACGGAGGTACGCCTCCAGCTCCGCGGCCCCGGTCAGCATCGCCCGCCCGCGGGCGGAGAGCCGCCCGTGCCAGTCGCGCAGCGCCGCCTCCAGAGGCTCCGGACCGCCGGCCGCCCGCACCTGGGCGACCAGCGGGGCGATCTGCTCCAACAGGTAGCCGCCGCGCCTCAGTTGATGGGTCATCCGGGCGTCCCGTACGTCGGCATCGTCGTAGACGCGGTACCCGGTCCGCGGGTCGCGGCGCGGGCGCACCAGCCCGGCGCGCTCCCACGTGCGCAGCGTCGCCGGCCGGACGCCGAGCTTGGCGGCCAGCGGCCCGATGAAGGTGCCGCCGGGCTTGGACCCGGCACCGGGCCAGGGCGCCGTGGTGCGCCCGGACCCCGTGGTGGGCACGGACGCCGTGGTGCGCCCGGACCCCGCACCGGGCCCGGACCTCGTGGTGGGCTCCAGGTCGCGCAGGGCGCTCTCCACGGCCTGGAGGGTGCGCCGGTCCTCGAGGAGCTGGGCGTGGCTCTCGTCGATCAGGCGGAACGCCTCGTCGGTCGCGCCCTCGTTCACCGCCCGCATGACCGCCGTCGCCGTCCGGTGGCCGTGGCCGGGGACCAGGGCGAGGAACGCGCGCAGGGCCCCCGCGTGCAGCGGGGTGTAGGTGCGGTAGCCGTGGGGGGTGCGAGGGGCGGCCGGGAGGATGCCGGCGTCCTCGTAGTTCCTGATCGCCTGCGTGGACAGACCGTGCCCGCGCGCCAGATCGACCGGCCTGAGCCGCTCACCGCTTTGAAGGTTCCGTCCCATGGAGCCGAAGATACCGGGTTGGATCGCAGAAAAGTCTCCACCGAATGTTCAACGATAGCGTTGACGGCATGACTCCGGACATCAAGGACACCGTCCATCCCGTCGAGGCCTCCGCCCTCATGCGGCTGCTCCCGGCCAGACCCCGGCTGCTCGCCCTGGGCGAGCCCACCCACGGCGAGGACACTCTGCTCGGCCTGCGCAACGAACTCTTCCGGCGACTCGTCGAGCAGGAGGGCTACCGGACGATCGCGCTCGAGAGCGACTGCGTGATGGGCCTGGTCGCCGACGACTACGTCACCTCGGGCACCGGCACCCTCGACGAGGTCATGGAGCGGGGGATCAGCCACGGCTGGGGCGCCCACGCGGGCAACCGCGAGCTCGTGCGCTGGATGCGCGCGTACAACGTCCGCGCCGACGAGGACGGCCGGCCCGCGTCCGAGCGGCTGCGCTTCGCCGGCTTCGACGGTCCGCTGGAGATCACCGCTGCCGCGAGCCCCCGGCAGGCCCTCACCGCCCTTCACGGCTTCCTCGCGGCCCGGGTGGACACCGGCCTGCTCCCCTGCACCGCGGACACGCTCGACCGGCTGCTCGGCGCCGACGACCGGTGGACCGATCCCGCCGCGATGAGGGACCCGTCCCGGTCGGTGGGGCAGTCGGCCGAGGCCGGCCGGCTGCGGCTGCTGGCCGACGATCTGGTGGCACTGCTCGACCAGCAGGCGCCGCACCTGCGGGCGGCGGTCTCGCGGGAGGAGTGGGACCGGGCGCGCCTGTACGCGCGTACCGCGACCGGCCTGCTGCGCTACCACCACTGGATGGCCGACACCTCACCGGCCCGCATGGCGTGGCTGGTCGGCGTACGGGACCGGATGATGGCCCACAACCTCCTCGCCGTCGCCGAACGCGGCCCGGCACTCGTGTACGCCCAGAACGCCCACCTCCAGCGGAGGAGGAGCTCGATGCGGATGGGCGGGAGGCCGGTGGAGTGGTGGAGCGCCGGTGCCCTGGTGAGCGCACGGCTCGGTGAGGAGTACGCGTTCGTGGCCACGGCCCTCGGCACGATCCGGCACCGGGGGGTGGGCACGCCGCCGCCGGACACCGTCGAGGGGTTCCTGTACGCGCTCCCGGAGGACCGCTGCCTCCTCGACGCCCCGCGGCTGGCCACCGCCCTCGGCGACGCACGGCCCGCGCCCCGGGTGTCCCCCTGGTTCGGCTACGCCCCGCTCGACCCGGCCCACCTGGCGGACAGCGACGGCCTCGTGTTCGTCAGGGACGTCACGCGGAGTTAGGGCCCCGGGGCCCCCGTCGGCGGCGCCTCGCGGTCGCGGACGCGGCGTCCGGGAACGGCCGCGCCCGCCGTCCCCGGGGGGATCGGGCGGGCGCCGCCGTGCGCGGACGGGGGGGTCACATGACGGGGTCGGGCTCCCGGGCCAGGTCGGCCGCGCCCACCAGGCCGGCCTTGTTGCCGAGCTGGGCGGCGAGGACGTCGGCGACCGGGCGCCAGTTGCCGCCCACCAGCCAGCGCTTGTAGGACTTGCGGATCGGGCCGAGGACCAGTTCGCCCTCGTCGGAGAGGCCGCCGCCGACGATGAACGCGGAGGGGTCGAAGAGGGAGGCCAGATCGGCGAGGCCGGCGCCGACCCAGCGGGCCAGCTCCCGGTAGGAGTCGACGGCCACCCGGTCGCCCTGCCGGGCGGCCATGGAGATGTGCTTGCCCTCAATGCCGTCGGGGGTGCCGTCGCCGAGGGAGAGCAGGGTCTCGGCGTTCTCGGGGGTGGCGTTGGCGCGCTGCTTGGCGTAGCGGACGAGGGCGCGGCCGGAGGCGTACTGCTCCCAGCAGCCCTGCGAGCCGCAGCCGCACAGCAGGCCGTCGGGCACCATGCGGATGTGGCCGAACTCGGCGGCCACGCCGAAGTGGCCCCGGCGCAGCTTGTTGCCGATGATGATGCCGCCGCCCAGGCCGGTGCCGAGCGTGATGCAGATGACGTTGCGGTGGCCCTTGCCGCCGCCGAACCGGTACTCGCCCCAGGCCGCGGCGTTGGCGTCGTTCTCCACGACGACCGGGAGCCCCGTGCGGGCCTCGACCTCCTCCTTGAGCGGCTCGTTGCGCCAGTCGATGTTGGGCGCGAAGTACACCGTCGAGCGCTGGCGGTTGACGTATCCGGCCGCACCGATACCCACGCCCACGATGTCGTGTCCGGCGCGCGCGCCCTCCACCGCGGAGGCGATGGCGTCCACGATGCCCTCGGGCGTGCCCGGGGTCGGCACCTTGTGGGTCGAGAGGATGTTGCCTTCCTCGTCGACCACGCCGGCCGCGATCTTGGTGCCGCCGATGTCGACGCCGATGGTGAGTCCCATGAATCCCTCAGTTCCGGTCGAGCCCCGCTAACGCCAACGGTACCCGAGCCCCTGCCGCCCGGGGCCCGGCGTCCGTACGGTGAGCGGCCGGGCGCGGATCACGGGTGCCCGCCGGTGACCGTGGTGTCAGTCCAGGTCGATGCGCTCGCCGGAACCGGTGCCGGGGTCGTCGCCGCGGTCCCGGGGTTCGCCGAGGTCGCGGGGATCGGTGTCACCGGCCGCCCAGCGGCGCTCCTGCTCGCGCACCGCCGAACGGTAGGCGGCGAGGAGTTCGCCGCCGGCGGCGGCGAGGTGGTCGAAGACGTCCGGGTTGCGTTCGATGACGGGTTCCACGGCGGCCTTGGCCTGCTGGACGACCTGGCGCACCACCTGCTGCGCCGCGGGCCCGGCGACCGCGCCGAACAGGGGGGACTGCAGTCCGGAGAGCTTGTCCGCGACGGCGTCGACGAGCTTCTTCAGCTCCTCGGCGGCGGACCCGGGGGGCGCCGCGCGCTCGGCGCGACGGCGGGCCTTCTCCGCCTCCAGGTCCTCGGCGCAGGCGGTCGCCCAGGCGTCGGCGTGGGTGTCGGCTCGTGAGTCGGCCTGTGGATCGGCCGGGGTGCCGGCTTGCGAGTCGGCCTGTGTGTCGGCTCGTGAATCGGCCTGTGTGTCGGCCTGTGTGTCGGTCGGCGAGTCGGCCGGCGAGTCGGCCGGGGTGCCGGCTCGTGTGCCGGCCGCCCGTACGTCGTCGGCCGGCCGGCCGGTCGTCTCGTCCCCGGCCTGGTCCCCGTCGTCGTGCGGGGGGAGCTGTTCGCTCATGACGGACTCCTGACTACGGGTGGCCCCTCCGACGTTACCCGAACGGGGGTGGCCGCTTCACGGGATGCGCGGCCACAGCCCCGGATCCGGCCGGAACCGGATGCGCAGCTCGCCCTCGCGCAGGGCGGCCCCGTCGACGGTGCAGCGGCGCAGCGCGGAGGGCAGCGGGACGATGCGGCGGAAGGGTCCGGCGGTGACGACGAGTTCGTCGCCGCGCCGGATCAGGTCCAGTTCCTCACGGCGGGCGTCCGGCAGGGGGATGTGCCAGATCAGGACGCCGTCCTCGGCGAGCGCGTCGGTGACCGGCCACTCGACGGCGCCGCTCCCCGTTCCCGCACCGGGCAGGGCGAGCGCGGCGAGGTCGTCGGTGCCGCGCGGGTCGCGGCCCAGGTGGGCGGCCGGGCGGACGTCGTACGACGCCCGCCAGTCGTCCAGGGTCTTGCGCTGCTGGGCGACGGGTCCCGCCAGCCAGCTCCCGCCGTCGCTCTCCGGCAGGACCCGGGTCGCGATCAGCGCGTCCGTGCGCAGTCCGCGCAGGGCGAGGCCGAGGGCCGTGGTGCGTACGGCGTCGGCACCGGCGGGTCCCGGCTCGGCGACCAGGCGTACGGCGGTGTCGCGGTCGGCGAGCACGGCCTCGACGGCGGCGAGTTGGAGGTCGAGGCGGGCCGCCGCCTGGTAGAGCCACTCGGCGGGCAGCGGGACGCCGGCGAGGCGGCCGAGGACGGGGCGCAGGGCGCGGGCGGCCTGCCGCTCGGGCGGGAGCAGCCGGCGCAGGTAGCGGCGGAGTTCCTCGGGAAGGGCGAGCAGGGCGAGGGCCCGCGGGGCGGGCGGGAGGTCCACGACGACGAGGTCGTACGGCTCCTCCGACAGCGCGGCGTCGCGCAGGGCCCGCAGCACGGCGAGTTCCTCGGCGCCGGGGAGCGGGCCGATCTCCTCCGGCTCGAGCCGGGAGGCGCCGAGCAGGTTCAGTGCGGAGGCCGCCCGGTCCTGGAGGGCGGCCAGATCGGCGCGGGAGGCGGCGTCGGCGTCGACCCGTCGCGCGGTGAGCCCCGGGGCGGCCTCGACCGGCCCGGTTCCGACGGGCACCCCCAGTACCGCTCCCAGGGTGTCCGTCCGGTCGGTGCCCAGCACCAGGGTGCGGGCGCCCGCCCGGGCGGCGGCGAGCGCGGTGCCGGCCGCGACGGTGGTACGCCCGCTGCCGCCGGGGCCCATGATCAGGAGGGTACGCATGGGAGTGAACGCTACCCGTCGCGCCCACCGCGCCCGGCGGGCGCTACGCGGCGCCGGCCTCCACGCGCTTCTTCAGGCCCGCCAGGGCGCGGTCGATGATGACCTTCTCCGCCTTGCGCTTGATCATGCCGAGCATGGGGATCTTGACGTCGACGGTCAGCCGGTAGGTGACCTCGGTGCTGCCCGGGCCGGCCGGGGTGAGCAGGTAGGAGCCGTCGAGAGAGCGCAGCATCTGGGACTTCACCAGGGTCCAGGAGACCTCGTGCTCGCCGGTCCAGGTGTACGCCAGGGTCTGGTCGTCCTTGATGGCGCCGGCGTCCATGACGAGCCGCACCTGTTCGGCGCGGCCCCGGCCGTCGGTCGCGATGACCTCGGCCTCCTTCACCTCACCGGTCCAGTCCGGGTAGCGGGCGAAATCGGCGATCACCTCCATGACATCGGCCGGGGCCGCCTCGATCGTGATGCTCGAGCTGGTGTGTTCCGCCATCGCCGTGGTTCCTCCGGATGCGGGCCGGTACTCGGATCGCCGTGCGCGAGTGCAGCGCACGCCTGTGCAGCGGAAGGCTACCGCGCACCGGACCGGCGCAACTCACCCCGCCCGGGGCCTCGTCACCACTCGAGCGCCCAGGGCCGCCCGCTGCTCGCGAAGTGCCCCACGTTGACGCACTCGGTGGCCCCGATCCGCATCCTGCGCGCCAGCGGCTGGTGGACGTGCCCGAACAGGGAGTAGCGGGGCCGGGTGCGGCGGATGGCGTCCAGCAGGGCCCGGCTGCCGCGTTCGAAGCGGCGCGCCACGGTGTCGTACACCAGCTCCGGTACCTCCGGCGGGATGTGGGTGCACAGCACGTCGACCTCGCCGACGGCCTCGATCTTCGCCGCGTACTCCTCGTCGTCGATCTCGTAGGGCGTACGCATGGGGGTGCGCAGGCCGCCGCCGACGAAGCCGAAGGTCCAGCCCCCTATCTCCACCCGCTGCCCGTCGAGCACGGTGGTGCCGGGACCGGCGTACTCCTGCCAGAGGGGCGGCATGTCGACGTTGCCGTAGGTGGCGTACGTCGGGGTGGGGAAGGCGGCGAACAGCTCGGCGTACTGTTTGCGCACCGCCTTCTCGATCGCCGCGGCCTTGTCCGTGCCGATCCCCGCCCACAGCCGGCGTCCGAACTCGCGCGCCTCCTCGAAGCGGCGGGCGGTGCGCAGCTCCACGATGCGGTCGGCGTTCCCGGTGCCGAACAGGTCGGGGAAGATGCCGCGCGAGTGGTCGGCGTAGTCGAGGAAGAGCACCAGGTCGCCGAGGCAGATCAGGGCGTCGGCGCCGTCGCCGGCCCGGGCGAGGTCACGGGCGTTGCCGTGCACGTCGCTGACCACGTGGACACGCGTGCGGCGCTCGCCGCCTGGTGTGGCTGCCATGGCGATCAAGGGTAAGCGCGTGCGCCACCGTGGACAACGGCGGGCCGGACCTGCGGTTACTGGCTCGCCGGCGAGGGGGTGGACTACTGTGCGCAATGAAACGCCAACCTGTGTGACGCAGCGAACATCTCGCGGGGACCCCCTGTCGTAGACGCCATACCGGCGGGTAACGTCCGGGCGGTCCAGTCGTGCTCGGGATTTCAACTTGTGAATTCGCGAGCACCCGCCCGAGCCTTGGACCGCACCGTCGCATCGCACGATGTCGTGGCGCCGGCGCCCTAAGAGGAGCAGCAGTCTTGCGCGAGTTCAGCCTTCCGGCTTTGTACGAGGTCCCAGCGGACGGCAACCTGACCGATATCGTCCGCAGAAACGCCGCGCAGCACCCCGACGTCGCCGTCATCGCCCGCAAGACCGGGGACACCTGGCAGGACGTGACGGCGTCGGCCTTCCTGGCGGAGGTGCGGACGGCCGCCAAGGGCATGATCGCGGCCGGTGTGCGGCCCGGGGACCGGGTCGGCCTGATGTCCCGCACCCGTTACGAGTGGACCCTGCTGGACTTCGCCATCTGGAGCGCCGGAGCGGTCACCGTGCCGGTGTACGAGACCAGTTCGCCGGAGCAGGTGGCGTGGATCCTCGGCGACTCCGGTGCCACCGCCTGCTTCGTGGAGCTGGACGCGCACGCGGCGACCGTGGAGTCGGTGCGCGACCGGCTGCCCGCGCTCGAGCACCTGTGGCGGATCGAGGACGGCGGCATCGGAGAACTGGGCCGGCTCGGCCGGGACGTCACCGACGAGACGGTCGAGGAGCGCGGCTCGACCGCGAAGGCCGACGACCCGGCGACGATCGTCTACACCTCGGGGACGACGGGCCGTCCCAAGGGCTGTGTGCTCACCCACCGCAGTTTCTTCGCCGAGTGCGGCAACATCGTGGAGCGGCTGCGCCCGCTGTTCCGTACGGGCGAGTGCTCGGTGCTGCTGTTCCTGCCGCTCGCGCACGTCTTCGGACGGCTGGTGCAGATCGCGCCCATGATGGCGCCGATCAAGCTGGGCTGCCTGCCCGACATCAGGAACCTGACCGACGAGCTGGCCTCGTTCCGGCCGACGCTGATCCTGGGCGTGCCGCGGGTCTTCGAGAAGGTCTACAACTCGGCGCGGGCCAAGGCGCAGGCCGACGGCAAGGGGAAGATCTTCGACAAGGCGGCGGACACGGCGATCGCCTACAGCCGGGCGCTGGACACGCCGTCGGGTCCGTCGCTCGGCCTGAGGATCAGGCACAGGGTGTTCGACAAGCTGGTCTACGGCAAGTTGCGCGCGGTGCTGGGCGGACGCGGCGAGTACGCCATCTCCGGCGGCGCCCCGCTGGGGGAGCGCCTCGGCCACTTCTTCCGCGGCATCGGCTTCAGCGTGCTGGAGGGCTACGGCCTGACCGAGTCGTGCGCGGCCACCGCGTTCAACCCGTGGGACCGGCAGAAGATCGGCACGGTGGGCCAGCCGCTGCCCGGCTCGGTGATCCGCATAGCGGACGACGGTGAGGTGCTGCTGCACGGCGAGCACCTGTTCAAGGAGTACTGGAACAACCCGGGCGCGACCGCCGAGGCGCTGGCCGACGGCTGGTTCCACACCGGGGACATCGGCACCCTGGACGAGGACGGCTATCTGCGGATCACCGGCCGCAAGAAGGAGATCCTGGTGACGGCGGGCGGCAAGAACGTCGCCCCGGCAGTGATCGAGGACCGCATCCGCGCGCACGCGCTGGTCGCGGAGTGCATGGTGGTGGGCGACGGACGGCCGTTCGTGGGCGCGCTGGTCACCATCGACGAGGAGTTCCTGGGCCGCTGGTGCGCCGAGCGCGGCAAGCCGGCCGGCTCCACGGCGGCGTCGCTGAGCGAGGACGCGGAACTGCTCGCGGAGATCCAGTCGGCGATCGACGACGGCAACGCGGCGGTGTCGAAGGCTGAGTCGGTGCGCAAGTTCCGTGTCCTGCCCGCGCAGTTCACCGAGGATTCGGGGCATCTCACCCCGTCGCTGAAGCTGAAGCGGAACGTGGTGGCGAAGGACTACGCCCACGAGATCGAGGCGATCTACGCGAAGTAGGACTTCGGTGCCCATGGGGTGCCGGGGCGCCAGGCCGGCGGGTGCGGGGCGTCCGTGGCCTGCCGCGCCCGCGCGGCGGAGCCGCATGATGCCACAGCCCCGCGCCCCGGGTGGTGTTGCCGCCGAGGGTGTCCCCCGTCGAGGGCGTTGTCCTACAGCAGCTTCTCCAGGTGCTCCGCCAGCAGGTCCCACCGCCACTTCCGCTCGACCCACTCCCGGCCCCGCCCGCCCATCCTGCGGCGCAGTTCCCCGTCGCCCAGGAGGGTGATGACGCGGTCGGCGGTCTGGTCGGGGGAGTCGCCCCGGACGACCCAGCCGGTCTCCCCGTCGAGGACCGCGTCGGGGGCGCCGCCGGAGTCGCCGGCGACGACGGGCAGGCCGGTCGCGGACGCCTCCAGGTAGACGATGCCGAGCCCTTCGACGTCCAGTCCCCCGCGCCGGGTCCGGCAGGGCATCGCGAAGACGTCGCCGGCACCGTAGTGGGCGGGCAGCTCGGACCAGGGGACGGAGCCGGTGAAGCGCACGGAGGCGGCGACGCCCGCGTCCCGGGCGAGGACGCGTAGGTCCTTCTCGTACGGGCCGCCGCCGACGATCAGCAGCACGGCGTCCGGCTGGGCCGCCAGGATCGCGGGCATCGCCCGGATCAGCGTGTCCTGCCCCTTGCGCGGCACCAGCCGCGAGACGCACACGACCACCGGCCGGTCGGTCAGCCCGAGCCGCGCCCGGACCTCCTCGCCGCCCGAGCCGGGGTGGAAGGTCTTCTCGTCGACCCCCGGCGGCAGCTGCACCATCCGCGCGGCCGCCTCGGGGGTCAGCGCGCCGGCGATCCGCGAGCGCGTGTACTCGCCGAGGTAGGTGATCGTGTCCGTGGACTCGCCGATCCGGCGCAGCAGTTGCCGCGCGGCGGGCAGCTGGGCCCAGCCGGCCTCGTGGCCGTGGGTGGTGGCCACGATCCGCTCGGCGCCCGCGCGGCGCAGCGCCGGCGCCATCAGCCCGAGCGGCGCCGCCGCTCCGAACCACACCGAGCGGCAGCCGTGCTCGCGCAGCAGCCCGACGGCCCGCCGGGTGGCCCCGGGGGTCGGCAGCAGCACCGTCGTACGGTCGCGTACGACGGTGAAGGGCTGCTCGGCGTCGAAGGCGGCGGTCGCCTCCACGCCCTCCCGGGAGCGCTTCCAGGTGGAGGCGTAGACGACGAGCCGCTCCGGGTCCAGCCGCAGCGCCATGTTGTGCAGGAACGCCTGGATGCCCCCGGGCCGGGGCGGGAAGTCGTTGGTCACGATCAGGGTCTTGTGCATCGCCGCAGACCCTACCGAACGGGGTCGTGCCGTCCGCCACGGCCGTGCTCGGTGGCACGTGCACAGGACGCCGGGACATCATGGCCCCCTCGACGACCGCACAGGACCGCACACCGGACGGGCAGGCATCACGTGAAGACGACGGCCGCACGAGGGTCCCTCGCCTGGCTCCTGGTCCTGTGGGGCCTGACGAGAACGGCCCTGCTGCTGTGCGTCTGCAAGGTGATCGTCTTCCCCGGGCCGGACGTCACCAGCGACGTGTCGGTGATCTACCGGGGCTGGTACGACGTCCTGCGCACCGGATCGTTCCCGCTGGACGACGTCACCTGGCAGTACCCGCCCGCCGCGGCCCTGGCGATCCTCTCCCCCGCCCTGCTGCCGTTCCTCGGGTACGCCACCGCGTTCTTCGTCCTGGCACTCGTCGCCGACCTGGCCGTCCTGGTCCTGCTGGTGTCCGCGGGCCGGCGTCCCGGCCGGTCCCCGCGCGGCGCCCGGGTGTGGGTGGCGGGCGTGCCGCTGCTCGGGCCGACGGTGTACGCGCGCTACGACGTGATGGTCACCGCGGTGGCGGTGGCCGCTCTGCTGGCCGCGGGCCGGCACCCCCGGCTGGCGGGGGCGCTGGCCGGCTTCGGGGCGCTGCTGAAGGTGTGGCCGGCCCTGCTGCTCCTCGCGGTCCGGCGGCGCGGCGCGTGGGTGTCGGCGGCGGTGACCGGCGCCGGTGCGGCCGCCCTGTTCGCCGCGCTCATGCCGGGGGCGTTCGCGTTCCTCACCTTCCAGCGGGACCGGGGCACGGAGGTCGAGTCGCTGGGGGCGCTCGTCTTCCACGTGGCCCGGCATCACGGCTGGGAGGGCGAGGTGCTGCTCAACTACGGCTCGGTGGAGTTCCTCGGCCCGTACGTGAACCGGGTGAGCGCGGGCGCGCTCTTCCTGACCGGGGCCGCGCTGGCCTGGCTGGTGCTGTGGCGGCTGCAGGCGACCCGGTTCGCGCCGCACACCGTCACCGACGCCGCGTTCGTGGCGGTGCTGCTGTTCACCACCACCAGCCGGGTGATCAGCCCGCAGTACATGGTGTGGCTGGTGGGGCTGGCCGCGGTCTGCCTCTGCTTCCAGGACAGCGTGATGCGGCTGCCGGTCGCGCTGGTGCTGACGGCGTCCTTCGTGACGGTGCTGGAGTTCCCGCTCTGGTTCGCCCACGTCGTGGCGAGCGATCCGCTGGGCATCGCCCTGCTGGTCGTCCGCAACGGCCTCCTGGTCGCGGCGGCGCTCCTCGCGGCCCGCAGGCTGTGGTGCGCCACGGTCCCGCTCCCGGCCCCGCCGCCCCGGCAGCGGGCCCCCCGCTCCAGCGAGACGCCGGTCTCCTCCTGATCCGCCGCCGGTGTCACGCGCCCCCGCCCCGCGGGCGCGTCCGCCGGGGCGCGCCCGCGCGGGGATCGCGTCTCCTCCGGCTCCGGCCCGGCTCAGGCCAGCAGGTCCCTCAGGTACCGCTGCCACCGTGCCGTGAACTCCTCGGGGGTGATGCCGAGGACCCGGTCCATGGCGTCCTCGACCGCGCCCTCCCGCCCGGCGTGCGCGCCCACCGCCCGGTAGAACTCGCCGAGGCGTTCCTCGCCCCAGCGGCCGGCGATGAGGAGGCAGGCCGTCCAGCCGCCCTCGTAGGCGCGGGCGAGGCGGCCGGCGTCGCCGGAGAAGTCGAAGTCGTCGTCGGTGGGCAGCCCGTCGGGCACGTCGCCCCGGCTCACCGCGTGGGCGAGCTCCGGTGCGGTCTCGTCGGGGGCGCGGTCGCCGCCGCGGTAGCCGACCCAGTCCGCGAAGCCCTCGGACAGCCACAGCGGGGTCGCGGCGGAGGTGTGGGCGCGGGTGGCGACATGGGTGGCCTCGTGGGTCAGGACGACCTGCCGGCCCGGGTCGCCGAGCAGTCCGAAGGCGTCCGGGTTGACGATCACCCGGTCCGCCGGCGCCCGCGCCCCGGGGCCGGTCGCGCCGGTGGTGACCGCCGCGATCCCCCGGTAGGAGGAGGCGGGTGAGCCCAGCAGACCCGCCATGTCCGCCAGGGACTCCGGCACCAGGACGACGACGCGCCGGGACCACCGCGGGCTCCAGGCGTCGGACACGGCGGGCACCGCGCGGTCGGCCAGCCCGGCGTAGTCGCGCAGTTCCGCCCCGCTGCGGCCGACTCCCAGCACCAGGCTGCGTTCACCGCGGACGGCCCGTACCGCGCCCTGGTCCCACAGCTGCCGGCCGGACCTGCCGGCGGGGCGGTCGGAGTCGACGGACCAGCGGCCCTCCCGGTCCCGGCTCAGGCGCAGGGAGCGGGTGGTGGTGACCGGGGCCACGTCGTAGCCCTCGACGCGGTAGCTCAACTCGGCGGAGGCGGTGGCGGTGTCACCGGTGCGGTCGAGGGCGGTGACGCGGTAGGACCAGTCGGCGAACGGTACCGCGCGCAGGTTGCCGAATCCGGCCCGGGTGCCGGTGCGGGCGTAGGCGGCGGCGTCGCGCTGGAGGACCGCGTCCGCGCGCCGGTCGAGGAGCGACTGCACCTGCGCCCGCGCGCCGTCGGCGGCCGGTCCCCCGCCGCACGCCACGAGGGAGACGAGCAGCAGACACAGCGCCACCACCGACGCACCCGGCACCCGCCTTCGACCAGCCACCTTCCCGAGGGTACGGGCGCCGGGCCGTTGCGGTCAGACCCTGGTGACCGACGAGACCGGCATCATGCCGACCGGGTCGTAGCGCACGGGGGCGCCGGGGTGGGGCGCGTGGATCACCTGGCCGTTGCCCGCGTACATCCCGACGTGGCTCGCGTCGTCGCGGTAGACCACGAGGTCGCCGGGCCGCGCCTCGGAGAGCGGGACCCGCCGGCCGGCGTACCGCTGGGCCTGCGAGGTGCGCGGCAGGGCCACCCCGGCCTGCGCGTACGACCACTGGGTGAGGCCCGAGCAGTCGAAGCCGGAGGGGCCGTCGGCGCCCCGGACGTAGGGCTTGCCGAGGGCTGTGCGGGCGGCGGCCAGGGCGGCGGCGCGCGCCGGGGCGGGTGCGGTGCCGCCCGGGCCGAGCAGGTCCGCGCGGGCGGAGCGGGTGGCCCGGTCCCAGGCGGCGCGTTCGCCGGACGGGAGGGAGTCGAGCAGTCTGCGGGCCTCGGCGAGTTTGCGTTCCGCGGTCCGCTTGTGGGCGGCGGCGGCCCTGCGGCTCCTCTCCAGCGCGCCGAGCCTGCCGACGGTCTCCTCGCGGTCCTGGGCCAGGGAGCGCAGGGCGCCCCGGAGTCTGCCGAGTTCACCGGTCCGGTGGGCGGTGATCCGGTCCAGCACGGAGGCCTTCTCGAGGTAGTCCTGCGGGTCGTCGGCGAAGAGCAGGACCAGGGAGGGGTCGAAGCCGCCGGAGCGGTACTGGGCACCGGCGAGCGCTCCCAGCGACTCCCGCAGGGTGTTGACGCGCTCCTGCTGGCGGGCGATGCCGTCCTGTGCGGTGGCGATCTGCCGGCGCAGGCCGTCGGCGCGCTCGCCGGCCTCGTCGTACGCCTCGGTCGCCTTCTCGGCCTCCCGGTGGAGGCGGTTCACCTCGGCGCGGGTGTCGTCGTACGGCGTGGCCGCGGCCGGTACCGCGCCGAGGGCGGTGGCCGCCGCCGACAGCAGGCCGAGGGCGACGGCGGTGCCCCGGTCGGCTCCGGAGGACGGTGCGAGACGGCGATGGGACCCCACGGGAAACCGCGCTCCTTCCGCTGGCGGACGGGGAAACGCGGCAGACAGTAGCCCCCGCGGCGGCGGGCGGACCAACGGCCGGGACCGGGCGCACACGGCGGCGCCCCGCCTCTGACGCAGGTCACAGGCGGGGCGCGGGGCCGGTGCGGTCCGGTGCGATTCCCCCGGACGGCGGCACCGGCGGGGAACGCTAGACGCGGACTCCGAACATGAACGGGCCGCCGATGGTGTCCATCGACTCGTAGCGCACGACGGTTCCGGTGCGCGGGGCGTGGATGATCTGGCCGTTGCCCGCGTACAGGCCCACGTGGTGCAGGTCGTTGAAGAAGAAGACCAGGTCGCCGACCTTGAGCTGGCTCACCGAGTAGATCCGGGTGCCGGCGCCGGTCTGCGCCTCGGAGGTGCGCGGGATGCCGACGCCGGCCTGGGCGTACGCCCACTGGGTCAGGCCCGAGCAGTCGTAGGAGGACGGGCCGGTGGCGCCGTAGACGTAGGGGCTGCCGAGCTTGCTCTGGGCGGCGGCGTAGGCCGCGGCGGCGCGTCCGGAGCCGGCCGGGACGTCGGCGGTGAGGGCGTCGCGCTCGCTGGTGCGGGTGGCGCGGGTCTGCTCCTCGGCGAGCTGGGCCTTCTCCGCGGCGGTGAGGCTGTTGAGCAGCTTCTGCGCGGAGGCGAGCTTGGACTGGACTTCCTTCTTCTTGTTGCCCAGTTCGGTGCGGGTGGAGGCGAGGTCCTCGAGCTTCTCGGACGCCTCGGAGCGCTGCTGGGCGAGTTCGCGCTGCTTCTCCTGGATCTTCTTCAGCGCGTCGACCTGCTGGGTGCTCAACTGGTCGAGGGTGGACGCCTTGTCGAGGTAGTCGTCCGGGTCGGAGGAGAGGAAGAGCTGGACGGAGGGGTCGATGCCGCCGCTGCGGTACTGGGCGCTGGCCATCGAACCGAGGCCGTCGCGCAGCTCGTTGAGCTCCTGCTGACCGCGGGCGACGTTGTCCTGGATGGTGGAGATCTCCTTCTGGAGCTTCTCCTGCTTCTCCTTGGCCCCGTTGTACTTCTCGGTGGCCTGCTCCGCCTGCTCGTAGAGCTTGTCGACCTTGGCCTTGACCTCGTCCTTGCTCGGCTTCTCACTGGGCGCCGCGTTGGCGGCCTGCGAGCTCATGACTACGGCAGCTGCGGCAGCGGTGGTGAGCACGGTCACACGTGCGCGGCTCGGCTGCTTGGGACGACGGTGGGACGCCACGGAGACGAGCTCCTTCTCGAGAGTGATCGCGCGGTCGCGGGTTCGAGGCAGACCCTAATGATTCTCTTGTGATCAGTTCAAATCCCCGGACGGAAAATCTCCATTACAGCGCGTTTATTTGACCTCAACTCACCTGCAGTGACGCACCCTTGACGCTACGCTGCGTGACGATCCCGTCAATTCGGTCATAGACCGCGTACGTTGCAGGGGGGACGGAAGTCAATCAGGTGTCAGGAAAGCCTCTTGAGGAGAACCGCCGAGGCGACCGGGCGGGCGCCCGCGCGGGCCACTCCGTCGGCGACCTCGCGGTCGGTGGAGGCGACGATGACGGGCCGGCCCGGCGGCTCGGCGCGTACCAGCTGACGGATCAGCTCGTCGGCGGTGACGCCCGGCTTGGAGAACAGCACCCGCACCCCGCGCGGCGGCGCCAGCAGCACCGGCACGGCCAGTTCGGCACCGTCGAAGACGCAGGTCACCTCCGCGCCGGTCTGGGCGGCGAGCTGGGCGAGCTGGCCCAGCAGCCGCAGACGCTGCTTCTCCAGGGGCATCTGCGGATAGCCGGTCTTGGTGACGTTGTAGCCGTCGACGACCAGATGCGCCTGCGGCAGCGCCAGCAGCTGGTCGAGGATCGCGGGGTCGTCCTCGGACAGCGCGCGGGCGGCGATGTCCTTCGGGGTCATGCGCCCCGGTTCGACGGCGTCCACGGTCTCGGCGGGCCGCACGGACACCGGGGGCAGTGCCAGCTCGCGGCGGAGCCCCTGGGCGGCGTCCAGCACGGTGTCCAGCAGCAGCCGTACCCGCATGTCCTCCACGCTGCGGCCCTCGCGGGCCGCCCGGCGCGCGGCCTCCAGCGCGGCCTCGGTCTCGCCGAGCCTGGTCCTGAGGCGGCGGCTCTCGCTCTCGGCGGCCGACACCTGGGCGTGTCCCTCGGCGCGGACGCCCTCCATCTCGCCCCGCAGCTTGCGCAGCGCGGCCTCGCCGCGCTTGACGTCGCTCAGCGCGGAGCGCAGCTTGCGGTGCAGCGCGTCGGCCTCCCGCTTCGCCGCGTCCAGTTCGGTGCGCAGCCGCTCGGTCTCCGACCTGGTGTGCTCGCGGGCCCGGTCGAGTTCGGCGCGCAGCCGCTCCAGCTCGGCCCTGCTCTCCTCGCCGGCCCGCTCGGCGTCGGCGCGCTGGGCCTCCTCGCCGGCGGCGGTCACCAGCTTGACCCAGCCGGGCGGGCGGATCACGTAGGCCGCGGCCGCCACGTCGAGCGGGTCCGCGGCCGGGGGCGGGGTGCCGGATTCGAGGGCGCCGGTCAGTTCCGGCTGGGCCTCTGCGAGCCGCTCACCGATGCGCTGCCGGAACAGCGGGTCGGTCTCCAGCGCCGCCGCCATGGCGTTGCCGGCGAACTTGGCACGGCGGTTCGGGGCGAACCGGGCGTACTGCCGCAGCTGGGCGGGCAGCTCGGTGACCGTGAGCCCGCCGAAGCCGTCGGCGACGATCTGGACGACCCGGCGGCGCACTCCCTCGGGCAGCGGGCGGTCGAGCACCTCGGCGGCGCCGTCCTGCGGCCCCTCGCCCATGGTCTCCGCCATCCGTCACACCCCCATGCCTGTGTGCGCCCCCGTGTGCGGGGTCGCCGTCCGCGGGGCCCGCTCCTGCTCAGGAGCCGGCGCCCGGCCTGTCCACGAGTTCCACCTGGTCCACCGCGTTGCACCAGCGGCAGCGCACCGACTCGATCGTCTCATCGAGCACCTCGCGCTCCTCGACCGCGGGCTCCCCGGCCAGGTCGAGGTGGACGTACTCGACGACCTTCGACGAGCGGGTCACGTCGAAGCGCGTGAGGTTGCCGCAGAGGGTGCAGCGCCACCGCGTCGAGGCGGTCGGCAGAGGAACCGTCATCGTGGCTGTTCGCCTTCCTTCCAGTGTCCGTGACGCACCGGCCCGCCCGGGGCGTGTGGCGGTAACCCTAAGGCCTGGCGGGTCCCCGCCGCCCGCCCGCCCACGACGGCGAGGCGGTCCGTGCGGTTGTGTCCGGTTACGTCATGCTCTGTGGTCATGATCCGCAACTGGGGCGCGTCGGCGGCCGGGGCGATCCGGGGCACCCCGGCGCCGGTCACCCGCGCCCTCATCGTCCTGTGCTGCCTGCTCTTCCTGGTCGGGCCCGCCTCCGGCCTCGATCCGGCCCACGGCTCCGGGGAGGAGCTGGCCGCGGCGCGGCGGGCCTATTTCCGGCGCTGGGGCGTGATTCCCGCAGACCTGTTCGAGGGTTCACCCGGGGCCGTCCTCACCCCCGCCACCGCGCTGTTCGTGCACGGCAGCTGGGTGCACCTGCTCGGCAACATGCTCTTCCTCCAGGTCTTCGGCACGATGACCGAGGCACGGATGGGCCGGGTGCGGTTCACCCTGTGCTACGCCGGCTGCGGCTACCTCGCGCTGCTGGGGTACGCCGCCGCCAACGCCGGCTCCGAGCGGTCCCTGGTCGGTGCCTCGGGGGCGGTCTCGGCGGTCCTCGGCGCGTTCCTCCTCCTGTTCCCCCGGGCGCGGGTGACCAGCCTCCTGCCGTTCCTGTTCTTCCTGCCGGTACGTCTGCCGGCCTGGGTGGTGCTGCCGTGCTGGGCGGCGTTGCAGTGGGTGGCGGCGGGGCGGGCGGCCCAGGGGCCGGGGGTGGCGTACCTGGCGCACGTGGTGGGGTTCGGCCTGGGCTTCGGCTGCGCGTGGGTGTGTTCCGGCAGGGCGACTACAGTGAAGTCCGCCCCTGCTCCGGCCCCCGAGGGAGAGAACCAGCCGTGATCACCGCGATCGTCCTCATCAAGACCAGCGTGGACCGGATCCCCGAGATCGCGGAGCGGATCGCCGCGCTGGACAGCGTCAGCGAGGTCTTCTCCGTCACCGGCACCTACGACCTGATCGCCATGGTCCGGGTCCGTGAGCACGAGGACCTGGCGGAGGTGATCCCCGGCCGGATCAGCAAGATCCCGGGGGTGGAGGGCACCGACACGCACGTGGCGTTCCGCACGTACTCGCAGCACGACCTGGAGGCGGCGTTCGCCATCGGGCTGGACAGCTGAGGCCGGCCGGCGCGGAGGAGATGAAGGGTTCCTCATCCTGGACCCATCCGGGCCCTGCGGTCCGGCGCGCAGGATCGGGTCCATGGTCCTCACTCGCCGGATGGCGGCCCTGGCCGCCGTCGTACTGATCCCGCTGGGCGCCGCCGCGACCAGCTTCGCGCTCGCCGACAGTCCCGCGCCCCCGAGGTGCCGCCGCGCGTCGAACTGGACAGCGGCTCGCCCACCCCGACGTCCACGGCAGGCGCGGCACCGCCCGGCGTGGCGCGCGCGGCTCGGGCGCCGGACTCGGCCTGTCGATCGTCAGGGCGATCGCGGAGGGCCACGGCGGCCTGGTCCGCCTGTACGACACCGAGGGCGGCGGCGCCACCTTCGTACTGACGCTGGACCGATCGCGGGAGGAGACGCGCACATGAACCGGATTCTGATCGTCGAGGGCGAGGAACGCATCGGACGCCGAGCTCGACCGGATCCCGCTGGTCGACGGCGGTGAGGGCACGGCCTCGGCGCTCGCCGCCGCACCCGGCGGACCGGCACCGTCACGCCCGGGCGGAGGGATTCGGCACGCAGCGGCCGTCCACCGTGCGGTAGCTCCAGCGCGCCCCGTCCCGCACCAGTTCCCGCACCGCCCGCACGAACCGCTCCACGTGCTCGTCCGGCGTGCCCGCGCCGAAGCTGACCCGGATGGCGTTGAGGGACTTCTCCCCGGGCGCCGCCTCGGGGGCGCCGCACTCGCCCTGGGCCTGCGGGTCACCGCCGAGCAGCGTGCGCACCAGCGGGTGCGCGCAGAACAGCCCGTCCCGTACGCCGATGCCGTACTCGGCGGACAGCGCGGCGGCGAAGTGGGAGCTGTTCCAGCCCTCGACGACGAAGGAGAGCACGCCGACGCGCGGGGCGTCGTCCCCGAACAGGGACAGGAACCGCACCTGGGGAACGTCCGCGAGCCCGTCGCGCACCGTGCGGATCAGCCGCTCCTCATGGGCGAGCAGCGCCTCGAAACCGGCCTCGGTGAGCGCCTTGCAGGCGGAGGCGATGGCGTAGGCGCCGATGACGTTGGGGGATCCGGCCTCGTGGCGGGCGGCGCCGTCGTGCCACTCCACGTCCACTCCCCCGTCCGCGCGGCGGGTGACCTTGCGGCTGGCGCCGCCGCCCGCGAGGTAGGGCTCGGCCTGCCGCAGCCAGTCGGCGCGGCCGGCCAGCACACCGGAGCCGAAGGGGGCGTACAGCTTGTGCCCGGAGAACGCGACCCAGTCGACGTCCAGGTCGCGGAGGCTCACCGGGTGGTGCGGGGCGAGCTGGGCGGCGTCCAGCACGATCCGGGCACCGTGCGCGTGCGCGGCGGCGGCCAGTTCCCGTACGGGCCACAGCTCGCCGGTGACGTTGGATGCGCCGGTGACGCAGACCAGGGCGGGCCCGCGGGGGTCACGGCCGGCGAGGGCGCGCTCCAGGGTCTCCACGGCCTGCCGCGGGCTGCTCGGGGCGTCGAGGCAGGTGAGGCGCGTGCCGCGGGCGGACCCCCAGGGCAGCAGGGAGGCGTGGTGCTCGGTCTCGAAGACGAAGACCTCGCAGCCGTCGGGGAGCGCGGCGGCGAGCAGGTTGAGGGAGTCGGTGGTGGACCGGGTGAACACCACCTGGTCGCCGGTGCGGCAGTCGAGGAACTCGGCGACGGTGCGGCGGGCGTTCTCGAACAGGTCGGTGGAGAGCTGGGAGAGGTACCCGGCGCCGCGGTGGACGCTGCCGTAGTACGGCGCGTACGCGGCCACGTCGTCCCAGACGCGCTGGAGCGCGGGCGCGCTGGCGGCGTAGTCGAGCGCGGCGTAGGCGACCTCGCCGCCCGTGACGAGGGGGACGGTGACGTCCCGGCCCAGAACGGGCAGCGGGGAACAGACGGACTGGCCGACGGCAGCGGTGGAGACGGACATGGCGCAACTCCCGGTGAGGCAGGCGGAACCGCCGCGCGAGCACACATCGCTCGAGCACGGGGGGAAGAGAAAGGGGGTGTGCGGAGGCGGGGCTCTGCGGCCCTAGCGCATTCGCTTGCTCACGGAAGGCTCCTCGACGACCAGGACCCCTGGCCCCACGCTGTTCACAGCGTGCGAGGGGTCCGCGCTTGCCGACGCGCCCTGCTGCCCATCGGCCTGGTCTTCACCCGGGGCACCCCGCCACGGACGGAGGGTTGCCGGACAGCCGGCCGGGGCCTGATGGCTGTCACTCATGACCTGGAGAGGAACGTACGTGAAGTGATCGAGTCCCGCAACCCGGGTCCGGATCGCGGGACGTCCGCCGTCGGGCCGCTACGCGTTGCTGACGGCCACCCAGCGCTCCAGGACCCGCCCGGCGGCCCCCGAGTCGATCGCCTCGGCCGCCCGCGCCATCCCTGCACGGATCTGCTCGGTGAGGGTTCCGGGGCCCGGCTCCAGGGCGACCAGCGCCGCCGCCGAGTTCAGCAGCACCGCGTCCCGTACGGGGCCGCGCTCGCCGTCCAGCAGCCGCCGGGCGACCTCGGCGTTGTACGAGGCGTCCGCGCCGCGCAGCGCTTCCACGGGCACCAGGTCGAGACCGGCGTCGCGCGGGTCGAAGGCCTCCTCGGTGACCTCGCCGTCCCGGACCACCCACACCCGCGAGGTGGCGGTGGTGGTCAGCTCGTCCAGGCCGTCGTCGCCGCGGAACACCAGTGAGGAGTGGCCGCGTGCGGCGAACACACCGGCCATGATCGGGGCCATCCGCGGGTCGGCGACCCCGACCGCCTGGGCCTTGACCCGTGCCGGGTTGGCCAGCGGACCGAGGAAGTTGAACACCGTACGGATGCCCAGCTGTCCCCGGGCGGCGGCCACGTGGCGCAGCGCCGGGTGGAACTTCACCGCGAAGCAGAAGGTGATCCCGGCCTCCTCGGCGACCTCGGCCACCCGCCGCGGGGTCAGCTCCAGGTTGACGCCGAGCTTCTCCAGGACGTCGGAGGCACCGGATGCCGAGGACGCCGCCCGGTTGCCGTGCTTGACGACCTTCGCGCCGGTGCCGGCCACGACGATCGAGGACATCGTGGAGATGTTCACCGTCTTCGCGCCGTCCCCGCCGGTGCCGACGATGTCGACGGTGTCTCCCGGCACCTCGATCACATGGGCGTGGTCGTACAGCGCACGGACGCAGCCGGTGATCTCCTCGACGGTCTCGCCCTTGGCCCGCAGGGACACCGCGAACCCGGCGATCTGCGCGTCACTCGCCTCGCCGCGCATGATCAGGTCCATCGCCCAGGCGGTGTCGTCGGCGGACAGGTTCCGTCCGTCCAGCAGTCCGTTCAGCAGGGCGGGCCAGGAGCGGCCCGCCGCGGTGTCGCCTCCAGCGGGGGTCACAGCGCTCATCGGCCGCTCCTGATCGTCGTAGAGGAGTTCCGGGACCGCGGGGGTCCCGCACCCACCCTATCCAGGTCCGGGGACGGCGAAGGGCCCCCGTCCGCGGAACGGACGGGGGCCCTTCGCCGTCGTGTGGCGACTCGGGTGAGGCGAACCGGTGATCAGTGGTGGCCGTGGCCGCTGGTGATCTCCTTGTACTCCTCGACGGTCGGCTTCGCGACCTGCGCGTCCTCGCCGTAGTACCCCTTGCTCAGCCTGGCGCGCAGCTTCTCCGTCGCGCCGACCTTGCGCCGGACACCGTTCTCGTCGACCGTCGGGCCGATCTCGACCGGCTTGTACTGCTCGTGCGCGGTGAGGGTGTGCAGCTGCTCCTGGCTGAGCGGCTCGTGGACCTCGATGAACTCACCGTGCGGCAGGCGCTTGATGATGCCCGACTCGCGGCCGTGCAGCACCTTGTCCCTGTCCCGGCGCTGCAGGCCGAGGCAGATCCGCTTGGTGACGATGAACGCCAGGACCGGCGCGACGAAGAACGCGACCCGCACGAACCAGGTGATGGCGTTGATCGACAGGTGGAAGTGGGTGGCGAACAGGTCGTTGCCACCACCGATGAGGAGCACGACGTACAGCGTGATCCACGCGACGCCGAACGCGGTGCGGGTCGGGGCGTTGCGCGGGCGGTCCAGGATGTGGTGCTCGCGCTTGTCGCCGGTGACCCAGGACTCGATGAACGGGTAGACCGCGATCGACACCAGGACCAGCGGGAAGATCAGCAGCGGGATGAACACGCCCAGGACGAGCGTGTGACCCCAGAAGTTGATCTCCCAGCCCGGCATCACACGGATCAGACCCTCGGAGAAGCCCATGTACCAGTCGGGCTGGGCGCCGGTGGAGACCATGTCCGGCCGGTACGGGCCGAGTGCCCAGATCGGGTTGATCGTGGCGATCGCCGAGACGGCCGCGAGCACACCGAAGACCAGGAAGAAGAAGCCTCCGGCCTTGGCCATGTAGACCGGCAGCAGCGGCATGCCGACGACATTGTCGTTGTTCTTGCCGGGGCCCGCGAACTGCGTGTGCTTGTGGTAGAAGACCAGGATCAGGTGCGCCACCACGAGGCCGAGCATGATGCCCGGCAGCAGCAGGACGTGGATCGAGAAGAACCGGGCCACGAAGTCGTCGCCGGGGAACTCGCCGCCGAAGAGGAAGAACGACAGGTACGTGCCGACGATCGGCACGGACAGGATCGCGCCCTCCATGAAGCGGATACCGGTGCCGGAGAGCAGGTCGTCCGGGAGCGAGTAACCGGTGAAGCCGGTGAACATGCCCAGGACGAACAGCAGGAAGCCGAACAGCCAGTTGATCTCACGCGGCTTGCGGAACGCGCCGGTGAAGAACACGCGCATCATGTGCACGAACATGCCGGCCAGGAAGACCAGCGCGGCCCAGTGGTGGATCTGCCGGATCAGCAGACCGCCCCGGACGTCGAAGCTGATGTCCAGCGTCGACTTGTAGGCCTCGCTCATCAGCTGTCCCTGCAGCGGGACGTAGGAGCCGTGGTACTCCACCTCGTTCATCGACGGGTGGAAGAACAGCGTCAGGTACACACCCGTGAGGATGATGATGAGGAAGCTGTAGAGGCAGATCTCACCCAGCATGAACGACCAGTGGTCGGGGAAGATCTTGCGCATGTTGGCCTTGGCCAGGGAGTAGATCCCCAGCCGGCCGTCGGCCCAGTCGGCGACGCGTTCGCCGGCCGGCGCCTTCGCGCGGGAGCGGCCCGACGCGTCGGCGGCCGATGTATGCGTGGTGGAGTTGGTGGTGCTCATCCGCGCTCCCAGAAAGCAGGCCCGACGGGCTCGTCGAAGTCGCCGAGCGCCTCGAGGTAGCCCTCGTCGTTCACGCCGATGCGCAGCTGCGGCAGGGCGTGACCGGCGGGACCGAAGATCACCCGGGCGCCGTCGGCGAGGTCGAAGGTGGACTGGTGGCAGGGGCACAGCGCGTGGTGCGTCTGCTGCTCGTACAGGGAGATCGGGCAGCCGACGTGGGTGCAGATCTTCGAGTAGGCGAGGATGCCCTCGTGCGACCACTCGAGCGAGCGCTTGTCCTTGATGTCGTCCGGCTGGATGCGGACCAGCATCAGGGCGGCCTTGGCGATCTCCGTCTGGAAGCCGTGGTCGTGCTCCTCCAGGCCCTCGGGCTTGGCGAAGGTCAGCGAGCCCAGGGTGAGGTCGGACGGCCGCAACGGCTCGTTCGTGTTCATGTTGACGAGCAGCTTGCCCTTGGACCACAGCGTGTGGCGCAGCTTGGTGCCCGGCAGGGGTCCGAGGTCGCGCAGCAGCACCACGCCGGAGAGCGGGAACAGGGCGAGCGCGCCGAACATCGTGTTGCGGATCAGCTTGCGGCGGCCCAGCACCGACTCCTTGGCACCCTGGCGGAAGTCGTCCATGACCTTCGCCTTGACCTCGGGGGAGGCCTCGATCGGGTGCCGCTCGTCGGCGAGCTCGTGGTCCGACATCAGCGTGCGGGCCCAGTGGACCGCGCCGGCGCCGATGGCGAACAGGGCGAGACCGAGCGTCATGCCGAGCGCGAAGTTCAGCGCGCTGACGTGACCGAGCGGGAAGATGTGGACCACCCGGTCCACCGGGATCGTGACGTACGACACGATGAAGCCGATGGTGGCCAGCATCGACACCGTGAACAGCAGGGCGACCGTGCGCTCGGACCGCTTGGCGGCCCGCTCGTCGAGGTCCTGGATCCGGTGCTCGTGGGGCGGCAGGCCCGGGTCGGCGAACGGGTTCCGGTCGTCGGCGAGCTTCACCGCGCCACGGGTGGTGTCCCGCGCGGCGGGCAGGTTCTCTTCGGGAATGTCTTGGCTACTCATGACTTCTTGGCCTTTGCGGTCCGAGCGGCGACCCAGACGGCGACCGCGACCAGCGTGCCCAGTCCGAAGATCCATCCGAACAGACCCTCGGCGACCGGCCCGAGGCCACCCAGCTCGAGGCCGCCGAAGCTCTCGGTCTCTTCGCCGTTGACCGCGTGCAGGTACGCGATGACGTCCTTCTTGTTCTGCTCCGACAGCGCGCTGTCGGGGAAAACGGGCATGCTCTGCGGGCCGGTGAGCATGGCCTCGTAGATGTACTTGGGGGCGACGCCCTCCAGGGTCGGGGCGTACTTGCCGTGGGTGAGCGCACCGCCCTTGCCGGTGAAGTTGTGGCACTGCGCGCAGTTGTTGCGGAACAGCTCGCCGCCCTTGGCGATGTCGGCGCCCTCGGGGCCGTACTGCTGCTCGGTCGGGACGGCCGGGCCGGCGCCCAGGGAGGAGATGTACGCCGCCAGCTGGTCGATCTGGGCCTGGGTGTAGACGGCCTTCTTGTCCGGGAGCTGCGCGGCCTGCGAGGTGGCGGCCGGCATGCGGCCGGTGCCCACCTGGAAGTCGACGGCCGCGGCGCCCACGCCCACCAGGGTCGGGCCGTCGGAGGTGCCCTGACCGCCGGTGCCGTGGCAGCTCGCGCAGCCGACCGTATAGAGCTTCTTGCCCTCCTCGATGGTGAGGGACTGGGCGGTTTCGTCGGCCTGCGCCTTGTCCGCGGGTGCGAACACGGCGTACAGCCCCCCGGTGCATGCCAGCGCGAGGAGTAGGACGACGAGCGCCGCCAGCGGATGGCGTCGTCGTGCGGAGAGCTTTTTCACGGATTACCCCGGTGTCAGGATCTTCTGCGTCGATGCTTCTGTTGGGTGCGCCGCTTCGAGCGCGCGCGGATGTGGCCCGGTTACTTGATCATGTAGATCGTGGCGAAGAGGCCGATCCAGACGACATCGACGAAGTGCCAGTAGTAGGACACGACGATGGCCGCGGTCGCCTGCTCGTGGGTGAATCTCCGGGCCGCGTAGGTCCGGCCCAGGACCAGCAGGAAGGCGATGAGACCGCCCGTCACGTGCAGGCCGTGGAAGCCGGTGGTCAGGTAGAACACCGAGCCGTACGGGTCGGAGGAGAGGGACAGGCCCTCGTGCTTGACCAGCTCGGTGTACTCGAAGACCTGACCGCCGATGAAGACCGCGCCCATGATGAACGTGACGATGAACCACGTCCGGAGCTTCTTCACGTCACCGCGCTCGGCGGCGAACACGCCGAGCTGGCAGGTGAGGGAGGAAAGCACCAGGATCGTGGTGTTCGCCGCCGAGAACGGGAAGTTCAGGCTGTCGGCCTTCTCCGACCAGAAGTCGGGTCCGGTCACCGATCGCAGGGTGAAGTACATCGCGAAGAGGGCCGCGAAGAACATCAGCTCGGAACTCAGCCAGATGATGGTTCCGACGCTGGTGAGGTTCGGCCGGTTGACCGACGGGTGCGCGTGCCCGGTATCTACTGTCGTTGCTGTCGCCACGCCGACATTATGTCGGTCGCTTATCCCGCCCTCACTCCCGGGGGTGCCGTTCGGTGTGTTCGCCCGTCCTGTACTGCCCGTATGGCCCACCGGGCGCCCCTTCGAAGCCATGTCCGAACCAGTGTTGACAAGCGGTTCGAAGGGGTAGCATCCGCGCCATCGGTACCCGAAGTTCCCGACAGAGCGATGCCCTCTCTCTTACGCGCGGAGGAACAATGCAGGCGACCGCCACGGTGCTGGTCTACAGCGACGACGCCCACACCCGGGAGCAGGTGCGGCTCGCCACCGGCCGGCGGCCGGCCCCGGACGTGCCCCTCGTGGAGTTCGTGGAGTGCGCGACCCCGGCGGCCGTGCTGAAGGAACTGGACCGGGGCGGCATCGACGTGTGCGTGCTGGACGGTGAGGCCGTGCCGATGGGCGGCATGGGGATGTGCCGGCAGATCAAGGACGAGGTCTTCCGCTGTCCGCCGGTGCTCCTGCTGATCGGGCGGCCGCAGGACGCGTGGCTCGCGACGTGGAGTCGCGCCGAGGGCGCGGTCACCCTGCCGGTGGAGCCGGTGGAGTTCGCCTCGGCGCTGGCGGCCCTGCTGCGGCAGAGGTTCCTGCAGAGCGTCTAGGAGCCCGATCCGTGCCGTGGTGGTGCGGCCGCGGGGCCCCCGTGGCCGGTCGCGCGCCTTTCCCGCGCCCCCGGGGGTCACACCGCCGCCGGCCGGAGGCGGGCCGACTCCCCGGGGTCCGCAGCCGTGCCGGAGGTCAGGGCACTGCCCGCGCGCCACTCGGTCCAGTCGAGGTTCCAGTCGCCGTAGCCGTTGCCGAAGGGCTCCATGGTGTCGCCGGCGGAGTTCACCACCTCGACGACGTCGCCCGCGCGCACGGTGTCGAAGAACCACTCGGCGTTCGTGGTGTTCATGCCGACGCAGCCGTGGCTGACGTTGGCGGAGCCCTGGGAGCCGACGGACCACGGGGCGGCGTGCAGGTACTCGCCGCTCCAGGTGACCCGGGTGGCGAAGTGGACGTCCATGTCGTACGACTCGGCCGAGCCCTCGGCGATGCCGACGGTGGTGCTGCGCATACGTACGAGGCGTTCCCTGGCGAGGACGACCTTGACGCCGTTGCGGGTCTCGAAGCCGGGCTTGCCGGTGGTGACGGGGATCTCCTTGATCACCTCGCCGTTCCGGTGGACGGTCAGCCGGTGCGCGGCGGCGTCGGTAACGGCCGTCACCCGGTCGCCGGTGCGGATCGTCAGCGGCTCGGCCGTGCCGCCCCGCAGCCGGTCGCCGATCGCGACGCCCTCCAGGGCGCTGCGCACGCTGATGGTGGCGTGGGCCGGCCAGTAGTCCTTCGGGCGGTAGTGCAGCTTCTTGTCGTCCACCCAGTGCCAGGTGCCGGTCACGGCGGGCGTGGACTCGACCTTCAGGGCGCGTTCCACGACGGCCCGCCGGGCCCGGTCCGCGACGGGCGCGTCCAGTTCGGCGGTGAGGGGCTGGCCGACGCCGTAGGTGCCCGCCGGGGGGCCGAAGGTCACGGCCAGGCGCTTGCTCGTGGTGGGCTTGCCGGTGGTGAAGGTGAGGACCCTGCGGCCGGGGGCCCCGTCCTCGTCCTCGGTGCTCACCCGGACCGTGTACCGGGTGTGGGTGGCGAGCGGGGAGGTGCTGTGCCAGCGGCTGCCGTCGGCGGCCAGTTCGCCCGCCAGGTGGCGCCCTGAGGCGTCCACGGCGGTGACGTCCGTGACGCGCCCGGCCGGGTCTTCGGCGACGACCTCCAGGGGCTTGTCGGGGTCGGCCGTCCCGCCCGCTTCGACGGAGCCGCCGAAGGAGATCCGGTCCGTCGCGTCGTACGGCTCGGCGGACAGCGGGTCGCCGTCGGACGTGCAGCCGGTGACGCCCGCGCCGAGGGTGATCGCCAGCAGTGCGCAGCCGACGACGCGGCTCCGGCCGGCGCCCGCGCCACGAGGGGACTCCGTGTGTCTCATGGCCTCACGGTAGGAACGCGTCCGCGCTCCGGCTCACCGGGCGGCCCGAACGGGTGAGGCGGGCGGGCAACGGCAGGGGCCCGGACGCTCCTGGCGGAGTGTCCGGGCCCCGAAGTGCCGTGCCGCGTGTTACTGGGTGCGGTTCTCACCGCGGTAGTACTCGAAGACCCAGCCCCAGAGGCCGACCAGGAGCAGCGGCGCCGAGAAGTACATCAGCCACCAGCCGATCGCGACGGACATGAAGGCCAGCGCGCCGCCCACGGCCAGGGAGAGCGGCTGCCAGCTGTGCGGGCTGAAGAACCCGACCTCGCCGGCGTCGTCGGCGACGTCCGCCTCCTTGTCGTCCTGCGCTCCCACGTCGACCCGCTTGGCCGTGAAGCCGAGGTAGAAGCCGATCATGATGCTCAGGCCGAAGGCCAGGAAGAGGGCGGTGGTGCCGGCCGGCTCCTTCGACCACACGCCGTAGACGACCGCCATGGCGAGGAGGAAGACGCTCAGCCAGATGAACATCTTGCCCTGGATCTTCACTTGCCGGCCTCCTTGCCCCCAGCGAGGGCCTTCTCGCCGTGACCGGCGTTCTCGAGTTCGTCGAGTGCGGCGATCTCCGGGTGGTGCAGGTCGAACGCCGGGGATTCACTGCGGATCCGCGGCAGGGTGAGGAAGTTGTGGCGCGGCGGCGGGCAGGAGGTGGCCCACTCCAGGGAGCGGCCGTAGCCCCACGGGTCGTCGACGCCGACCGGCTTGCCGTACTTGGCCGTCTTCCAGATGTTGTAGAAGAACGGCAGGACCGACAGGCCGAGCAGGAACGAGGCGATCGTGGAGACGGTGTTCAGGGCGGTGAAGCCGTCGGCCGCGAGGTAGTCCGCGTACCGGCGCGGCATGCCCTCGGCGCCCAGCCAGTGCTGGACGAGGAAGGTGCCGTGGAAGCCGATGAACAGCGTCCAGAAGGTGATCTTGCCGAGACGCTCGTCGAGCATCTTGCCGGTGAACTTCGGCCACCAGAAGTGGAAGCCGGCGAACATCGCGAACACCACGGTGCCGAACACCACGTAGTGGAAGTGCGCCACCACGAAGTAGCTGTCGGAGACGTGGAAGTCCAGCGGCGGCGAGGCCAGGATGACACCGGTCAGACCACCGAAGAGGAACGTCACCAGGAAGCCCATCGACCACAGCATCGGCGTCTCGAAGGACAGGGACCCCTTCCACATGGTGCCGAGCCAGTTGAAGAACTTCACACCCGTGGGGACCGCGATCAGGAAGGTCATGAACGAGAAGAACGGCAGCAGCACACCGCCCGTGACGTACATGTGGTGCGCCCACACCGTCACCGACAGACCCGCGATGGCGATCGTCGCGCCGATCAGACCCATGTAACCGAAGATCGGCTTGCGGGAGAAGACCGGGATGACCTCACTGATGATGCCGAAGAACGGCAGCGCGATGATGTACACCTCGGGATGGCCGAAGAACCAGAACAGGTGCTGCCACAGCAGCGCCCCTCCGTTGGCCGAGTCGAAGATGTGGCTGCCGAACTTGCGGTCCGCCTCCAGGGCGAACAGCGCCGCGGCCAGCACCGGGAAGGCCAGCAGGACCAGCACACCGGTCAGCAGCACGTTCCAGGTGAAGATCGGCATGCGGAACATCGTCATGCCCGGGGCGCGCATGCAGATGATCGTGGTGATGAAGTTGACCGAGCCGAGGATGGTGCCGAAGCCGGAGAACGCCAGACCCATGATCCACATGTCGGCGCCGATGCCCGGCGAGCGGACCGCGTCCGACAGCGGGGAGTAGGCGAACCAGCCGAAGTCGGCCGCGCCGTCCGGGGTGAGGAAACCACCGACCGCGATCAGCGAGCCGAACAGGTACAGCCAGTAGGCGAACATGTTCAGCCGGGGGAACGCCACATCGGGCGCGCCGATCTGCAGCGGCATGATCCAGTTCGCGAAACCGGCGAACAGCGGCGTCGCGAACATCAGCAGCATGATCGTGCCGTGCATCGTGAACGCCTGGTTGAACTGCTCGTTCGACACGATCTGCAGACCCGGCCGGGCCAGCTCGGCGCGCATGAGCAGAGCCATGACGCCACCGATGCAGAAGAACGCGAACGACGTCACCAGATACAGCGTGCCGATCGTCTTGTGGTCCGTGGTCGTCAGCCACTTGATCACGAGGTCGCCACGGCTCTGGCGCCGGGCCGGCAGTTCGTCCTCGTAGTGGGACCCTGCCGCCGCGGCATCGCGGGGTTCGTTGAGGATGCTCACAGGATGTTCGCCTCCCGGTTCCTCTCGTGCTCCGTCTGGGAGATGCCAGCGGGCACGTAACCGGTCTGCCCCTTCTTCACAAGGTCCTTCAGGTGCTGCTCGTAGCGCTCCTGGGAGACGACCTTCACGTTGAACAGCATCCGGGAGTGGTCCACGCCGCAGAGCTCGGCGCACTTGCCCAGGAAGGTGCCCTCACGGTTGGGGGTCACCTCGAAGGCGTTGGGGTGTCCCGGGATGACGTCCTGCTTCATCAGGAACGGCACCACCCAGAAGGAGTGGATGACGTCGCGCGAGGTCAGCACGAAGCGGACCCGCTTGCCCTCGGGCAGCCACAGGGTGGGGCCCGGGTTGTTCGTCTGCGGGTTCCGGGTACCGGGGACGCCGCAGTCGTAGACGCCGCCGGCATCGGCCGGGAAGGCGTCCTTGTAGCGGTTCGGGACCGACTCCAGTTCCTTGGACGTCTTGGCGTCGCCCGTGGAACCGTCGACGTTCTCGACGTAGTTGAAGCACCAGCTCCACTGGAAGCCGACCACGTTGACGGTGACGTCGGGCTTCTTCTCGAGCTTCAGCAGCTCGGACTCGTCACGCGCGGTGAAGTAGAAGAACACCGAGACGATGATGAGCGGAACCACCGTGTACAGCGCCTCGATGGGCATGTTGTACCGGGTCTGCGGAGGAACCTCCACCTTGGTGCGGCTGCGCCGGTGGAAGAAAGCACTCCACAGGATCAGGCCCCACACCAGCACGCCGACGGCGAGCGCGGCAGCCCAGGATCCCTGCCAGAGGGAGAGGATCCGCGGAGCCTCTTCCGTGGTGGGGGTGGGCATACCAAGGCGGGGGAAGTCCTCCCATGTGCAACCGGTGGCGGTCGCCAGGACCAGGCCCGCGGTCAGTGCCTGCAGCAGCTTCCGCCGCATCGGGCGCCGCGGCGAGCGGTCGGAGCCGTTGGGACTCACGTAGCGCCTTCCCGAGAGTCTCGCCCGCGCTGTACGGCTGCGGCCTTCTCGCTGGTCGGTCGCCGCCCTGCGTCGGGCAGGGGTTTGGATGTTTATGCGGACCAAACCCTAGCCGACGCCCTCCGGGGGTTCGCGGGGAGGGGTGCCATACGCGCCGCGGGTTACACCGAGCGCCTCACGACCCGGGCTTGCGGGTTTGTCCCGCGGTCCCGGCGCCCTCGCGGTCGGTCGCGCGGTTCCCCGCGTTCCGTCAGGGCGCTTAGCGTTGGGGTGTGTCCTACTTCGATGCTGCTTCCGGCGCTCCCCTCCACCCCGTGGCCCGTCAGGCGTTGACGGCCTCCCTCGACGAGGGGTGGGCGGATCCCGCCCGTCCGTACCGGGAGGGAAGGCGCGCCCGGCTGCTGCTGGACGCGGCGCGCGAGGCCGCCGCCGAGGCCGTGGGGTGCCGGCCGGACGAGTTGGTGTTCACGACGTCCGGCACCCGGGCGGTGCACTCCGGGATCGCGGGGGCGCTGGCCGGGCGGCGGCGCGTCGGACGTCACCTGATCGTGTCGGCGGTCGAACACTCTTCGGCGCTGCACGCGGCGGAAGTTCACCGGGCCGACGGGGGGTCGGTCACCGAGGTCGCGGTGGGGCGTACGGGAGCGGTGAGCCCGTACGCCTACGCCGAGGCGCTGCGGCCGGACACCGCGCTGGCCTGTCTGCAGTCGGCCAACCACGAGGTGGGGACCGTGCAGCCGGTGGCCGAGGTGGCCGGGGCGTGCCGGGCGGCGGGGGTGCCGCTGCTGGTGGACGCGGCCCAGTCGCTGGGCTGGGGCCCGGTCGGGGGCGACTGGTCGCTGCTCACGGCGAGCGCCCACAAGTGGGGCGGTCCCCCGGGGGTCGGCCTGCTCGTCGTGCGCAAGGGGGTGCGGTTCGCTCCCCAGGGGCCGCGGGACGAGCGGGAGACGGGCCGGGCGGCCGGGTTCGAGAACCTGCCGGCGATCGTGGCCGCGGCGGCGTCGCTGCGGGCGGTGCGGGCGGAGGCGGCGCAGGAGGCGGTCCGGCTGCGGGAACTGACGGAGCGGATCCGGGCGCGGGTGCCGCGGCTGGTGCCGGACGCGGAGGTGGTCGGGGATCCGGAACGGCGGCTGCCGGGGATCGTCACCTTCTCCTGTCTCTATGTCGACGGGGAGGCCCTGCTGCACGAGCTGGACCGCGCGGACTTCTCCGTCTCGTCCGGGTCGTCCTGTACGAGCAGCACGCTGACGCCCAGCCATGTGCTGAGGGCGATGGGCGTGCTCAGCGAGGGCAACGTCCGGGTCTCGCTGCCGCCGGGGACGCGTGAGGAGGACGTCGAGCGGTTCCTGGCCGTCCTGCCGGAGGTGGTGGCGGGGGTGCGGGAGAAGCTGGGCGCCGCGGTGTCCGGTGGGGACGTCCTGACGCGGGAGAGGGGCGACGTCCTGGTCGTGGACGCGCTGGGGCGGCGGTGCCCGGTCCCGGTGATCGAGCTCGCCAAGGTGATCGGGGACGTGCCGGTGGGCGGCACGGTGCGGGTCCTCGCGGACGACGAGGCGGCCCGGCTGGACATCCCGGCGTGGTGCGAGATGCGCGGCCAGGAGTACGTGGGCGAGGAGCCGGCGGACCGGGGGACGGCCTACCTGGTCCGCCGGGTGGACTGACGCCCGGGGGGCGCGGGGCCGCGACCGGGTGCGGCCCCGCACCCGGCACTCAGCTCAGATGCCCCCGGAGCTCTTCCGCGGCCTCGTCGCCGTACGCCTTCGTGAAGCGCTCCACGAAGTGGCCGCGCCGCAGCTGGTACTCCTGTGTGCCGACGGTCTCGATGACCAGCGTCGCGAGCATGCAGCCGATCTGTGCCGCGCGCTCCAGGGAGACGCCCCAGGCCAGACCCGACAGGAAACCGGCGCGGAAGGCGTCGCCGACGCCGGTCGGGTCGGCCTTGCGCTCCTCGTCGGGGCAGCCGACCTCGATGGGGTCCTCGCCGGTCCGCTCGATGCGTACGCCGCGGGCGCCGAGAGTGGTGACGCGGTGGCCGACCCGGGCGAGGATCTCGGCGTCGGTCCAGCCCGTCTTGGTCTCGATGAGCCCCTTCTCGTACTCGTTGGAGAAGAGGTAGGTCGCGCCGTCCAGCAGGATCCGGATCTCGTCGCCGTCCATGCGGGCGATCTGCTGGGAGAAGTCGGCGGCGAACGGGATGCCGCGCGAGCGGCACTCCTCGGTGTGCCGGAGCATGCCCTCCGGGTCGTCGGCGCCGATGAGGACCAGGTCGAGGCCGCCCACGCGGTCGGCGACGGTCTTCAGCTCGATCAGCCGGGCCTCGCTCATCGCGCCCGTGTAGAAGGAGCCGATCTGGTTGTGGTCGGCGTCCGTGGTGCACACGAAGCGGGCGGTGTGCAGGGTGTCGGAGATGCGGACGGAGTCGGTGTCGACGCCGTGCCGGTCGAGCCAGGCCCGGTAGTCGTCGAAGTCGAAGCCGGCGGCCCCGACGAGGACCGGCCGGGTACCGAGCTGGCCCATCCCGAAGGCGATGTTCGCGCCCACGCCGCCCCGGCGCACGTCGAGGTTGTCGACCAGGAAGGACAGCGAGACCGTGTGCAGCTGGTCCGCGACGAACTGGTCGGCGAAGCGGCCGGGGAAGGTCATGAGATGGTCGGTGGCGATGGAGCCGGTGACTGCGATGCGCACGGCGTGGATTCTCCTGAGGGAGGCGGGTTGACACCTCACGCTACCGGGTGCGGACCACCCGCAGAAGCGGCCGAAACTACCCGATAGTAGATCTTTCTCCGCGACCTTCCGCGCGCATACGGTGCAGACATGACGAACCGCGAGCCGCAGTTGCATGTTCCGGCCGATCCCGAGGGCGATCTTGCGTCGCTGCGCGGCGACGGTGCCCGGATGGCCCCCCACTGGACGGTTCCGGACCGGGGCGCCGCCCGGCCGGTCTCCCCCTCCCTGATCCACGGCGTGAGCGTGCCGGCGGCGTCGGCCCGGATGCTGGACGCCATGTCGGAGTACGGCGACTGAGCAGCCGGGGGAACCGTGCGCTCCCCCGGCGCGTCCCATCGCTGTCCCCCGTAAAGGGGATGCGGGATACGACCCGCCAGCGGCCCCGGTGCGATCGGGCAGGGTCCATGGGGACAGTTGGGCAGCCGAAGGAGCGATGCGGTGAACACCGAGCGACCCGACAACGACGACGCGGAGGCGCGCGACACCTCCGGCGGCGCGCGCGGCACCGGGAGCGCTTCGGGCGACGACGGGCCGACGGGTGCGCCGGAGCGACGGGAGCGGACGCCCGCCGCCGCCGGACCCGGGACGGCCGGCGCGGCCGGCGCGGGGAGGACCGGCGTCGGGGAACACCTCGTGGACGGGCGGCGCTCCCCCGAGGGGCACCCCGACGGGCCGGCGGGGCGGCGCCGTTCGCCCGCCCTCATCGCCTCCGTCGTCGCCGCCGTGCTGGTCGCCGGGGGTGGCGGGGCGTATCTCGCCGCCGGTGCCTCCGGTGACCCGGGGGGCGGTACGGCGCCGGGGGCGAACGGTGACGCCACTCCCCCGCCGCTCGTGCTGGACGGTCCCTCCGAGGACGCCGCGAACGGCATCGCCCCCGGCGAGCCCGATCCGTACGGCGCCACGTACCGCGCCGGCGGCTCGCTCCCCGGCGGTCCCGGCTCGGCGCCGGTGTACCGCGTGCGGGGGCGGATCGCCGAGGGCCGGGTGGTCGCGCTGGCGAAGGCCCTGGGACTCGACGGGAAGCCCGTGCTGGAGGGCGGGGCCTGGCGGATCGGCGGCCAGGACGGTTCCGGTCCCTCGCTGCGGGTGGACCGGGAGGCTCCCGGCGCGTGGACGTTCCACCGGCACTCCCCCGGCACCGACAACTGCAAGGGCGACGTGTGCGAGGCGCCCCCGGTGAACGTCCCTCCGGTGGGCGAGGAGGCCGCGAGGAAGGCCGCCGCGCCCGTCTTCAAGGCGGTGGGCCAGGGCGACGCGAAGGACGACGCCGGCCAGGTCCACGGCATCAACCGGGTGGTGAACGCCGATCCCTCGGTCGACGGGCTGCCGACCCGCGGCTGGACGACGTCGGTGACGGTCGGCTCCGACGGCACGGTGGTCGGCGGCGGCGGCCTGCTCGGGGAGCCGGTGGAGGGGGACGTCTACCCGGTGGTGAGCGCCCGGAAGGCGCTGGACCTGATGAACGCGGCGCCGGGCGCCGGCGGCCGCGCGGGCATCGGCGGCTGCACCGGTCCGGTACCGCTCGACGACGGACGGCAGGAGGCCTGCGAGACGCCGGGCGTCCCGCCGGACCAGGAGCGGGACCGGGACACGATCACGGTCGAGAAGGCGGTGTTCGGGCTGGCCGCGCACTCCGTGGACGGCCGGCCGGCCCTGGTGCCGTCCTGGCTGTTCGAGGTGGTACCGGCGAACGGGCGCGGCACGCTCACGGTGACGCATCCGGCGGTGGACCCGGCGTATCTCGCCTCCGGGACGCCGTCCGGTCAGGCCAGTCCCACGCCCTCCGAACCCGGTGACGGGCCGGCCGCGGCGCCCTCCGCCCGTGAGGTCGGGGTCGAGGGCTACACCGCCGAGGGCGACGAGCTGACCGTGACCTTCACGGGCGGGGTGTGCGCCGACTACGAGGCGACGGCGAGCGAGAGCGGCGACCGGGTGACGGTGCGGGTGACCGGGACGCCCTGGCCGGACAAGGTGTGCATCCTGATCGCCAAGCAGTACCGGCAGACGGTGCGGCTGGACGCGCCGCTCGGCGACCGCGACGTCGTGGACCGGCGGGGCGAGCCGGTCCCGCTGCACAAGGACGGCGCCCGGCTGCCCTCACCGCCCACGCGGTAGTCCCGCCGGAGGAAGCCCGAAGGCGGCGGCCCCGTCGGAGGGGGCCGCCGCCTTCGGGCCGTGTGCCGGGAAGGGATCCCGGCTCAGCTGAACGAGTCGCCGCAGGCGCAGGAGCCGGTGGCGTTCGGGTTGTCGATCGTGAAGCCCTGCTTCTCGATGGTGTCGACGAAGTCGATGGTGGCGCCGCCCAGGTACGGGGCGCTCATCCGGTCGGTGACGACCTTCACACCGCCGAAGTCCTTCTCCACGTCACCGTCGAGCGAGCGCTCGTCGAAGAAGAGCTGGTAGCGCAGGCCGGAGCAGCCGCCGGGCTGGACGGCGACACGCAGCGCGAGGTCGTCGCGGCCTTCCTGGTCGAGCAGTGCCTTGACCTTGGCCGCGGCGGCTTCGGTCACGATGATGCCGTCGGTGACGGTGCTGGTCTCGTCCGATACGGACATCTACATCTCTCCCGGGTTGTACGGAGACTGCTTGCCGACGGTTGCAACCGGCGGGACCGCGGATTCATTCCGGGCCGGGCGCTCGTCCTCGGCTCCCTCTTCCTTCATGCTCGCACACGCGGTGCGGCGCGGAAACCGTCGCTTGAACGGCCCGGCGGGAATGGATCTCCCCCGCCGGGATTCACGTCACATGGACGCTATGGCCATCGTCAAAGTGACATGAACCGGTTATGATAAATAGCGTCATTTAGACGAGAAGTCGCCAGAACAGAAAGGGTGCGTGCCGTGACCACCGCCCAGCCCCAGGAGCTCGACGTCCAGCCGACGCCCCTCGCCCTGCTCCTCCTCGGCCGTGAGGCCGACCCGAGGAGCGAGCGCGGTGTGGAGTGTCCCGGCGACCTTCCCTCGCCGTCCGACCCGGACCTGGTGGAGCGCGCCCGCGCGGCCAAGGAGAGGCTCGGGGACAAGGTCTTCGTCCTCGGCCACCACTACCAGCGTGACGAGGTCATCCAGTTCGCCGACGTCACGGGCGACTCCTTCAAGCTGGCCCGGGACGCGGCCGCGCGCCCGCAGGCCGAGTACATCGTGTTCTGCGGTGTGCACTTCATGGCGGAGTCCGCGGACATCCTCACCGGCGACGACCAGAAGGTGGTCCTGCCCGATCTGGCGGCCGGCTGCTCCATGGCCGACATGGCCACCGCCGAGCAGGTCGCCGAGTGCTGGGACGTACTGACCGAGGCCGGGGTGGCCGAGCAGGTCGTCCCCGTCTCGTACATGAACTCCTCCGCCGACATCAAGGCCTTCACGGGCAGGCACGGCGGCACCATCTGCACCTCCTCCAACGCCAGGCGGGCCCTCGACTGGGCCTTCGAGCAGGGCGAGAAGGTCCTGTTCCTCCCCGACCAGCACCTGGGCCGCAACACGGCGGTGCGGGACATGGGGATGTCCCTGGAGGACTGCGTCGTCTACAACCCGCACAGGCCGAACGGCGGGCTGACGGCGGACGAGCTGCGGGCCGCGAAGATGATCCTGTGGCGCGGCCACTGCTCGGTGCACGGCCGCTTCGGCCTCGACTCGGTGAACGACGTGCGCGAGCGCATCCCGGGCGTGAACGTCCTGGTCCACCCCGAGTGCCGGCACGAGGTCGTGGCCGCCGCGGACCACGTCGGGTCGACCGAGTACATCATCAAGACGCTGGAGGCCGCCCCGGCCGGATCCAAGTGGGCCATCGGCACCGAGCTGAACCTGGTGCGCCGGCTGGCGAACCGGTTCGCGTCCGAGGGCAAGGAGGTCGTCTTCCTCGACAGGACGGTCTGCTTCTGCTCCACCATGAACCGCATCGACCTCCCCCACCTGGTGTGGACCCTCGAGTCCCTCGCCGAGGGCAACCTGGTCAACCGCATCGAGGTGGACAAGGAGACGGAGGCGTTCGCGAAGCTGGCGCTGGAGCGGATGCTGGCGCTGCCGTAGCCGGGCCGTTCCCCGCCGGTGCCGGGAGGGCGGCCCGCCGACGCGCCCTCCCCGGCCGGACACGCCGGCGTGGACGGTGGCGAGGGCCGGCCACGCGTCCACCGAGCCGTCGACGACCTGCCGCGGGACGTCTTCGCCGACTCCCCCGAGGCCTGGGCACGCACACGAAAAGGGGCGCCCGTCCACGGGGCGCCCCTTCCGGCGTACGGAGGGAGGTCAGACCTGGGTCGGCCTCGGCTCCCGCGAAGGCTCCGGCTGCGCGGACCCGCCCCTCTTCGCCGCGCGCTTCTCCGCGCGCCGCTCCTTGCGGAGCTCCAGCATCGTGTAGAGCGTCGGGACCAGCAGCAGCGTGAGCAGGGTCGACGTGATCAGACCGCCGATCACCACCACGGCCAGCGGCTGGGCGATGAAGCCGCCCTCGCCGGTGACGCCGAGCGCCATCGGGAGCAGGGCGAAGACGGTCGCCAGGGCCGTCATCAGGATCGGCCGCAGCCGGTGGCGGCCGCCCTCCAGTACGGCCTCGACGACGCCGTGGCCCTGCGCGCGGTACTGGTTGATCAGGTCGATCAGCACGATGGCGTTGGTGACCACGATGCCGATCAGCATCAGCATGCCGATCATCGCCGGCACGCCCATCGGGGTTCCCGTGACCAGCAGCAGACCGATCGCGCCGGTCGCCGCGAACGGGATGGAGACCAGCAGGATCAGCGGCTGGGCGAGCGAGCGGAAGGTGCCCACCAGGAGCATGAAGACGATCGCGATCGCCGCGAGCATCGCCAGGCCCAGGTTGGCGAACGCCTCGTCCTGGTCCTCGGAGACACCGCCGATCTCGGCGGTGGCGCCCGCCGGGAGCGTCAGCGCGTCGATCTTCGCCTGCAGGTCCGTGCTCACCGCGCCCGTGTTGTCACCGGTCGGCTTGGCGGTGACGGTGGCCGCGCGCTGGCCGTCGATCCGGGTCATGGAGACCGGGCCGTCGACCAGTTCGACGGTGGCGACGTCACCCAGCTTCACCGGACCCAGGCGCAGTTTCTTCAGCTGGTCCACCGTGGTGGCCGGCTTCGCCGAGCGGATGACGACGTCGCGCTCGGTGTCGTCGATGACCGCCGTGGCGGCGGGGGTGCCCCGCACCGCCTGGGTGACGGCCGCGCCGAGGGTCTGGTCGTCGAAACCGGCCGCGGCGGCCCTGTCGTCGGCCCTGACCGAGATGCGGGGCACGCTCTGCGCCAGGTCGCTGGTGACGTCCGTGACGTCGTCCAGGGAGGCCACCGCGTCGCGGACCTGGTCCGCCGCCTTGCGCAGCGCCTGCGCGTCGGCCGCCTTGACGACCACGCTCAGGTCCTGGCTGCCGAAGCCGTCACCGGCCGCGATCGTGGTGGTGCCGATGCCGTCGAGTTCGCCGAGGCCCTTCTCGAGGCTGTCCCGCACGTCCTCGGAGGACGCGTCGTCCTCCAGCATCACCTGGTGCGTCGCCTGGTTGGTGTCCGTACCGCCGCCGAAGGCCGCCATGAAGCCGGACGAGCCGATCGTCACCTGGTGGTCCTTGACACCCTCGGTGTCCCCGAGCAGCTTCTCGACCTTCTCCGCCTGGGCGTCGGTGGCGCTCAGGCTGGTGCCGGGCTTCAGCTCCTGCCGGACGGTGAGGACCTGCTGCTCGCCCTGGTCGAAGAAGTTGGTCTTCAGCAGCGGCGCCATGGCGAACGTGCCGATCAGCACCACGACCGCGAGGGCCACGCTGGTCAGCCTGCGCCGGGTGGCGAAGCGCAGCACGGGGACGTAGAGGCGCTGCAGACGGCTCTTCGCCTCCTTCTCCTCCGCGAGCCGGCGGGCCTCCTCGGCGTCCTCGGGGGTGCCCTTCGGGGCGCGCAGGAACCAGTACGACAGCACCGGGACGACCGTCAGCGACACCAGCAGGGACGCCAGCAGCGCCGCCGTGACGGTGAGGCTGAAGGAGCCGAACAGCTCGCCCACCATGCCGCCGACCAGGCCGATCGGCAGGAAGACGGCGACCGTGGTGAGCGTCGAGGACGTGACCGCGCCCGCCACCTCGCGCACCGCGTTCATGATCGCCGACTGGCGCTCCTCGCCGTAGCCGAGGTGGCGCTTGATGTTCTCCAGGACCACGATGGAGTCGTCCACGACGCGGCCGACGGCGATGGTCAGGGCGCCCAGGGTCAGCATGTTCAGCGACAGGTCGCGGGTCCACAGCACGATCAGGGCGAGGACCACGGACAGCGGGATGGACACCGCGGTGACCAGGGTGGAGCGGACCGACGCCAGGAAGACCAGGATCACCAGGACCGCGAAGAGCAGACCGAGCGCGCCCTCGGTGGTCAGGCCGTCGATGGCCTGGGAGACCGCCGGGCCCTGGTCGCTGACGACGGTGAGGGTGGCGCCGGAGCCGAGGTCCTCGCGCAGGCCGGGGAGCTTCTCCTCGACGGCCTCGGAGATCTCCACCGCGCTGCCGTCGTGGTCCATGGTCGCCATCACGGCGAGGCTGGGCTTGCCGTTGGTCCGGGTCAGGGAGTCGGCCCGGGCCTCCTCCTGCCGCACCGTGGCGACGTCACCGAGGCGGACCGGCCGGCCCCCGCCGGGCTCGCCGGCGACCATCAGGTCCTCGATCTGCCGCAGCGAGGTGAGGCCACGGCCCACCTGGACGGTGCGGTTGGCGCCGCCCTCGTCGAAGGAGCCGGCCGGCACGGTCGCGCCGCCCGCCTGCAGGGCCTGGGACAGCGACTGGGCGGTGAGGCCCGCCCTGGCCAGCTTCGCGGTGTCGGGGACGACGGTGACCTGGAGGTCGCGTACGCCGTCCACGGTGACCTGGCCGACGCCGTCGATCTCCTCCAGCGCGGGCACCACGGTCCGGTCGAGCCGGTCGGCGAGCGCCTGCTGGTCCTCGCCGGAGGTGACGGCGAGGACCACGGTCGGGATGTCGTCCGTGGACCCGGCGACGACCTGCGGGTCCACGTCGTCCGGGAGGCGGGCGCCGGCCCGGTTGACGGCCTGCTGGACGTCGGCGACGAGCTGCTGGCTGTCGTTGCCGTAGTCGAAGGACGCCATGATCACGGCGTTGCCCTCGCCGGCCGTGGAGGTCACCCCGGTGAGGCCGTCGACGGCCTCCAGGCTGTCCTCGAGGGGCTCGACGACCTGCTTCTCGACCACCTCCGGGGACGCGCCCTGGTACGGCGCGATCACGGAGACCATGGGGAGTTCGATGGTGGGCAGCAGCTGCTGCTTGAGCTGGGGTATCGCGATCGCCCCGAAGACGAGCGCGATGATCGACATCAGTCCGATCAGCGCCCGTTGCGCGAGGCTGAATCTGGACAGCCAGGACATGGTCAGGGTCTCTCTTCCGTGGAGCGGCGGGAGTACGGCGCGGCAGAAGTCCGGCAGCGGGCGCGCGAGTGGGCGCCCGCTCTACACCCTGGTCCATCGATGAGGGCCGATCCGTAGACCCGAGGTCCGAATCCTCACGCGGCGCGTACTCCGGCCGCAGTACGGCCGGGGAAGCTCACTCCACCCTCGGACGGACCAGCCCTGTCTCGTAGGCGATGACCACCAGTTGTGCCCGGTCGCGGGCGCCCAGTTTGGCCATGGCCCGGTTGACGTGGGTCTTCACGGTCAGCGGACTGACCTGGAGGCGTTCGGCGATCTCGTCGTTGGAGTGTCCGCCGGCCACCTGGACCAGCACCTCCCGCTCGCGCACGGTCAGCGAGTCGAGCCGTTCGGCCCGGGCGGGGTCCCGGTCGGCGTCGTCGGCCGCGCCCTCGTGGGCGAGGAAGCGGGCGATCAGGCCCTTGGTGGCCACCGGGGAGAGCAGCGCCTCCCCCTCGGCGGCGATCCGGATGGCGTTCAGCATCTCCTCGGGTTCGGAGCCCTTGCCGAGGAACCCGGAGGCGCCGGCCCGCAGCGACCGCACCACGTAGTCGTCGACCTCGAAGGTCGTCAGTATGACCACCCGCACCCCGGCGAGTCCGGGGTCCGCGCTGATCATGCGGGTGGCGGCGAGTCCGTCGGTGCCGGGCATCCGGATGTCCATGAGGACGACGTCGGCGCGCTGCTCCCGGGCCAGCCGGACCGCCTCCGCGCCGTCGGACGCCTCGCCCACCACCTCCATGTCCGGCTCGGAGTCGACGAGCACGCGGAAGGCGCTGCGCAGCAGTGCCTGGTCGTCGGCGAGCAGGACACGGATCGTCATACGGGCTCCAGCGGGACGGGGGTCACGGGCGGCCGTCCCGGGCGCGGGACGTGCGGGGCTCGACGGGCAGGATCGCATGGACGCGGAATCCGCCGCCGTAGCGGGGGCCGGTGGTGAGGGTGCCGCGCAGGGCGGTGACGCGCTCGCGCATGCCGAGCAGTCCGTGCCCGCCGCCGGAGGTGTCGTCCTGGCCCTCGCCGCTGCCGTCGTCGAGCACGGTGATCTCGATGTGGGGTCCCACGCGGACGACGCTGACCTCGGCGCGCGCATCGGGGCCCGCGTGCTTGCGGACGTTGGTCAGGGCCTCCTGGATGACCCGGTAGGCGGCCAGGTCGACGGCGGCGGGCAGGTCGGTGCCCTGGTCGGTGCGGGCGACCTCGACGCGCAGTCCGGCGCTGCGGAAGGTGCCCGCGAGTTCGTCGAGGCGGTCCAGGCCGGGCGCGGGTTCGGTGGGGGCCTCGGGGTCGTCGGACTGGCGCAGCAGCCCGACGGTGGCCCGCAGTTCGCCGAGCGCGGAGCGGCTGGCCTCGCGCACGTGGGCGAGGGCCTCCTTGGCCTGGTCGGGCCGCTTGTCCATGACATGGGCGGCGACCCCGGCCTGCACGTTGACCAGGGCAATGTGGTGGGCCACCACGTCGTGCAGGTCGCGGGCGATGCGCAGGCGTTCCTCGGCGACGCGGCGGCGGGCCTCCTCCTCGCGGGTGCGTTCGGCCCGTTCGGCGCGTTCGCGGATGGCCTGGACGAAGGCGCGGCGGCTGCGGACGGCGTCCCCGGCGGTGGCGCCTATCCCGGTCCAGGCGAAGATCGCCAGGTTCTCCTGGGCGTACCAGGGCAGGGGCCCGGCGGCCATGGCGCTGCCGGTGAGGACGGTCGTGGTGAGCAGGCCGATCCGCCAGGTGGTGGGGCGGTCGGTGGTGGAGGCGACGGTGTAGAGCGCGATCACCGCGCACATGGCGACGGGGGCGCGGGGGTCACCGGTGACGGACTCCGCCACGGAGAGCCCGCCCGCCAGGGCGAGCACCGCCCGGGGGGCGCGGCGCCGCAGGACGAGGGCGGCGGCGCCGAGGGTCATGAGGACCAGGCTGAGCGGGTCGGGGGTGCGCATCCCCCAGTCGACGCCGTCGGGGCCGTGCGGTTCGACGAAGGACCCGGCCACCATGCACGCCAGGACGGCCGCCGCGAGGGCCGCGTCCGCGGCGAAGGGATGTGCCCGTAGCCGGCACCGGGCGCGCGTCAGGGTGCTCACGGCTGTTTACGGTAACCGGGGTCCTCGTCCGGGGCTCCGTCCCCGGCCCCCTCCGGCCCCGCGGGGGCCTCGTCACGGAACGCCGGACGGGCCGGCCGGCACCGATCAGGTGCCGGGGATCAGACCGTCGTCGCTCAGGAGGTCCTGGACCTCCCGGAGCGTGGCGTCCGGGGACGGCAGGATCAGGTCGGAGGGCTCCAGGGAGTCGTCCGGCAGGGGCTCGCCGAGTTCGCGGACCTTGGCCAGCAGCGCCTGGAGGGTCGCGCGAAAGCCCGGCCCGTCGCCGTTCTCCATCTCGGCGAGCAGTTCCTCGTCCAGCTCGTTCAGATCGGTGAGCCGGCTCTCGGCCAGCGTCACCTGCCCCTCCCCCATGATCCGTACGATCATGTCGCCCTCCTAGGCGTGGGCCCCTGCCGCCGTCGGCGGCTACTGCTTGTCGAAGCGGGGGGTGTCCTGCGGCTGCTGCTGGGACTGCTGCCGGTCGGCGCCGCCCTCGATGGCCTGCTGGCCGCCGGACGGGCCGCCGGCCAGCTCGGCCTTCATGCGCTGCAGTTCCAGCTCTACATCCGTACCACCGGAGAGCCGGTCCAGCTCGGCCTGGATGTCGTCCTTGTGCATGCCGGACCGGTCGTCGAGGGCGCCGGAGGCCAGCAGTTCGTCGATGGCGCCGGCCCGGGCCTGGAGCTGGGCCGTCTTGTCCTCGGCCCGCTGGATCGCCAGGCCGACGTCGCCCATCTCCTCGGAGATGCCGGAGAAGGCCTCGCCGATCCGGGTCTGCGCCTGGGCGGCGGTGTAGGTGGCCTTGATGGTCTCCTTCTTGGTGCGGAAGGCGTCCACCTTGGCCTGCAGGCGCTGGGCCGCGAGGGTGAGCTTCTCCTCCTCGCCCTGGAGCGTGGCGTGCTGCGTCTCCAGGTCCGTCACCTGCTGCTGGAGCGCGGCACGGCGGGAGAGGGCCTCGCGGGCCAGGTCCTCGCGGCCCAGCGCGAGTGCCTTGCGGCCCTGGTCCTCCAGCTTGCCCGACTGGGACTGGAGCTGGTTGAGCTGGAGTTCCAGACGCTTGCGCGAGGTGGCCACGTCGGCGACGCCCCGGCGGACCTTCTGGAGCAGTTCCAGCTGTTTCTGGTACGAGTAGTCGAGGGTCTCGCGCGGGTCCTCGGCCCGGTCAAGGGCCTTGTTCGCCTTCGCGCGGAAGATCATCCCCATACGCTTCATGACACCGCTCATGGGCTTCGCGCGCCCCCTTCTGACGGACTCCGGCTTCAGCACCTGCGACAGAACCCACAGTACGGGCCCCGCATCCATTACCGCACTGTCCGGGGACGGATGCGCTCATCCCCAAGGACGACTGAGTACCCTCCCGATCCGGCGTAGGGAGTAGGTGTTCCCCGGGGTCGGCCGGCCGGACCACCCGGAGACCCGCGCACGCACGACGTCCTCTCTGTCCCAGGGGAGACGCCCGGTGTTGCCGGATCGTTCCCCATGGGGCTGGGGTCCAACCCCGGGCACCCCGTACCCTTGGGTTTTGTGTTCCGTAGCCGCGCCAAGGAAGAGAAGGCACCGGTCGCCGACAAGGCGACGGTGACCGGCTCCCAGTCGATCCGCCACCCCGAGGCCCCCAAGGGCCGCCCCACGCCCAAGCGCAGCCAGGCCCAGAGCCAGCGTCGCAGCGTGGCCAATACGACGATGTCGCGCAAGGAGGCGTCCAAGCGGCAACGTGAGGAGCGCCGTGCCGCGCTGGAGCGCCAGCGCCAGGCGCTGGCCAGCGGCGACGAGCGCTATCTGCCCGCCCGCGACAAGGGGCCGGTGCGCCGGTTCGCGCGCGACTTCGTGGACTCGCGGTTCAACATCGCGGAGTACTTCCTGCCGATGGCCGTGGTCATCCTGGTGCTGAGCATGATCCAGGTGCCCCAGCTGCAGAACGCCGCGCTGCTGCTGTGGCTGGTGGTGATCGTGATGATCGTGCTCGACTCGATCGTGACCGGGGTCCGGCTGAAGAAGCGGCTGGCCGAGCGGTTCCCCGACGACAACCGGCGCGGCGCGGTGGCGTACGCGCTGATGCGCTCGCTCCAGATGCGCCGGCTGCGGCTGCCCAAGCCCCAGGTCAAGCGCGGAGAGCGGCCCTGAGCGTCACACCGTTCGCCGACGGCGCGGCACGGGGCCGGCCGAGCGGGCCCGGCGGTCTGCGGGACGTGGTCCGGCAGGAGCTGGTGGCCCGTCAGCTGGAGGAGCAGATGGCCGGGCGCTTCGCGGTGGGGCGGCGGCTGCGGGTGCTCGACGTGGGTATGGGCCGGGGGGCGCAGGCGCTGTGGCTGGCCCGGTACGGTCACCACGTCACCGGCGTCGAGAAGGACCCGGCGATGATCGCCGCCGCGCGGGAGGTCCTCGCCGGGGAACCGGAGGGCATCCGGGAGCGGATGCGCATCGTCGTGGGCGACGGCCGGGACACCGGGGTGCACTTCCTGCCGGGCAGCTTCGACGTGGTGCTGTGCCACGGCGTGCTCATGCGGATGGAGGAACCGGACGCGCTGCTGGCCGGGCTGGCCCGGGTACTGGCGCCCGGCGGCCTGCTGTCCCTGCTGGTGCGCAACGGCGACGCGCCCGCGATGCGGTCCGGCCTGTCCGGCGACTGGGCCGGGGCGCTGGCGTGCTTCGGGACGGCGTCCTACGGGCTGAAGCGGCTGACGGCGACCCTCGCGGGGATCGGGGCACCGCTGCACACCTGGTACGGCGTGGGGGTCTTCACGGACACCGCCGCGGACGACGCGGCGCTCCCGGACGACATGGACACCCTGCTCGCGGTCGAGGACCGGGCCGGCCGCACGGACCCCTACCGGAGCGTGGCGGCCCTGCTGCACCTGTGCGGTGTGCGGGGCTGACGCCCGCCGTCGCGGTGAGGTGGGCGAGGGCCCGGGCGGCCCCCGCCCGGGGACTCACTCCCCCTCGGCGTGGAGACTCATCGGGCCGTAGATCTCCGTGGTGTCCTCCAGCAGGCGTACCTGGTCGGCGCCGCCCTCCGCGAGGGCCTTCCAGTTCTCCCCGATCCAGGACTCGGCGTCCCCCTGGGTGGAGAACTCCTCCGGCGGCACCGCGGGCTCGACCTGCGTCCCGTCTGCCTTCTCGAACCGCCACGTCCATGCCGCCATGTACGCCTCCCATGAATGCGAACTCACTGCACAGGTGAAGCCGGATCTCGGCCCGGCTCCTGCCCGAGAGCCTAGTCGGACGGGCAGCGGCCGTGGGGGCGGGCGAAAATCAGGGCGTGGAACTGACTCTGCTCGGCACCGGTGCCCCGGCGGGACTGCCCCGCCCCGACTGTCCCTGCGCCGCGTGCGCGTCCGCGCTCGGCGCGGACGCGCGGGCGGCCGCCTCGCTGCTCGTGGACGGGGCGCTGCTGTTCGATCTCACACCGGGCGCGGCGTTCGCCGCCGCTCGCGCGGGGCGTTCGCTGGGCGGCGTGCGCCAGGTGCTGCTGTCGCACCCGCACCACGGCCCCGCGGTCGAGCTGCCGGCCGGGCTGCCGGGGCCCGGGAGGGTGCCGGACGGGCGGGAGCTGGCGCTGCTGACGGGGCATCGGGTGCGGGCGGTGGCGCTGGACGCGCCCGGCACCGGGTACGCGGTGACCGGTCCGGACGGGCAGCGGCTGCTGTACCTGCCGCCGGGCGGGGCGCCGGCCGGGCTGGAGGAGCCGGCCGAGCCGTACGCCATGGTGCTGCTGGACGTCGTGGGGCGTCCGGACGCGCTGGCGAGGCTGCGGGAGGTGGGCGCGGTGGGACCGACCACGGATGTGGTCGCCGTCCATCTGGACCATGACGTGCCGCCGGGCGCGGAGCTGCGGCGCCGGCTCGCGGCGGCGGGGGCGCGCGCCGTGCCGGACGGGGTGACGCTGGAGGTGGGCGCCTACGAGGACGTGCCCGACGTGCCGCGGCGGACGCTGGTGCTGGGCGGGGCGCGCTCGGGCAAGTCGGTGGAGGCCGAGCGTCGGCTGGAGTCGTTCCCCGAGGTGCTGTACGTGGCGACCGGCGGGACGCGGGGCGGGGACACCGAGTGGGCCGCGCGGGTGTCGGCGCACCGGGAGCGGCGTCCGGGGGCGTGGCGCACCCTGGAGACCTGCGACCTGGTGCCGCTGCTGACGGACGACGGGCCGCCGCTGCTGGTGGACTGCCTGTCGCTGTGGCTGACGGACGCGATGGACGCCGTGGGGGCGTGGGACGACGCGGAGTGGGCGGACGGCGGGGAGCGGGCCCTGCGGGAGCGGGTGCGGGAGCTGGCCGCGGCGGTGCGCGGGGCCCGGCGGACGGTGGTCGCCGTCTCCAACGAGGTGGGCTCGGGCATCGTGCCCGCCACCGCGTCCGGCCGCCGGTACCGGGACGAACTCGGGCGGCTGAACGCGGCGTTCGCGCGGGAGTGCGAGCAGGTGCTGCTGGTGGTGGCGGGCCAGGCGGTGGTCCTGCGGGGGTGAGACGCCGGGCGGTCAGTCCTCCGGTTTGCGCGCGATGATCCGGTAGGCGTTGGCGAACGGGGTGTGGCGCACCAGGGGTGCGAGGGCGAGGTCCGTCACCGCCGCCGCGACCACCAGCGGGGTGCCCGCGCCGAGCAGGGCCGTGCGCAGGTGCCGCTGGAAGGGGGTCGGCGGGACGGCCCGCCAGGGGGTGTCCGGGGCGGGCAGGGCGTGCGAGAGGGCGAGGGCGGCCAGGCCGGCCAGGTCGTGCGGCACGTGTGCGGCGCGGTGCCCGGCGCCGACGACGGCGCAGCCGCGCCCTTCGAGCTCCGCGCGCAGGTTGCGCGGCGGCAGCAGGTGCAGCCGGCGGGGCTGGTCGTAGGGCAGCCACCAGCGGCCGAACAGCGCGGCGTACGCGCACCGCGGGTCCAGGGTCTCGACGAGCAGATGACCGCCGGGGCGCAGGGCGTCGAGGGCGGCGTGCAGTTCCGCGCGGGGGTCCGTGGTGTGCTCCAGGTGGTGCAGCAGGCTGACCACGTCGTAGCGGCCGGCCAGCCGGGCCATGACCCGCGGGTCCGTCAGTGGCCCGACGTGGGCCTCCTCCACGCGGCCGAGGGCGCGGGCTCTCTCGACGCGCGCGGTGAGGTCGGTGCCGTCGAAGGAGGTGTACGGGAAGAACTCCCGTGCGGTGTCCGGGAAGCGGGCGAGTCCGGTGCCGACGTCCAGCCAGCTCTCCGGCTCGCCGAAGCGGAGCATCGCGCGGGCGGCGGAGCGCCGGCGGTGCCGGGCGGAGTGCAGGGCGAGGACGCGTTCGGTGGCGGGGTCCCGGGGGGCGCCGCGCACGGTCCGCCGGTGGAAGGCGAGGCCCTCGGGGGTGAGGCGCGGGTTCTGGAAGGTGTGGCCGCAGTCCCGGCAGGTGTCGACGGTGAACAGGCCCGGCCGGTGCCGGCGCAGATCGCCGGTTCTCAGCCGGTTGCGCAGCCGTGCGGAGCCGCACCAGGGGCAGTCCTCGCGGCGCGGTTCGTGCACCCGGACGGAACCGTGGGGGACGGGGTGCGCGGTGTCGGGGGTGGGCGCGGACATGGGCGGCTCCCGGCGTGAGGGCGTACGGCACGGAGGTGGAGGGGCGGGCGGGACGGACGTGCGGCGGGGACGGGGCGGAGACGGACGGAGCGGACGGAGCGGATACGTGGATGTCCGGCATTACCCTGCAAAACGTTACGTTTGGCAGGGCGTTACGGAGTGCATCGGCGCCGGGGTGGCGTGGTGCGGGTGGGGCCGTGCACGCGGCGCCGACCGGCACGCCGTCGGGTTCGAGCGGGGCCGGTACTGTTCGGCGAATGAGCTCGCTTAATCTCGACGACTTCACCGATCTGATCGAGCGTCCGGACGGCGGGGTGCGCCGTGACGCGGAGGCGCGCCGGGAGCGCCTGATCGTGCCGCCCGGGTCACTGGGCCGGCTCGACGAGCTGGGTGAGTGGCTGGCGGCGGCGCAGTCCGCGGTGCCGGTGCGGCCGGTCGAACGCCCGCGGGTCGTGCTGTTCGCCGGTGATCACGGGATTGCCGGGCTGGGTGTCTCCGCGCGGGCCGCGGGCAGCGCCGCCGGCCTGGTGCGGGAGGTGCTGGAGGGCGGCCGTCCGGTGTCCGTGCTGGCCCGGCGGCTCGGGGTGCCGGTGCGGGTGGTCGACATGTCCCTGGACTGCGACCCGCAGTCGCTGCCCGAGGACGTCGTACGGCACCGGGTGCGGCGGGGCAGCGGGCGCATCGACACCGAGGACGCGCTGACCCCGGAGGAGGCCGAGGAGGCGTTCCGGGCCGGGATGGCCGTGGCCGACGAGGAGGCCGACTCCGGTACGGATCTGGTGGTGCTCGGCGATGTGAGCGTGGGCGGCACCACCGCGGCGGGGGTGCTGGTGGCCGCGCTGTGCGGCACGGACGCGTCGGTGGTGACCGGGCGCGGCGGGCTGGCGATCGACGACCTGGCGTGGATGCGCAAGTGCGCGGCGATCCGTGACGCGCTGCGCCGGGCCCGGCCCGTGCTGGGCGATCAGCTGCAACTCCTCGCGACGGTCGGCGGGGCCGACCTCACCGCGATGACGGGCTTCCTGCTGCAGGCCGCGGTGCGCAAGCTGCCGGTCGTGCTGGACGGGGTGGTGACGGCGGCGTGCGCGCTGGTGGGCCAGCGGGTCGCGTTCCGGGCGCCGGACTGGTGGCTGGCCGCGCACGCCAGTGGCGAGCCGGGCCAGGCGAAGGCCCTGGACCGGATGGCCCTGGAGCCCCTGCTCTCCCACGGTGTCACGGTCGGCGAGGCCACGGGTGGGCTGCTGGCCCTGCCGCTGGTCCAGGCGGCTGCGGCGCTGGCGGCGGAGCTTCCGGAGCGGCCCGAGGGCTCTTCGAAGCCGGAGGAGCCGGAGGAGCCGGCGGAGGCAGAGGGCCCGGCGGAGACAAAGGGCCCGGCGAAGGCAGAGGGCCCGGCGAAGCCGGAGTGACGGAGCCGGGCGCCCGCCCTGTTTCCCGCCCCCGCCGCCCCTCCCCGTCCCGTCCCCGGGGACTCCGCCCCCGGACCCCCGTTCACGCGGTTCCCCGCGGCCCTGACGGGGTTCAGGGATGTGGTGGGGGTGGGTCCGGTTTGCCGCCGAGCCAGTCCTGGACGGCCCGGCGCGGGCCGGACCAGCGGCGGTCGTGGCGGTGGGCGCGCAGGGCGGCCCGGGCCCGCGCACGCGGCCGGCGCCGGTAGAAGCGCCTGGCCCACGGGGAGCCGGGGCGGGCCAGCCGCAGGGCCCCGATCAGGGCCACGACGGGAACGATCACGCCGAAGGCGGCGATCCGCGTCTTTCCCTTGCTCAGGGCGATGAGCGAGAAGAGGAAGTTCACGGCGACGTTCGCGGCCGCGCCCGCGCGGTTCTGCAGTTCACCCTCGGACAGGTCGTTGACCCCGAACGGCGCGAACCCGGCCAGCAGCAGCCCGACCAGGGCGGCCGTGAGCACGACCATCTCCACGCTCTTGCGGCCGGCCTCGGTCCAGTAGACGTCGTCGAGGTGCAGGATCAGGGCGAACTCGTCCAGGACGAGGCCCGCGCCGATGCCGAAGACGACCGCGCCGAGCGCGGCCCCCGGGCCGCGCCCACCGCCCGCCACCGTGCCGAAGCCGCCGGTCACGGTGAGGATGACGCCGGGCACGACGTGGTGGATGTGCACATCGCCGGCCGTGACGTTGCCGAACGGACCCCGGCCGGCCCGGATCAGACGGGTGACGACCCGGGTGATCACGAAGGTGAGGACGAAGGCGGCGAGGGCGAGGAGCAGCGGAAGCTTGCCCGGCTCGATGATGTTCCGGTCCAGCCAATGTCCCATATGGGCACTTTATCCACAGCTGCCGTGGGCGCCTCGGCGGCCGCCGAGTACGCTGCGCCGATGCCCGCGCACTTCGCCATCCCTCCGGCCGACGGCCTCCGCTTCGCCTTCGGCACCCTCACCGTGCTGCCGGTCCGGGTCACCCGCTGGGACCGCCCGGCCGCGCGCGCGGGCATGTTGTGCGCCCCGCTGGCCGGACTGGCGGTCGGCGCCGTGTCCGCCGCCGTGGGCCTGCTGCTGCTGTTCCTCGGCGCGGGTGCGCTGCTCGCCGCCGTCGCCGCGGTCGCCGTACCGGCCGCGCTGACCCGGGGGCTGCACCTCGACGGGCTCGCCGACACCGCGGACGGGCTCGGCAGCGCCAAGCCGGCCGAGGACGCGCTGCGGATCATGAAGCAGTCGGACATCGGGCCGTTCGGGGTGCTCACGCTCGTCCTCGTCCTGCTGGCCCAGGTGGCCGCGCTGGCGCGGGCGTACGACGGCTCCTGGGCGCGCGGCGCGCTCGCCGTCGTCGTCTCGGCGGTCGCGGCGCGGCTGGTCCTCACCCTGGCCGCGCGCACCGGTGTGCCGCCCGCCCGTCCGGAGGGGCTGGGCGCGGCGGTCGCGGGGGTGGTGCCGGGGGCGGGCGCGGCGGTCGCCGCGCTCGTGGTGACCGGGGCCGCGGCGGCCGGGGGCGCGTTCCTCGGGGCGTACGGCGCCGTCCGCGCCGTTCTCGCGGTGGTGCTGGCCGTCGCGGCCGCCGAACTGCTGCTGCGGCGCTGCGTCCGCCGGTTCGGCGGGGTCACCGGCGACGTGTTCGGCGGACTCGCGGAGACGGCGGCGACGACCGCGCTCGTCGTCATGTCACTGGGCTGACACGATCCCCTCGAGGTCGGGCACGGCCGTGACCGGCGTGCGGCTCAGCACGCCCGCCGCCATGCGTCGAGTTCGTACTTCTTGAGCAGCGAACTCAGCTCCAGGCGCCGGGATTCGGCGCAGAAGCGGTCGGTGGACAGCTCGTACTCGGCGTGGAAGACGGCCTTGCCGGCCTCCACGAACGGCGTCAGCCGTGCGCATTCGCCGTACTGGGCGCACTGCTCGTTGACCGCGAAGTCGAAGTCGTCGACCAGCTGCGGGATCTGGTCGAGGTCGTTCTTCAGGCCGACGGCCAGGCCCCGTTCGTGGGCGAGCCGGGCGACAAGGCGGTTGTAGCGGAGCTGGTCGCCGGCGGTGAGCGGGAAGCCGGTGCGGTTGCGGTAGCCGTCCATGTTGTCCGGCTCCACCGCGTCGAACCCCTTGTCGCGGCACATGTCGATGCGCTCGGCCATGATCGGCTCCAGGACGTCGGTGCGGCGGATGTCGAGCCAGCGCTCGCCCTCCCAGCCGTTCCCCCGGCCGATCACCGACTTCGGGAAGTCGCCGGCGTCCGGGCGGAAGTCCTCCCAGGCACCGGTGGACAGGTAGCAGATGACCTTGCGGCCGTCGCGGTGCAGCCGCTCGACGGTGTCCCGGGAGTGGTCGAAGCCGTCGATGTCGTAGACCGGGACGTCCACGGAGGTGTCGAGGCGCCCGCTGAGCTGCCACTGCCAGGCGGTGCCGGGCCGGGGCCGCCAGCGGTCGCCGGGAGTCTTCGCGTCGGGCCCGGGCGCGGTGGCGCAGGCGGTCAGCAGCAGGGCGAGCAGCGTGACAAGCAGGGGCGGTCGTCTCACCGGGCGGTCTCCAGATCGGGCGGGCCGTGGTCGGCGCACAGGAACCTCAAGGATGATCGTCGCCGTACGACGGCCCGTCGGCGGGTACCCGGGGACGGCCACCGTGCCACGGGCGGGTGAACACCCGCGTGCGGGGGCCGGCGCACCGACGCGCGTAGGCTCGTCCCGAGTGTTCGCCGCACCGGGGGAGGCCCCGACGGGACCGCACCCGCACATCGCGACTAGGGTCGGCTGCCGGGCCCGGTCGACCCACACCCATCGGCCACAGCAACTTCACATCGGAAGCGAGATTTCACCACCGTGACTGCTCTCACTCTCAGCACCGCCGCGGTCCCCGGCCTGCGGGCCGACGCGATCGTGATCGGTGTCGCCAAGGGGTCCGCGTCGAAGTCCGGGACCCCGGTCGTCGCACCGGGCGCCGAGGCCGTGGACCAGGCGTACGACGGCGGCCTGGCCGGCGTCCTGGAGACGCTCGGCGCGTCGGGTGCCGAGGGCGAGGTGACGAAGCTCCCCGCGCCGGCCGGCTTCAAGGCGCCGCTCGTGCTGGCGGTGGGCCTCGGTGCCCAGCCCGAGAAGGGCGCCGGCTACGGCACCGAAGCCCTGCGCAGGGCGGCCGGCGTGGCCGCCCGCGCGCTCACCGGTTCGAAGAAGGCCGGGTTCGCCCTGCCGCTGACGGACGCCGCCGACGCCGGCGCGGTCGCCGAGGGCGTGGTGCTCGGCGCGTACTCCTTCGACGCCTACAAGGACCACGGCAAGAAGGGCGGCAAGAACGGCAAGGCGCCGCTCGCCGAGGCCCTGCTGCTCGGCGGCAAGGCCCGCGACAAGGCGTTCAAGGCCGCCGTCGAGCGCGCCACCGCCGTCGCCGAGGAGCTCAACCGCGCCCGCGACCTGGTCAACACCCCGCCGAACGACCTCAACCCCGAGGCGTTCGCCGCCGTCGCGCAGGTGGCGGCCAAGGAGCACGGCATCAAGGTGCAGGTGCTCGACGAGAAGGCCCTGGCCAAGGGCGGCTACGGCGGCATCCTCGGCGTCGGCGCCGGCTCGGCGTCGGGCCCGCGCCTGGTGAAGCTGTCGTACACCTCGTCCAAGGCGAAGAAGCACCTCGCCCTGGTCGGCAAGGGCATCACCTACGACTCGGGCGGCATCTCGCTGAAGCCGGCCGGCCACAACGAGACGATGAAGTGCGACATGAGCGGTGCCGCCGCCGTGTTCGCCGCGGTCGTCGCCGCCGCCCGCCTCGGCCTGGAGGTCAACGTCACCGGCTGGCTGGCGCTGGCCGAGAACATGCCGTCCGGCTCGGCGACCCGCCCCGGTGACGTGCTGCGCATGTACAGCGGCAAGACGGTGGAGGTGCTCAACACCGACGCCGAGGGCCGGCTGGTCCTCGCGGACGCGCTGTGGGCCGCCTCGCAGGAGAAGCCGGACGCGATCGTGGACGTCGCGACCCTGACCGGCGCGATGGTGCTGGCACTGGGCAGCCGCACCTTCGGCGTCATGGCCAACGACGACGCGTTCCGCTCCGCGGTGCACGAGGCCGCCGAGGAGGCGGGCGAGCCGTCGTGGCCGATGCCGCTGCCGGAGCACCTGCGCAAGGGCATGGACTCGGCCACCGCCGACATCGCCAACATGGGCGAGCGGATGGGCGGCGGGCTGGTCGCCGGCCTGTTCCTGCGCGAGTTCGTCGGCGAGGGCATCACCTGGGCCCACCTCGACATCGCCGGCCCGGCGTTCAACGAGGGCGGCCCCTTCGGCTACACGCCCAAGGGCGGCACGGGTTCGGCGGTGCGGACCCTGGTCCGGCTCGCGGAGCGGGCCGCCGCCGGCGACCTGGTCTGATCGTCTCCCGGGTGGCGGGACCCCGCGCGGGGTCCCGCCACCCGCCGGTCCGGTCCGTCACGCGGCGCCCGCGGACCGGGGTGCGGTCGGCCGCGCGGTCCCCGGCGCCCCGGCGGGCCGCCCCGCCGCCCCCGGCACGTGAACGTGGGACGTCTCACACCACGGCCCGGCGTCTCGTTCGGCGTCGACAAGTGCGAAGATGGGGCTCGGCAGGACAGGGCCCCCACCGAAGGGCCGAGGCAAGAAGCGGCCGCACACCAGCCGCCGACCGGTCACTGGAGACCGGCGTGGCGCACATGCATGGAGGACGTGACGTGGCGAACGACGCCAGCACCGTTTTCGACCTAGTGATCCTCGGCGGTGGCAGCGGTGGTTACGCCGCGGCCCTGCGCGGGGCTCAGCTGGGCCTGGACGTCGCCCTGATCGAGAAGGACAAGGTCGGCGGTACCTGCCTGCACCGGGGATGCATCCCCACCAAGGCCCTGCTGCACGCGGGCGAGATCGCCGACCAGGCCCGCGAGAGCGAGCAGTTCGGTGTGAAGGCCACCTTCGAGGGCATCGACGTACCGGCCGTCCACAAGTACAAGGACGACGTCGTCTCCGGCCTGTACAAAGGCCTGCAGGGGCTGATCGCCTCCCGCAAGGTGACCTACGTCGAGGGTGAGGGCCGGCTCTCCTCCCCCACCTCCGTCGACGTGAACGGCCAGCGGATCCAGGGCCGCCACGTCCTGCTGGCGACCGGCTCCGTGCCGAAGTCGCTGCCGGGCCTGGAGATCGACGGCGACCGCATCATCTCCTCCGACCACGCCCTGGTCCTGGACCGCGTGCCGAAGTCAGCGATCATCCTGGGCGGCGGTGTCATCGGCGTCGAGTTCGCCTCCGCGTGGAAGTCCTTCGGCACCGACGTCACGATCATCGAGGGCCTGAAGCACCTCGTGCCGGCCGAGGACGAGAACTCCTCGAAGCTCCTCGAGCGCGCCTACCGCAAGCGCGGCATCAAGTTCAACCTGGGCACGTTCTTCCAGAAGGCCGAGTACACCCAGGACGGTGTCAAGGTCACCCTGGCGGACGGCAAGGAGTTCGAGGCCGAGGTCCTGCTCGTCGCCATCGGCCGCGGCCCGGTCTCCCAGGGCCTGGGCTACGAGGAGGCCGGGGTCGCCATGGACCGCGGCTTCGTCCTGGTCGACGAGTACATGCGCACCAACGTCCCCACCATCTCCGCCGTCGGTGACCTGGTCCCGACCCTCCAGCTCGCGCACGTCGGCTTCGCCGAGGGCATGCTGGTGGCGGAGCGCCTGGCCGGTCTGAAGACCGTCCCGATCGACTACGACGGTGTCCCGCGGGTGACGTACTGCCAGCCCGAGGTCGCCTCCGTCGGCATCACCGAGGCCAAGGCCAAGGAGATCTACGGTGCGGACAAGGTCGTCGCTCTGAAGTACAACCTGGCGGGCAACGGCAGGAGCAAGATCCTCAAGACCGCGGGCGAGATCAAGCTCGTCCAGGTCAAGGACGGTGCCGTCGTCGGCGTCCACATGGTCGGCGACCGCATGGGCGAGCAGGTCGGCGAGGCCCAGCTGATCTACAACTGGGAGGCGCTGCCGGCCGAGGTCGCCCAGCTCGTCCACGCCCACCCGACCCAGAACGAGGCGCTCGGCGAGGCCCACCTGGCCCTGGCCGGAAAGCCCCTCCACGCCCACGACTGACGCCCCCAGTCCATCGGGCGCGACGACCAGACTTCCGCACTTTTAAAGGAGCAACCGAAACCATGCCGGTTTCCGTAACCCTTCCGGCGCTCGGCGAGAGCGTCACCGAGGGCACTGTCACCCGCTGGCTGAAGGCCGAGGGCGAGCGCGTCGAGGCCGACGAGCCGCTGCTCGAGGTCTCCACCGACAAGGTCGACACCGAGATCCCCGCTCCCGCCTCCGGCGTGCTGTCCTCCATCAAGGTCGCCGAGGACGAGACGGTCGAGGTCGGCGCCGAGCTGGCCCTGATCGACGACGGCAGCGGCGCCCCCGCCGCCGCCCCGGCCGCCGAGCAGGCGCCCGCCGAGCAGGCGCCCGCCGAGCAGGCCGCCCCGCCGGCTCCCGAGCCGCAGCCGCAGGCCGAGCCCTCCACCGAGCAGGCCGCTCCGGCTCCGGCGCCCACCGCCGAGGCCGCGGCCGGCGGCGGCAGCGCCGAGGGCACGGACGTGGTCCTGCCCGCGCTCGGCGAGTCCGTCACCGAGGGCACCGTCACCCGCTGGCTGAAGTCGGTCGGTGACACCGTCGAGGCCGACGAGCCGCTGCTGGAGGTGTCGACGGACAAGGTCGACACCGAGATCCCCGCCCCCACCTCCGGCACCCTGCTGGAGATCGTGGTCGGCGAGGACGAGACGGCCGAGGTCGGCGCCAGGCTCGCCGTCATCGGCGAGGCCGGTGCCGCTCCGGCCGCCGCCCCCGCCCCGGCCGCCCCCGAGGCCCCGGCGCAGCCCGAGCCCGCACCGGAGCCGCAGCAGGCCGCCCCGGCGCCTGCTCCGGCCGCCCCCGCCCCGGCCGCCCCGCAGGCACCGGCCGCCCCCGCCCCGCAGGCGCCTCCGGCTCCGGCTCCGGCTCCGGCTCCGCAGCAGCAGGTCGCCCCGGCTCCCGAGCCGGCGCCGGCCGCTCCGGCCCCGGCCGCCGCCCAGGCTCCGGCCGCCGCCCAGGCCACGGACGAGGGCGCCTACGTCACCCCGCTGGTGCGCAAGCTCGCCGCCGAGAACGGCGTCGACCTGTCCACCGTCAAGGGCACCGGCGTCGGCGGCCGCATCCGCAAGCAGGACGTGCTCGCCGCCGCCGAGGCCGCGAAGGCCGCCGCCCCGGCGCCTGCCGCCGCCACCGCGCCGGCCGCGAGGAAGGCCCCGGTCCTGGAGGCGTCCCCGCTGCGCGGCCAGACCGTGAAGATGCCGCGGATCCGCAAGGTCATCGGCGACAACATGGTCAAGGCCCTGCGCGAGCAGGCCCAGCTGTCGTCGGTCGTCGAGGTCGACGTCACCCGTCTGATGAAGCTGCGCGCCCGCGCCAAGGACGCGTTCGCGGCGCGTGAGGGCGTCAAGCTCTCGCCGATGCCGTTCTTCGTCAAGGCCGCGGCCCAGGCGCTGAAGGCGCACGCGCCCATCAACGCCAGGATCAACGAGGCCGAGGGGACCATCACCTACTTCGACACCGAGCACGTCGGTATCGCGGTGGACTCCGAGAAGGGCCTGATGACCCCGGTCATCAAGAACGCCGGTGACCTCAACCTCGCCGGTATCGCCAAGGCGACGGCCGAGCTGGCGGGCAAGGTCCGCGCCGGCAAGATCACGCCCGACGAGCTGTCCGGCGCGAGCTTCACCATCTCCAACACCGGGTCGCGCGGCGCGCTCTTCGACACGATCATCGTGCCGCCGGGCCAGGTCGCGATCCTCGGCATCGGTGCCACGGTCAAGCGTCCGGCCGTCATCGAGACCGAGGAGGGCACGGTCATCGGCGTCCGCGACATGACCTACCTGACCCTCTCCTACGACCACCGCCTGGTGGACGGTGCCGACGCGGCCCGTTACCTGACGGCGGTCAAGGCGATCCTGGAGGCCGGCGAGTTCGAGGTCGAGCTCGGCCTGTGACCCGCGGTCGCTGACACGGCCCCACGGTGCCCCCGTCCGGAAGCTTCCGGGCGGGGGCACCGCCGTGTTCCCGGCGTATGGAGCGTGTAAGTCTCGTCTCACCTGGGCGAAAGCGCCCCCGCGCGCCCTTCCCGCGCGCTCTCGCGGCCGTATTGTCTAAGCGTCAGCGCCCCCCGGGGTCCCGTGGGCCCCTCCCTAAGGAGAGCCCTCATGACCGCGCCCGTCGTCCACTCGCTGCGCGAACAGATCCGCGAGCACATCCTGGAAGGGATCATCAGCGGACGCTGGAAGCCGGGCGAGCGGATCGTGGAGCGGCGGATCGCGACCGAGCTGGAGGTCAGCCAGACGCCGGTGCGGGAGGCGCTGCGCGAGCTGGAGTCGCTGCGGCTGATCGAGTCGGCGCCCAACAAGGGCGTGCGGGTGCGGAATCTGACGGCCGCCGACCTGGAGGAGAGCTACCCGGTCCGGGCCGGTCTGGAGGCGATCGCCGCGGAGCTGGCGGCGGGGCGGCTGGCGGAGGACTGCTCGGCGCTGGAGCCGCATGTCGCGGCGCTGTACGAGGCGGACCGGCTGGCCGACGGGACGGGGCAGGTGCGGCACACCGTGGCCTTTCACCGGGAGCTGGTGCGGGCGGCGGGGAACTCCGTGCTGCTGCACACCTGGGAAGGGCTGGGGATCGAGGTGTTCACGGCACTGTCGATACGGTGGCTGGGGACGGTGCAGCAGTCGTACGCGGAGGAGCACGAGGAGCTGGTGGCGGCGTTCCGGCGGCGCGATCCGCGGATCGCGGACCTGGTCAAGTCCCATGTGCTGGGGTGCGCGCCGCGGGCGTAGAGGGTGTTTCGCCCCCGGGGCCCCTTCCCGTCCCTGGGGACTTCGCCCCGGACCCCTTCGCGCGGCTCCCCCGCCCCTGAAGCGGTCGCACCCGCTCCACAGCCGTCGCACCGGGCTCTCCGGCGCACCCGGGGGCCGGCGGGGACACCCCCTCTCACCTGCGCAAACCCTCGAAGCGAACGTCACCCGGTGCCACCGCCGGAGGCACGCCGTGCCTACTTTCTCGTGATCAAGAGATTTTCCCCCTCAACCCTTTGATCGATCATCGATCAGGGGGTTACAGTCGCCAGCGGGCTCGCACCCGAGCCCTCGCCCTGTCCTGCCAAAGACCAAGGGCACCCCGAACCCTTACCGATGAGGGAACCCCCTTCGACTGAGGAAGGCGGCGACATGACCGACCCCAACGCCATCCAGCCGAGCGAGCTCGACCAGCTCCCGGACCGCGACCCCGAGGAGACCGCCGAGTGGCAGGCCTCCCTGGACGCCGTCACCGAGGCGGCCGGGCCGCACCGTGCCGCGTACCTGATGCGCCGCACGCTGGAGCGCGCCGAGGGCGCCGGCATCGCGCTGCCGAAGCTCCTCGAGACCGACTACGTCAACACCATCCCCACCTCCGCCGAACCGGCCGTGGACGGCGACGAGGAGATGGAGCAGCGGATCACCGCCTGGAACCGCTGGAACGCGGCGGCCATGGTGACCCGCGGCAGCAAGTACGGCGTCGGCGGCCACATCGCCACCTTCGCCTCCGCCGCCTGGCTCTACGAGACCGGCTTCAACCACTTCTTCCGCGGCAAGGAGCGCGACGGCTCCGGCGACCAGCTCTACATCCAGGGCCACGCCTCCCCCGGCATCTACGCCCGCGCCTTCCTCGACGGCCGGATCGGCGAGGAGCAGCTCGACAACTTCCGCCGCGAGGCCGGCGGCAACGGCCTGCCGTCGTACCCGCACCCGCGGCGGCTGCCCTGGCTGTGGGAGTTCCCGACCGTCTCCATGGGCCTGGGGCCGATCTCCGCGATCTACCAGGCGCGCTTCAACCGCTATCTGACCAGCCGCGGCATCAAGGACGTCGCCGAGTCGCACGTCTGGGCGTTCCTCGGCGACGGCGAGATGGACGAGCCCGAGTCGACGAGCGCGCTCACCCTCGCCTCCCGCGAGCAGCTGGACAACCTCACCTTCGTCGTCAACTGCAACCTGCAGCGTCTGGACGGACCGGTCCGCGCCAACTTCAAGATCGTGCAGGAGCTGGAGGCCCAGTTCCGCGGCGCCGGCTGGAACGTCGTCAAGACCCTGTGGGGCACGGCGTGGGACGAGCTGTTCCAGCTCGACACCACGGGCGCGCTGGTCCGCCGGCTGCGCGAGGTGCCCGACGCCCAGGTGCAGACGTACCAGACGCGCGACGCCGCCTACATCCGCGAGGACTTCTTCGGCAAGGACCCGGCGCTCGCCGAGATGGCGAAGCTGCTGAGCGACGACAAGATCCTCGAGTGCTTCCACGTCTCGCGCGGCGGCCACGAGGCCCGCAAGGTCTACGCCGCGTACAAGGCGGCGCTCGCCCACAAGGGCGCGCCGACCGTGATCCTGGCGCAGACGGTCAAGGGCCACACCCTCGGTGAGGGCTTCGCCTCGAAGAACGCCAACCACCAGATGAAGAAGCTGACGGTGGACGAGTTCAAGGCGATGCGCGACCGCCTCGGCCTGCCGGTCAGGGACAGCGACTTCGTCGACGGCGTGGTGCCCTACGCCCACCCGGGCGCCGGCTCCCCCGAGGTCCGCTACCTCCAGGAGCGCCGCGCCGCCCTCGGCGGTCCGGCCCCGGCCCGCCGCGTCCACCCGGTCGCGCCGCTGCCCCAGCCCGCCGACAAGGCGTTCGCCGCCTTCGACAAGGGCTCCGGCTCGCAGAACGTGGCCACCACCATGGCCTTCGTCCGCCTGGTCAAGGACCTGGTCCGCGACAAGGAGACCGGAAAGCGCTGGGTGCCGATCGTCCCCGACGAGGCGCGCACCTTCGGCATGGAGAGCCTCTTCCCGTCCCTGGGCATCTACTCGCCGATGGGCCAGACGTACGAGCCGGTCGACCGCGACCAGCTGATGTACTACAAGGAAGCCAAGAACGGGCAGATCCTCAACGAGGGGATCACCGAGGCCGGCGCCATGGCCGAGTTCATCGCCGCCTCGACGTCGTACGCGACGCACGGCGAGACGATGATCCCGTTCTACATCTACTACTCGATGTTCGGCTGGCAGCGCACCGGCGACCAGATGTGGCAGCTCGGCGACCAGCTCGGCCGCGGCTTCCTGGTCGGCGCCACGGCCGGCCGGACGACCCTGACGGGCGAGGGCCTGCAGCACGCCGACGGCCACTCGCCGGTCATCGCGGCGACCAACCCGGCGGCGCTGACGTACGACCCGGCCTTCGCGTACGAGATCGGCGTCATCGTCAAGGAGGGTCTGCGCCGGATGTTCGGCGAGGCCCTGCCCGGCGAGGACCAGAACGTCTTCTACTACCTGACGGTCTACAACGAGCCGCTGCCGCAGCCCGCCAAGCCGTCGGTGGCCGGCATCGACCAGGGCATCGTCAAGGGCCTGTACCGCTTCAACACGGCGGAGACGGCCGGCCTGTCCCCGGTCGCCGACGCCCCGCGGATCCAGCTCCTCGGCTCCGGTACGGCGATCCACTGGGCGCTGAAGGCGCAGCGGATGCTCTGCGAGGAGTGGGGCGTGGCAGCCGACGTGTGGTCCGCCACCTCGTGGACGGAGCTGCGCCGGGACGCCATGGAGGCCGACGAGGCGCTGCTGCGCGGCGAGGAGCGGGTGCCGTTCGTCCGGCAGGCGCTGCAGGGCGCCGAGGGCCCGGTGCTGGCGGTGTCCGACTACATGCGGCAGGTCCCGGACCAGATCGCGCAGTGGGTCGAGCAGGACTACACGTCGCTGGGCGCCGACGGCTTCGGCCTGTCGGACACCCGTGACGCGGCCCGCCGCCACTTCGGCGTGGACGCCGAGTCCATCGTCGTGGCGGCCCTGGCCCAGCTCGCCCGGCGCGGTGAGGTGCGGGCGGCGGCCGTGAAGGAAGCGCGCGGGAAGTACGGCCTGTGACGGCCTGACCGTGGAGGAGGCCCCCGCCCCGGCGGGGGCCTCTTGCATGATGGGCCCATGCGTGCCGCCCGGTTGATCAAAATGGTCCTGCTGCTCCAGTCCCGGCCCTCCATGACCGCCGCCGAGCTGGCGCGGGAGCTGGAGGTGTCGGAGCGGACCGTCACCCGGGACGCGCAGGCGCTGTCGGAGGCCGGGGTGCCGGTCCACGCCGACCGGGGGCGGATCGGCGGCTACCGGCTGGTCGGCGGCTACCGGACCCGGCTGACGGGGCTGGCCCGGGGCGAGGCGGAGGCGCTGTTCCTGTCCGGGGTACCGGGGGCGCTGCGCGAGATGGGGCTCGAGGACGCCGCCTCGGCGGCCCGGCTGAAGGTGTCGGCGGCGCTGCTGCCGTCCCTGCGGGACGCCTCCCGGACGGCCGCGCAGCGCTTCCACCTGGACGCCCCGAACTGGTTCCGCGAGCCGGAGACGCCCGAGCTGCTGCCCGCCGTCGCGGACGCGGTCTGGGACGACCGGCGGATCACCGCCCGCTACCGGCGTGACGACACCGACGTGGAGCGGGAGCTGGAGCCGTACGGGCTCGTGCTCAAGGCGGGCGTCTGGTACCTGTGCGCGCGGGTGACGGGGCGCGGGTCCCTCCGGGTGTACCGGATCGACCGGTTCACGGCGGTGGAGGCGGGCGAGGAGCGCTTCGAGCGGGCGGCGGAGTTCGATCTGCCCGCGTTCTGGGAGGAGCGGGCGGAGCAGTTCGCGCGGTCCCTCCTGCGGACGGAGGTCGTGGTGCGGCTGACGGCGGAGGGCGCGCGCCGGCTCGCGCACACCGTGGATCCGCTGTCGGCGCGGGAGGCGCTGGCCGGGGCGGACGGGCCCGACGCCGCGGGGCGGGTGACGGTGACCCTGCCGGTGGAGTCCGAGGAGGTCGCCCATACGCAGCTGACCGCGCTGGGGGCGGAGGTGGAGGTGCTGGCGCCGCCGGGCCTGCGGGAGCGGTTCGCCGCTCAGGCGGCGCGGCTGGCGGAGCTGTACCGGCCGCGGTAGTGCGCGCACTCCGGGTGCGTCGCCCGGCCCCAGGACCGATGCTGGACGCGTGATGGACGAGACGGAGTTCTGGCAGCTGGTGGACGCCGCCCGGGAGGACGCCGAGGGCGATCCGGAGGAGCAGGCCGACCTGCTCGTGGAGCGGCTCCTGCGGCTGGACCCGGAGGCGGTCCTGGACTTCGCCCGTCACTTCGAGTCCCGCTACCACCGCGCCTACCACTGGGATCTGTGGGGCGCCGCGTGGGTGCTCCTCGACGGGGCGAGCGACGACGCGTTCGACTTCTTCCGGTGCTGGCTGATCGGCCAGGGCCGGGAGGTGTTCGAGGGCGCCCTGCACGACCCGGACGCGCTCGCCGGTCTGCTGGAGGACTTCGACGAGGAGATCGACGGCGACGGCGAGGACCTCGGTTACGCGGCGGACGAGGCCTACGAGCAGCTCACCGGCACGGTGGCGCCCGACCTCGAGCTGCCGCCGGCCCCGGCGGAGCCGGAGGGCACGCCCCTCGACTTCGAGAACGAGGCGCTGCTCGCGGAACGCTACCCGCGGCTGTGGGAGCGGTTCCGCGGCTGAGCCGCGAGGGCTCGCGCCCTGCTTTCCGCAACCGGGCCGCAGGGGCGCCCCGCCGGTTCACGGGCGCCGGTGCGCGCCCGGTGCGTGGGGCGGGGGGCGGCGTTGGCCCGCGTCAGGGCGGGGGGCGGCGTTGGCCCGCGTCAGGGCGGAGGCGGTGTGCGCGGCCGGGCCCTGGACGACGGCCGCGGCGGCGCACGGGGCCGCCCGGGGACGGCGCAGGGCCTGCGTCCAGGTGGTGCTTCGTCCGAGGCTGTCACTCACCGGCTCCGCGCTTCGTTCCGTGGGCCGTTCGCAGGGCGTTCCGGCTGTCGCCCCGTGTCTCGCGGCCCTGGAGGCGGGCCGCGAGGGTCCTGATGTCCGGGAGGCGGGCCTGCAGGGCGGCGCCCGGGCAGTCGGTCATGTAGCCGTCGGTGTGACCCGCGAGCGCGGGCAGCGTGGCGGTGGTGCCGGCCGCGTAGCGGCTGCCGCCGTTGCTGGAGACCAGCCGGACGTCCGCGCGCGGGTCGGTGCCGGACGTGCCGAGCTTCCAGGCGGCCAGCGCGGCGATGGAGTGCAGCATCTCGGGCGGCACGTGCGCGCCCTCGGTGAAGGTGCCGAGGGCGGCGATCCCGGTGGTGCGGTGGTTGAAGCCCTGGGTGTGGGCGCCGGTGACGGGCCGGTCGACGCCGCCCGCGCGGCCCTCGTAGACGGTGCCGCAGCGGTCGACGACGAAGTTGTAGCCGAGGTCGTCCCAGTCGCGGCCGAGGATCTGTCCCTCGTACAGGCTCCGGATGATGCCGGGCGCGTCCGCGCAGTCGTAGTCGTTGGGCGAGTCGGTGTGGTGGACGAAGACGGCGACGACCTCGTCGTCGTAGCGCGGGGGCGGCTGCTCGCGGGCGCCGTCGCCCAGCCAGACCGCGCGCGGCACGACGGCCGGCCGGGGCGCCCGGTGGGGGGCCGCGGTCCGCGCGGCGGGGCGGGCGGACTCGGCGGCGTGTTCGACGCCGTACGCGCACAGCACCAGGGCGACGGCGGCGGCCAGGCCCGGCAGACAGCCGAGCGAGGACGTGGCGGCGCCGGGCAGCCCCGGGGTGCCGGGCCCGCCGGGTATCCGGGGGGAGTGGCGCTTCCGCGCTCCGCGCGGTCTCCTGAGGACACGCATGGTCCCACTGTGGGGCGGGTCCGCCCGGCCCGCGAGAGGTGCTGTGCCACCCGGTGGAACCATCGTCGCGGTCCGCGGTGTTTCCCCGGTGCACGGGCGCGTGGCCGCATTCGGGCGGCCGTCGCGCGCGTGGCTGGTCACCGGGCCCCTCCTGTCCGTGCCGACGGGCCGGTGGGCCCGGGAGGAAGGCGGCGTCCGTGGACCTGCTCGACATCCTGCTGCCGCTGGTCGTCCTGGCCCACGCGGCGTCCGGTCACCGGCGCGGGCTGCTGGCCTGCTGTGTCTCGCCGGCCGGTTTCGCGGGCGGTGCGGCCGTCGGCGTGTGGCTCCTGCCGTGGGTGAGGGACCTGGTGACGCCGGGGACGACCCGGGCGACGGTGACGGCCGTGGTCGCGGTGCTGCTGCCGGCGGTGGCCGGCCACGGGCCGGCGGGGCGGCCGGCGCTGCGGCTGCGGCGGAAGCTGGACCGGGGGCCGCCGCGGGCGGCGGACGGGACCGCCGGGGCGGTGGCCAGCGCGGTCGCGGTGCTGATCGTGGCGTGGGCGGCGGCGAGCGTGCCGGGCGCCTCCTCGTCCCCGCCGGTGACGTCGGCGATCCGGGACTCCCGGCTGCTGGGCGCGGTGCAGGACACGGTGCCGGGGACCACGCCGGGCTGGTTCCCGCGGGCCGCCCCGGCGCTGACCGAGGCGGGTTTCCCGCAGGTCCACGACCCGTTCGAGAACGGGCCGGCGGCCCGGGCCGCCGGGCCGTCCGGGGACGGTGTCACGGAGGCGGCGGCCCAGGCCGCCCGGCGGAGCACGGTGAAGGTCGAGGGGGTCGCGGGCGTCCAGGGCCGCGAGGGCAGCGGCTTCGTGTACGCGCGGGAGCGCGTGATGACCAACGCCCATGTGGTGGCCGGCATCGGCGAGCCGACCGTGCGCGTGGGCGGGGCCGGGCGGACGTACGAGGCGCGGGTGGTGCTGTTCGACCCGCGCGGGGACGTGGCCGTGCTGTACGTGCCGGACCTGCGGGCGCCCGTGCTGCGGTTCGCCGGCGACGCGGCGCGCGGCGACCCGGCGGTCGTCGCGGGCTATCCGCAGGACGGCGGCCTCGATCTGCGGGCGGCCACGGTGGCGAGCCGGGTGCGGGCCGGGGGGCAGGACATCTACAACGACGAGACGGTCGTCCGGGAGGTCTACTCGATCCGCTCCACCGTCCGCCCCGGCAACTCCGGCGGCCCGCTGCTGACCCCCGACGGCCGGGTGTACGGGGTGGTCTTCGCCCGCTCCGCGTCGGACGCCGGGACCGGTTACGTGCTCACGGCGGCCGAGGTGGCGGACGACGCCGAGCGCGCGGCGCGGGCGACGGCGCCGGTGGAACCGGGGGAGCTGGTGACCTCGTAGCGACGGGCCGGTCAGACCAGGGACCGGCCCATCAGGACGTCGTCGGCGTACTCGCCGTCGAGGAGGAACTCGCCCGGCTGGACGCCCTCCACGACGAAGCCCTCGGACGCGTACAGCGCCCGGGCGGGGGTGTTGTGGCCGAGCACGCGCAGGGTGATCCGGCGGGCGCCGCGCTCCCGCGCCTCCGCGACGGCGGCCCGCACCAGGGCCCGGCCCACGCCCAGGCCGCGCGCCTCCTCGGCGACGGCGAGGCCCTGGATCTGCCGTACGTGCCGGTTGGCGGCGAGCGCGGTGGGGAAGCCGAGGCGGACGTAGCCCACCAGCCGGCCCCCGTACTCGGCGACGCGGTGGTCACGGGGCCCGGAGCGCTCGCCGAAGAAGGAGTCGTACGGCGGCCGCGGCGGCGGGGTCACGGCGTGCAGGGGTGACCAGGTCGCGCGGTCCAGCAGGGCCAGCTCCCCTTCGTCGTCGGGGCGGGCGATGCGTATGAGCGGCTCGGGCATGGGGGCCACTGTACGGCCGGGTCGTGGCGTTCCAGCCGTGATTTCCGGGCCCCGAGGGGCAGGATGGACGCCATGGAACGTTCCCGAATCGCGGTGGCCGGTGCGTCCGGGCTCATCGGTGGCGCCCTGGCGCGGTCCCTGGCGGCGGACGGGCACGAGGTGGTCCGGCTGGTGCGGGGTGCGCCCCGGGCGGCGGACGAGGTGCAGTGGGATCCGGAGCGGGGGTCGGTGGACGCGGAGGGGCTCGCCGGGTGCGACGCCGTCGTGAACCTGGCGGGGGCCGGGGTCGGCGACCACCGCTGGACGGCCGCGTACAAGGGGCGGATCAGGGCCAGCCGGGTGCGGGGCACGACCGCGCTCGCCGAGGCCGTCGCCGCGCTGCCGCGGGACGTGCGGCCCCGTGTCCTCCTGAACGGCAGCGCGACCGGCTACTACGGCGAGACCGGTGACCGGACGGTGGACGAGGACGCGCCGCCGGGCGCGGGCTTCCTGCCGCGGCTGTGCGTGGAGTGGGAGGCCGCCGCGGCACCGGCGCGGGAGGCGGGCGTACGGACCGTCTTCGCGCGGACCGGGCTGGTGGTGGCCCGCGGGGGCGGGGCGTGGGGCAGGCTCTTCCCGCTGTTCCGGGCGGGGCTGGGCGGGCGGCTGGGGGACGGGCGCCAGTACTGGTCGTTCATCGCGCTGCACGACGAGGTGGCCGCGCTGCGCCATCTCCTGGACACCGAGGGGCTGTCGGGACCGTTCAACCTGACGGCCCCGTACCCGGTGACCAACCGTGAGATCACCGAGGCGATGGCCCGCGTGCTGCACCGGCCGGCGGTCTTCGCGGTGCCGGCGCCCGTGCTGCGGACGGTGCTCGGGGAGATGGCCGGGGACGTGCTGGGCAGCGCCCGGGTGGTGCCGGCGCGGCTGCTGGAATCGGGCTTCCGGTTCGCCTTCCCCCGGATCGAGGGGGCGGTCAGGGCGGCGCTGTGAGTGTGCGTGGGCGTGATGCGTACGGAACTGGGCTCCCTGCTACCACATCGTGCCCATCCGGTGCATGTATGCGACCGTCGTGCGCCCGTGCTCTGTCCATGCGCGACTGACCCGATGACCGGTCACGGCCCTAACCTCGACCGGAACTCGGCTATCCCTGGGGCCTGTTGAGGGCATGACGTCTCCAGCGCCCGCTCAACCTCGAGGAGGGGCACGTGCTTGAGCCCACGTACCAGGCGGACGTCGTCGTCGTGGGGGCCGGGGTCGCCGGACTCTCCGCGGCGCGACGACTGACCAGCGCAGGAGTCACCACCGTGGTCCTGGAGGCCGCCCACGAGGTGGGCGGCCGCATGGCGACCGAGCAGGCCGACGGCTTCCGGCTCGACCGCGTCGGACGGCTGCTGTCCACGGCGTACCCCGAACTACGGCTGACGCCGGGTCTCGACGGCCTCGTGCTGAGTCCGTTCGCCCCCGGCGTCCTGCTGCACAGCGGCGGGCGGCACCACCGCGCGGGCGCGGGAGGCGTTCGAGGGGCGCGGAGCGCGAGGGGCGCGCTGCACGCGGTGCGCGCTCTGACGAGCGCCCCACGGCCGGGGGCCGGTCCCAGGAGGCCGGTGGCCGTGCCGGGACGGCAGGTCTCCGTGCCCCGCAGCCGTACCGGCGCTCCGCTGGGCACGGCGGTCGACCAGGCCCGGCTGGGCGCCGCGTTCGGCAAGCTCGCGGGCACGCCCGTGGAACGGCTGCTGGCCCGGCCCGAGATGCCGGCGGCCGAGGCGCTGGTGGCCCGGGGGCTGCCCGCCCGCACCATCGACGGCTTTCTCCGTCCGCTGCTCGCCGCCCTGCTGTGCGACCCCGATCTCACCACGTCCAGCCGGTGCGCGGACCTCGCGCTGCGGGCGTTCGCGAGCGGGCGGCTGTGTCTGCCGGAGGGCGGCGCCGAGGCGCTGCCGCGGGAGCTGGCGCGGACCCTGCCGCCGGGCACGGTGCGCACGGGCGTGCGGGTCACCTCCGTGTCGACGACCTCGGTGACCACCGCCGAGCACGGCGAGTTCCGGTGCGGCGCGGTGCTGATCGCGACCGGGGCGCGCGCCGCCGCCGAACTGCTGCCCGGCCTGCGCGTGCCGGACTTCCACCCGGTGACGGTGCTGCACCACACCACCGACGAACCCCCGGCGACCGGCGCCTCGCTGCTGCTGGACGCCGACCGGGGCGGCCCGGTCGCGCACACGGCGGTCGTCAGCGAGGTCGACCCGTCCCGCGCCCCGGGCGGGCGCGTCCTGGTGACGTCGACGGTCCTGGGCCCGCCCGAGCCGGAGATCGACACCGCCGTGCGCAGGCACCTGGCCCGGCTCTACGGCATGCCGACGGCCCGCTGGGAGACGCTGGCCGTGCACCACACCGCGGAGGCGGTTCCCGCCATGCGCCCGCCGCACGACCTGCGCCGCGCGGTGCGCCTGCTGGCGGGCCTGTACGTCTGCGGCGACCACCGCGACACCGGGACGGTCCAGGGGGCCCTGCACTCGGCTCACCGGGCCTCGGCGGCGATCCTGGCGGACCTGGGCGTGGACCGTCCGCTGCACACGGCGGACCCGGTGCCGACGGCTCGCGCGGCCTGACCCCGCCCCGGGTGGGGAGCGGGCCGCGCGGTCCGGCGTCTGCGGGGTGCCGCCGCGCCCTCCCGTGCCCTCCCGTGCCCTCCCGTGCAGCCCCGGGCGGCACGGCGGCCCGCGGCGGCACGGCGGGCCCGGGCCGCCGTGCCGCAGGCGTCAGGCGTAGGTCGCGACCTTGTCCCGGTACGTGCGTACCGGGGCCGCGTCGCGGTAGGGCTCCAGCCGGCGTTCGAAGTCCCGGACGTACTCCACCGCCCGCACCGAGCGCATCTCCGCCGCCTGGGCAGCCGCCTCGGCCGCCAGCTGGCAGGCCTGGTCGAGTTCGCCGAGGCCGAGGCGGGCGGTGGCCAGCACCACCCGGCAGAACAGCCGGCTGCGGGCGTAGCCCGGGGCCCGCAGTTGCAGGGAGCGCTCCGCGTGCTGGGCGGCGGCGCGGAACTGCTGGAGGTCCCGGTGGCAGTGCCCGAACTCGTCGGCGAGCTGCGCCTCGTCGAAGAAGCGCGCCCAGGGCGGGACCTCGTCGCCGGGCGGCCGGGCGCTCTCCAGGGCGCGCTCGGCGCGTACCAGCGCGGCCGTGCAGGCCCGCACCTCGCCGAGCACCGCGTGCCCGCGCGCCTCGGCGGCGTGCAGCAGCGCCTGCACGGCCGGCGGGGCGGAGCCGCCCGCGCCCTGCTGGGCGACCCGCGCGAGCTGCACGGCCTCCCGGCCGTGACCGAGGTAGACGGCCTGCCGGCTCATGGTGACCAGGACGTAGGCGCCGTAGGGCCGGTCCCCCGCCGCCTGCGCCAGCCGCAGCGCCTGCACGAAGTAGCGCTGCGCGAGCCCGTGCGCGGCGATGTCGTACGACGTCCAGCCGGCCAGCCGGGTCAGCTCGGCGGCGGCCGCGAACAGCCGGCGCCCGGTCTGCTCGCCGTAGGTGCCGCGCAGCATCGGCTCGCACTCGTGCTCCAGGTAGCGCACCAGGGCCTGGCGGGCGTGACCGCCGCCGTAGGCGTCGTCGAGGGTGCGGAACAGCTCGCCGACCGAGCGCAGCGCGGCGACGTCACCGCCGGTGACGCGGTGGCCGGGGCCCCGTTCGGCCGCGCCGCGCCGGCGGGCGGCGAGTTCGGCCGGACCCGGGAGGCGGGGCGACGGACGGCTCTGGGCGGGGACCCGCGGCGGCGGCTCCGCGCGGGCCACCTTCTCGTCGGCGCGCCCGATGAGCCAGTCCCGGCTCGGCACGACCAGCCCCGCCGAGGTGAAGGCGATCTTGCGCAGCTCGGCGTGGCTGCCGGAGTCCTTGCGCCACAGCCCGCTGACGATGTCCACGGCCTCCTCGGGAGAGGCGGCGAACTCCAGGCCGGCGTAGACCGGCGCGCAGGCGTCCAGGCCCAGGTCCTGGGCGGTGAGACGGCGGCCCAGGCGCCGGGTGAAGACCTCGGCGATCAGCGCCGGGGTGGTGCCCCTCGGCTGCTGTCCGCGCAGCCAGCGGGTGACGGAGGTCTTGTCGTATCTCAGGTCGAGCCCGTGTTCCAGACCGAGCTGGTCCACGCGACGGGCGAGTCCCGCGTTGGAGAACCCCGCTTCTGCGATGAGCGCGGCGAGCTGTCGGTTGGGGGTGCGCTGCGCGGGTCGTTCCGTCATCTGCGGTGCGGTCTCCTGCCTTCCGGTGAACGATGTGCCCGGATTGCCTGTGAGCAGCCCTTATGGCCTTCTGGACGGCGCGAATGTAGCGGAGAGTGAACGCCCGATCGCGGGGATCGACCGGCATTCATCCGATCGTGTGAGGATTGTCCTGAGGCTGACGGGCGGCCGACGAGCGCCCCGGACGGCGACCGGGGACGAACCGCGGGCGACCGGGGCGGGCCCCGGGGGGCGGCCCCCGGCCGGGGCCCGCGGCACGGTCGTACAGTGGCTTGGGCGCGTTTCGTGCCTTACGACCTTCTAGGGAGGCGCTTGCCGTGAGTGAGTTGCGGTTCGTCCGCATGGGCTTCGGGGCCGAGGCCGTGGACTATCAGCTGGCCTGGGACGAGCAGCGCCGGGTGCACGCGGCACGGTTCGCCGACGAGGTGCCCGACACCGTGATCCTCCTGGAGCACCCCCCGGTCTACACGGCGGGCCGGCGCACCGAGGAGGGCGAACGCCCCCTCGACGGCACCCCGGTCATCGACGTGGACCGCGGCGGCAAGATCACCTGGCACGGCCCCGGCCAGCTCGTCGGCTACCCGATCCAGAAGCTGCCCCGCCCGGTGGACGTGGTCGCGCACGTCCGGCGGCTGGAGGAGGCCCTCATCCGCACCTGCGCCGAGTTCGGCCTGGAGACCACCCGGATCGAGGGCCGCAGCGGCGTGTGGGTGCTCGGCGACCCCGTGGAGCGGCGCCCCGCGCTCGGCGGACTCTCCCTGGACTTCGACCCCCGGCTGAACGACGAGGAGTTCGACCCCCGCCTCGACGGCCCGGAGTACGCGCCCTCCAACGCCGGCCAGCGCCGCGAGGACCGCAAGATCGCGGCGATCGGCATCCGCGTCGCCAAGGGCGTCACGATGCACGGCTTCGCGCTCAACGTGAACCCCGACAACAAGTGGTTCGACCGGATCATCCCGTGCGGTATCCGTGACGCCGGGGTTGCCTCGCTGGCCGCGGAACTGGGCCGCGACGTGACCATCGACGAGGTCCTGCCCGTCGTGGAGCGCCACCTGCGGGACGTGCTGGGGAACGCGGAGCCGAAGCCGCGGGAGGTCGAGAGGACACCGGCGGCGTGAAGCCGCCCCCGTCCGGCGTGGGCGGTCGCGCCGGCCCGGGCCGGGGCGGGATCCGCGCGGGGCGGTCGTCGGCAGGCGGGCACCCCGCCGGGCTTTCGGAACAACGGGCGTACGCTTGAGGACGCCGAAGAATCAATCGCTAGGGAGCCGGTCGTGTCCGCAGTCGCACCCGACGGACGCAAGATGCTGCGCCTGGAGGTCCGCAACAGCCAGACCCCCATCGAGCGCAAGCCCGAGTGGATCAAGACCCGGGCGAAAATGGGCCCCGAGTACTCCAAGATGCAGAACCTCGTCAAGAGCGAGGGCCTGCACACGGTCTGCCAGGAAGCGGGCTGTCCGAACATCTACGAGTGCTGGGAGGACCGCGAGGCGACCTTCCTCATCGGCGGCGACCAGTGCACCCGGCGCTGCGACTTCTGCCAGATCGACACCGGGAAGCCCGAGGCCCTCGACCGCGACGAGCCCCGCCGCGTGGGCGAGTCCGTGGTCACCATGGACCTGAACTACGCCACCATCACCGGCGTCGCCCGCGACGACCTGGAGGACGGCGGCGCCTGGCTGTACGCCGAGACGGTGCGTCAGATCCACGCGCAGACGGCGGGCCGGGAGGCCGGACGCACCAAGGTGGAGCTGCTCGCCCCCGACTTCAACGCCGTCCCCGAGCAGCTGGCGGAGGTCTTCTCCGCCCGCCCCGAGGTGTTCGCGCACAACGTCGAGACCGTGCCCAGGATTTTCAAGCGGATCCGCCCCGGCTTCCGCTACGAGCGCTCCCTGCAGGTCATCACCGCCGCCCGTGACTTCGGTCTGGTCACCAAGTCCAACCTGATCCTCGGCATGGGCGAGACCCGCGAGGAGGTCGGCGAGGCGCTCCGGCAGCTGCACGACGCCGGCTGCGAGCTGGTCACCATCACGCAGTACCTGCGCCCGTCCGTGCGCCACCACCCCGTCGAGCGCTGGGTGAAGCCGCACGAGTTCGTGGAACTGAAGGAGGAGGCCGAGCGGATCGGCTTCTCCGGTGTGATGTCCGGCCCGCTGGTGCGCTCCTCGTACCGGGCCGGCCGGCTCTACCGGATGGCGGTCGAGAAGCGGGGCGCCTTCGTGGCCTCCCAGGCCGTCTGACGCGGCGTCACCCGTCTTGTCCCGCACGGGACGAGAGCGGTGTGTGAATTCACGCACAAGGAACTACCCGCCAGTACCGGCCGAGAGCACGCGGCCCCGACCGTCCTCGCAGATGAGGGCACCGGTCGGGGCCGCGTCGTCGTCACCGGCCGCCCCACCGCGGCTTCACGCCTGTTTGACCGGCCGGTCACGCCCTGGTAACACCAGTCGGTGAGCCTGGAATCACGTCACGTACAGCCGCCACGTCACACGCCACGTACATCCGTACCCGGAGCACCGAGGGGGACCTCCACCATGCAGGCCGCGCCCGTACGCGCCACCGCCATCCCGTCCTTCACCACCGCGCTGCGCGCCGTCGAGTCGCTGCTCATGAGCGGCGGTCAGCGCACCGCCCGCCGCAACGCCTGGACGTCGGTGCTGGAGGACCGCCGTCGCGCCCAGGACCGGGTCGAGGCACAGCGCGTCCTCGAGCGGACCCCGGCCGTCCGCCTCTGAGAACCGCCCCGGCCGTCCTTCCAGGGGAGCGGCCGACGCGGGTTCCGCTCCCCCACCGGCACTGCCGTCGAAGGCGCTTCCGGGGACACGTAGACTTCATGGCATGGCGAGGAAGGAAACCGCGGCGGACGCTGCGAACCCCGGGCGACTGAAACAGATCGCCCTGACCTACAAGATGACCCGCAGGGCCGACAAGAAGATCGGTCTTGTACTCGCGGCTGTCGGAATTGTCACCTTCGGTGTCTTCCTCGCGATCGGTTTCTTGATCGGGTACCCCATCTATCTCGGCATCCTGGGCCTCCTGCTCGCCTTCCTCGCGACGGCGATCGTGTTCGGGCGCCGGGCCGAGCGGGCGGCCTTCGGGCAGATGGAGGGCCAGCCGGGCGCCGCCGCGGCCGTGCTGGACAACATCGGCCGGGGCTGGACGACGACCCCCGCGGTGGCGATGAACCGCAACCAGGACGTCGTGCACCGCGCGGTCGGCAAGGCCGGCATCGTGCTGATCGCGGAGGGCAACCCGAACCGGGTGAAGAGCCTGCTGGCCGCCGAGAAGAAGCGGATGAACCGCATCGTCGCGGACGTCCCGGTGCACGACCTGGTCGTGGGCACCGGCGAGGGCCAGACCGAGCTGAAGAAGCTGCGCACGACCATGCTGAAGCTGCCCCGCGTGCTCAGCGGCCCGCAGGTCACCGCGACCAACGACCGACTGCGTGCCCTGGGCGACCTGATGAGCAACATGCCGCTCCCGAAGGGGCCGATGCCCAAGGGCATGAAGCTGCCGAGGGGCGGCAGCCCGAGGGGCCGCTGAGACCCGCTCGCGATACGACGAAGCGCGCGGTACGACGACGGGGGCGCCGGAATCACATCCGGCGCCCCCGTCGTCGTACCGCCGCGATCACCGCGACGGCCGCGCGTGCGGGGTCAGATCCGCACCTCGACCGTGCGGGCCAGCCGGTCGTGCAGACCGCGGCCGTCACGGTCCCAGACCAGGGCGGGGACGGCGAGGCAGAGCAGCGCCGAACGCGTCAGACCGCGCAGCGGCCGGACCCGGCCGGAGCCGAGGGCCACCACGCGCAGGCCGAACAGACGCTTGCCGGGGGTGAAGCCGACCGTGCCGACGGTGAGGACGCTCATCACGAGGAACACCAGCAGCGCCCAGTTGCCGGTGGTCCCCCCGTCGTAGCCGTCGGTGATCAGACCGTATGCGATCAGCAGGCACAGGCCCCAGTCCACGGCGAGGGCGCCGAGCCTGCGTCCGGGGCGTGCGATCGAGCCCGGTCCGTCCTCCGGCAGCCCCAGCTGCTCACCCCGGTAGCCGAAGTCGGCACCGGCGTCCTCCATGGCCGCGCGCGGCCCGGAGAGCCATGATCCGATTGCTTGCCTGTTGTCCACCCGTCCACGGTACTGCGCCCGTATATGACCGGGAGACGGCGGGGTGCGACGGGGCTACCGTGGGAGAGGTGCCGGTTAACTTGCGCGAAACAAATGGGTCACGCCGGAGAAATGACCCGTCCCTAGGGTCGAGTGCAGCGTGGGCCACCCGCACTGGTCGCACGAACGATCTACCACCCCGGCGGGACGGTCGGGAGTAGGAGGAGCTGGATGTTCCAGAACGCCGATGACGCCAAGAAGTACCTCGCGGACGAGGACGTCAAGTTCGTCGACGTCCGCTTCTGCGACCTCCCGGGTGTGATGCAGCACTTCACGATCCCTGCCGAGGCGTTCGACCCGGACGAGGAGCTGGCGTTCGACGGATCGTCGATCCGCGGCTTCCAGGCCATTCACGAGTCCGACATGGCGCTGCGCGCGGACCTGTCCACCGCCCGTGTCGACCCGTTCCGCCGCGACAAGACGCTGAACGTCAACTTCTTCATCCACGACCCGATCACGGGTGAGCAGTACTCCCGCGACCCGCGCAACGTGGCCAAGAAGGCCGAGGCCTACCTCGCCTCCACCGGCATCGCGGACACCGCGTTCTTCGGCCCCGAGGCCGAGTTCTACGTCTTCGACAGCGTGCGCTTCAAGACGTCCGAGAACGAGTCCTTCTACCACATCGACTCCGAGGCGGGCGCCTGGAACACCGGTGCGGTGGAGGACAACCGCGGTTACAAGGTCCGCTACAAGGGCGGCTACTTCCCGGTCCCGCCGGTCGACCACTTCGCCGACCTGCGCGCCGAGATCTCCCTGGAACTGGCCAAGTCCGGCCTGCAGGTCGAGCGCCAGCACCACGAGGTGGGCACCGCCGGCCAGGCGGAGATCAACTACAAGTTCAACACGCTGCTCGCCGCCGCCGACGACCTCCAGCTCTTCAAGTACATCGTGAAGAACGTCGCCTGGCGCAACGGCAAGACCGCGACCTTCATGCCCAAGCCGATCTTCGGTGACAACGGCTCCGGCATGCACGTCCACCAGTCGCTGTGGGCGGGCGGCGAGCCCCTCTTCTACGACGAGCAGGGCTACGCCGGCCTGTCGGACCTGGCCCGCTACTACATCGGCGGCATCCTCAAGCACGCCCCGTCGCTGCTGGCCTTCACCAACCCGACGGTGAACTCCTACCACCGTCTGGTGCCGGGCTTCGAGGCGCCGGTGAACCTGGTGTACTCGCAGCGCAACCGCTCCGCCGCGATGCGTATCCCGATCACCGGCTCGAACCCGAAGGCCAAGCGCGTCGAGTTCCGCGCCCCGGACGCCTCCGGCAACCCGTACCTCGCCTTCTCGGCCCTGCTGCTCGCGGGCCTGGACGGCATCAAGAACAAGATCGAGCCGGCCGAGCCGATCGACAAGGACCTCTACGAGCTGGCTCCCGAGGAGCACGCGGGCGTGGCCCAGGTCCCGACCTCCCTCGGCGCCGTCCTCGACCGCCTCGAGGCCGACCACGAGTTCCTCCTCCAGGGCGACGTCTTCACGCCGGACCTGATCGAGACGTGGATCGACTTCAAGCGCACCAACGAGATCGCCCCGCTCCAGCTCCGCCCGCACCCCCACGAGTTCGAGCTGTACTTCGACGTGTGACCGGCTGACGCGTGTGTGACACGCGGACTCCCGTGGCGCCCCCGTCCCTGGTTCTCCAGGGCGGGGGCGCCGTCGCGTTCCCCCTGTCCGCCGTCGCTGTCGTCGTCGCTGTCCGGAATGCTTCCCCCGGTGGGTGTGGAGGGGGATCATGGAGAGTGACACTGTTGTTCGAGAGAAGGTCACGGGGATGTCCGAGAGGGACGACGAGAAGCGGGAGTTCGACCTCAGGTGGGCCGACGGGGCCGAGCACAAGGAGCCCTCGGCGCGGGCCCGGATGCTCGCCGCGCGCTGGAAGGACAACCCGCCCGGACCGGTCCCGTTCCGGGCCGGCCCGGAACACAGGGGATCGTCCGGCCGCTCGTCCTGGATGTCGACGGCACTGGTCCTCGGCTGCGTCGCGGCGGTGATCGTGCTGCTCGGGTACGTCAACTCCCGCCCGTACTGATCCCCGCGGCGCGCCGTCGTCCCGCCCCTCCGATCGCCCGGGCCACCCGGCGCGGCCGGGTGGGCCGTCACCGGCCCGGCGGCGCAGACCCGGCTCGCTCCCGCGCCGTGCCGTCCGGACGGGCGGGTGCGCCCGGGGGCGCTGCCCGGCCGGCCCGGCGCCGGGCGTTCCGTGGGCGGGCGTCCGGCGCCGGGCCCGGGTCAGCGGTTGTAGCGCATGAACGCGCGGACCATGTGGCAGGTGGTGTCCGACGGCGGGTGGACGCCGATCAGCTCCGCCGTGCTCCGGATCTTCTGGTTGCGGGCCTGGTCGGGCAGGTGGACACCGGAGTCGAGCAGGGCGATGGCGAGGCGCATCGCCTTCAGCCGGCGGTTGTGCGTGACGTACCACTCACGCGGGCGGCCCGGCGGCAGCGGACGCTTCGCCACCGGGGCGCAGGGCGTCTCGAGCGGCACCGGACGCTTCGCGGTGGACTGGGTGGGCAGGGGCTTCGGCTTGAGTGCGGCAACGGGCACAGGCATCCTCCTGTCGCGGTCGGGGCGCCCGCCGAGATCCACGGCGACCCCGGCGATTCCCTCGAACACTGCTTCCATTCTACCGCCCGGCACTGACATCCGGGAGGCCCGGAATGCGGGTAAAACAGCAGGCCAGAAGGGAAGTTAGCAGGCCGTCACGGCAGGTTCCGAGGGTGCGGGTGAGGCGCCGGATATTCGAACACCGCTTGTCGGCGTAGCGTGTGGGACATGGAGATCTGGATCAACCCGGCCTGTTCCAAGTGCCGGAGCGCCGTCAGCCTGCTCGACGCCGAGGGCGCCGAGTACACCGTCCGCCGCTATCTGGAGGACGTACCGAGCGAGGAGGAGATCCGTGCGGTGCTGGACCGGCTCGGCCTTCAGCCGTGGGACATCACCCGGACCCGGGAGGCCGCCGCGAAGGAGCTGGGGGCCGGGGAGTGGCCGCGGGACGCCGGGACGCGGGACCGCTGGATCGCGGCGCTCGCCGCGCACCCCGAACTGATCCAGCGGCCGATCATCACGGCCGACGACGGCACGGCGGTGGTGGCCCGCACGGAGGAGGCGGTACGGGACGCTCTGTCCCGTTAGCCGTCGGCATCCTGTGACGCGGGTCACCTCGGGGACCTGGTGCGGTCGCTGAGCAACTCCGTTCGGCATCTCGTACATAGCGGCGTACGCTCCCCTACCGCCGCAGGAGGCGCGCATGTCGCGCAGGAGAACGCTCGGCCCGAAGAAGAAGCTCGCTCTGCTGGTCAGTGCCGCCACGGTGGCGGGAGGCGGCGCCTTCGTCATGGCGAACACGTCGAACGCCGCGGCGCCGCCCGCCACCAAGGCGGCGGACTCCACCGTCTGCCAGGGGCTCGCCACGGCGCTCGGCAACAACGAGAGGTTCATCGAGGGGCAGCGGGCCGCCCCCGACGCGCAGTCCGCGGCGCGGATCGCCAACCGCGAGGCGGTCATCGCCCAGATCCGGCTCCAGCAGGAGGCGTCCGGGTGCACGGCGGGGGAGTCGGCTCAGAACTCCCGGCCCACGCAGCCCGCACAGCCCGCACAGCCCGCACAGCCCGCGGAGAACGACCGGGGCGGCCAGGCCGGTGGTGAGGGCGCGGCGGCCTCCGGTGAGCAGGTGTGCGACGGGTCCACCGTCACCCTCTCCGGTGAGGACGGCGCACCGGCCGCGTCCAGCAACCGGTTCCCGGCCGGCACGAAGCTGAAGGTCACCAACCTGGACAACGACAAGTCGACGACGGTGGAGGTCACTTCGGTGTCCGGCAGCTGTGTGCTGCTCAACAACGCGGCCTTCGAGCAGGTCCGGGAGGCGGGGAAGTTCCTGATCCGCCGGGCGGTGATCGAGAAGGTGGGGTGAGGCCCGGATCCGCCGGGGATCCGGATTCCCGGGGCCCGCCCCCCCGGGGCGGCGGGCCCCGCGCGTCGCGCCCCTCGCATACGGACCGCCCCCGCCCGCGCGTGCTCACGGGGCGAAGCGGGACACGGCAGGGCCAGGTAACACGGGGTTCACGTTCGGGCAATGGCCGGGAAATCGCCTGTTGACAGTCTGCCTGGCATCGACGGCGGCGCCCCAGTGCCGCAGCACCCGCACCAGCGCCCAGCCCCACCCCGAAGGATGTGGACCGTGAGCTTCAAGGCCGAGTACATCTGGATCGACGGCACCGAGCCGACCGCCAAGCTGCGGTCCAAGACGAAGATCCTGGCGGACTCCCAGAAGCCTGCCGAGGGTGCCGACCTGCCGATCTGGGGCTTCGACGGGTCCTCCACCAACCAGGCCAAGGGCCACGCCTCCGACTGCGTGCTGAAGCCGGTCTTCGTCTGTCCCGACCCGATCCGCGGCGGTGACGACGTCCTGGTGCTGTGCGAGGTCCTCACCACGGACATGACGCCGCACGAGACCAACACCCGTGCCGCGCTGGCCGAGGTGGCCGAGAAGTTCGCGGACCAGGAGCCGGTCTTCGGCATCGAGCAGGAGTACACCTTCTTCCAGGAGGGCTACCCGCTCGGCTTCCCCAAGGGCGGCTTCCCGGCCCCGCAGGGCGGCTACTACTGCGGTGTCGGTTCCGACGAGATCTTCGGCCGTGACGTCGTCGAGGCGCACATGGACAACTGCCTGAAGGCGGGCCTGGGCCTGTCCGGCATCAACGCCGAGGTCATGCCCGGCCAGTGGGAGTTCCAGGTCGGCCCGCTGGCCCCGCTGGAGGTCGCCGACCAGCTGTGGGTGGCCCGCTGGCTGCTCTACCGCACCGCCGAGGACTTCGGCGTCGCCGCCACCCTGGACCCCAAGCCGGTCAAGGGTGACTGGAACGGCGCCGGCGCGCACACCAACTTCTCCACCAAGGCGATGCGCGAGGGGTACGACGCGATCATCACCGCGTGCGAGTCGCTCGGCGAGGGCTCCAAGCCGCTGGACCACGTCAAGAACTACGGCGCCGGCATCGACGACCGCCTCACCGGCCTGCACGAGACCGCCCCGTGGAACGAGTACTCCTACGGCGTCTCGGACCGCGGCGCCTCGGTCCGCATCCCGTGGCAGGTCGAGAAGGACGGCAAGGGCTACATCGAGGACCGCCGCCCGAACGCCAACGTCGACCCGTACGTGGTGACCCGTCTGCTGGTCGACACCTGCTGCTCCGCGCTGGAGAAGGCCGGCCAGGTCTGATCCGTACCGCAGCCGATACGAGGGGCGCCCACCGGCGAGGTGGGCGCCCCTCGCGTCGTCCGGTCCGGGCCGGGTGCACACCCGGGACCGGTTGGTCGGCACGGTGTGGGGCTACGGCCATCTGGGCGACGGCCGCACCGTCGACGTCCACATCGCCCGGCTGCGCCGCAAGCTGGGCGCCGAACACCGGGACGCCATCCGCACGGTGCGCCGCGTCGGCTACAAGTACCTGCCGCCGGCCGGGCGCTGAGCACGCGGCCCGTCTGCCGACAGCAGATCCCCGTTCCCCCGCACCGCCCGAGCGGGCAGAGTCGCCGGTATGAGACTTCTGATGCTCGGTGGTACGGAGTTCGCGGGACGGGCCGTCGTCGAGGCGGCGCTGGGGCGGGGCTGGGAGGTGACCGTCTTCCACCGGGGGCGGCACGAGGCGCCGCGGGGCGTGCGGACGCTGCTGGGCGACCGCACCGCCCCCGGCGGGCTGGCCGCGCTCGAGGGGGACCCCGGCGAGTGGGACGTCGTCGTCGACACCTGGTCGGCCGCCCCGCGCGCGGTGCGGGACCCGGCGCGGCTGCTGCGGGGCCGCGCCGGGCGGTACGTGTACGTGTCGAGCTGCTCGGTGTACGAGTGGGCCCCGCCCCCCGGCTACGGCGAGCAGGCCCCGCTGGTGGAGGGCGCCTCGGCGGACGCCGGTCCGACGGACTACGCGCGGGACAAGCGGGGCGGCGAGCTGGCCGCCGTGGACGCCTTCGGCGCGGACCGGTCGGTGCTGGTGCGGGCCGGGCTGATCCTCGGGCCGTACGAGAACGTGGGCCGGCTGCCGTGGTGGCTGAACCGGATGGCGCGCGGCGGTCCGGTCCTCGCCCCGGGTCCGCGGGACCTGCCGCTGCAGTACATCGACGTCCGTGACCTCGCCGAGTGGATCCTCGGCGCGGCCGAACGGGGGCTGAGCGGGCCGTACAACCTGATCTCCCCGCAGGGGCACACGACGATGGGCGGGCTCCTCGAGGCGTGCGCCGGGGTGACGGGGGGCACGGCCGAACTGCGGTGGACGGCACCGGAAGTGATCCTCCGGGCGGGCATCGAACCGTGGACCCAGCTGCCGGTGTGGGTGCCGCCGGGCAGCGATCTGCACGACGCGCTGCACTCGGCGGACGTCTCCCGGGCCGTCGCGACCGGCCTGCGCTGCCGGCCGGTCACGGAGACCGTGTCCGACACCTGGGACTGGCTGCGGGACCTCGGCGGCGTCGCGCCCCGGCGCCCGGACCGGACGGACAAGGGACTCGATCCGGAGGTGGAGGCGAAGGTGCTGGCCGGCACCGGGGGCGCGGGCGGCACCACCCCCTGACCGGGGGCACCTCCCGCTCGAACGGAGCCGGCCGCGGGAAGGGCGGGGTGGGCCGTCCGCCGAGGACCGGGTCGTCGGCGCGGAGCACAGGGGCGATCGCGCGACACACCGCGGACGTCTTCGCCGAACCGGGACCGGAGGTGCCGGACGACGGCAACCGGCGCGCGCCGGCGCTGCCCGGGCCCGTCCCGAGCACGGCCGGCGAGAGGGGACCCCGTCCCCTCACCCGGCGTGGGCGATCAACAACTCCCGGTGTGGCAGGGGCTGTTGAAACCCGTGTGCGCCGACGGACTTCTCATCGGTTTCCGGGGCGGGTGAACACCCGTGGGGCGGCCCCCGTACTGAAGGGCGCCGCTTCACTCCTGTCGGGCGCCTCGATGCCCCGCAAGGGGAGCCCCGCAAGGAAGTCAGAGGAGTTCCATGGGACGCAACACAAGAAAACGCCGCACGCCGCTGGCCACCAAGGCCGTTGCCGCAACGGCGGCACTGGCGCTCGGTGGGGGCGGGCTGGTCTGGGCGAACTTCTACGCCTCGGCGCACGAGGAGAACGGAGGCCACAACCGGACCAAGGCGCGGGGGGCGCAGGTCGCCACGATCGACTGCCCGGACATCGGCCAGCAGCTCTCGGACGTGCCGGAGCGGGCGCGTGGTGAGGTCGACGGCGAACTGGCCTCGCTGGACCAGCAGATCACCGACGCCTACCAGCGCCTCGTCACCACGCGCCAGGCGCAGGACGGGGACCCGCGGTTCGTCCAGAACTCCATCCTGGGTCCGCTCGAGGACCGGCGGAAGGTGCTCATCGACCGCATCAAGCTGGAGATCAGCCGGGCCGGCGGCAGGGCCGACGACGGACTGGACCGGCTCGCGGGCTGCAAGGGCCGCCCCGCCGACCAGCAGCCCGGCGGGGGCCAGAACGGCGGGGACCAGAACGGCGGCGGCCAGAACGGCGGGGACCAGGGCGACGGCGGCCAGGACCAGGACGGCGGCGGTCAGGACGAGGGCGACGGCCAGAATCCCGGCGACAACGGCAACGGCGCCGCGGGCCCGTTCGCCGAGGACTTCGTCGACATCGACGACGTCCGGCCGAACTCCCGCGACCTGCCGAACGGACTGGCCGCCGACGGGGACACCGGTTCCACCGGCTCCTTCACCACGCAGTGCGGTGTCAACGAGAACGACCTGTTCAACAGCGACAACATCATCGTGGCCCCCGGTGTCGACAACGGCGCGCACCACACGCACGACTACGTCGGCAACCAGGGCAACACCGCGTTCGCCAGTGACGAGGACCTCGCCGGCGCCGACACCACCTGCCGGAACCAGGGCGACAAGTCCACGTACTACTGGCCGGTGCTGCGTCTGCAGGACGGCACCCAGGAGTTCGACGCGAACGACCTGGGCGGCGGCGCCGAGGGCAACGTCGGCAGGATCCTGAAGGCCGACCAGGCGGAGATCAGGTTCGTCGGCAACAAGCAGGGCGACGTCGTCGCGATGCCGAAGTTCCTGCGCATCATCACCGGTGACGCCAAGGCGTTCACCAACGGCCTCGCGAACGCCAACACGTCGTTCAGCTGCACCGGCTTCGAGGACCGGCAGGTGACGGACAAGTACGTGCTGTGCCCCGAGGGCAGCCAGGTGGTGCGCACGTCCAACTTCCAGAGCTGCTGGGACGGGCAGAACATCGACAGCGCCAACCACCGCGACCACGTGGCGTTCGTCCAGCAGGACGGCAGCTGCCCGAACGGCTTCCAGGCCATCCCGCAGCTCCAGGTCCGCCTGGTGTACGACGTCCCCGCCCCGACCGTCGAGAACGGTCAGGTGCGCAACCCGTACGCGGTGGACGGCTTCCCCGAGCAGTTGCACAAGCCGATCACCGATCACAACGACTTCATCAACGTCATGGACGAGGACCTGATGAACCGGGTGGTCGAGTGCATCAACAGCGGCGAGGACTGCGAGTAGCGGTCCGGCCGGTCGCCGGCGGAGGAGGGGCCGGGGGGGGGGCAACCCCCCCCCCCCCCCCCCCCCCCCCCCTTACCGCACTTACCCCCCCCCCGTGAGTCCC
>NZ_JBIBRG010000005.1:284091-440985 GCF_043076215.1 Streptomyces sp. NPDC016640
TGGTGGAGTGCACCAACGGCGGCGGGGCCGGGGGGGGGGGGGGGGGGGGGGCGGGGGGGGGGGGGGGCGGGGGGGGGGCACCCCCCCCCCCCGGCCCTCCTCCGTCCGCTTTCCCGCTCTTCCCACCTCGCGGTACTTCCCGCGCGCGGGGGCGCGTTCAGCCGCCGTGGCCGGCGGCGTGCGAACCGCCGCCGTGCTTCCCGCCGCTGTGGTCGATGCCCTCCTCCAGGGTGCCGCCGAGCCGGCCCCGCAGGCCGGCGACCACGTCCGCGTGGCCGACTGCGACCCATTTGCGGCCGACGAGGTAGTGACCGCCGTAGTCCTTGGCCGTGTTGATCCACTCGCGCTGGCCCCGGTCGGTGGCGAAGGTGGCGAGGACGTACTTCTCGTCGCCCTTCCCGCACAGGGCCTGGCGGATGGTGTCGGCGTCGGTCTGCATGTCCGGCTCGCACTCGGCCTCGGCGGCCAGGTGCTCCAGGCTGCCGGTCGCGGTGGGCGGCGCCCGGTCCTCCCCGTCGCCCCCGGCCCCGCAGCCCGCCAGCGCCAGGGCCGCCAGCGCGCCGGTCAGCGCGAGCATCGGTCGGGTCACCCTCATGTGTTCCTCCGGTCCTTGACGGCCACGTCGTGACGGCGGCACGCCGCACGGGGCCCCGGCACGGGACCCCTCGGCCTTCGATACGGCCGCGCCGCCCCCGGCGCTCAAATCCCGGTGCGATCACGGGTCCCCGCGTGCGAGGGTGATCCGGTGGACAGCGACTGGGAAGACCGCGTGGACGCCGCCTGGGCGAGCTTCGAGGAGTACGCCGAGGAGGACGCGGCGGCCTTCCGGGCGGTGATCGACGCGCTCGCCGCGGAGCTTGCCGAGGACAGTCCGCTGGGTCCCTTCGAACGGGCCTGTGCCTGGGACTCCACCGGCCACCCGGACCGGGCGGTCCCGCTCTACCGGCAGGCGCTGGACGGCGGACTGGCCCGGGCCGACGGTTACCGGGCACGGCGGGCGAGGATCCAGCTGGCGAGTTCGCTGCGGAACACCGGCCGCGCGGCGGAGGGGGTGCGGCTGCTCACTCCCGAACTCGACGCTCCGCCGGACGAGCTGGACGACGCCGTACGGGCCTGTCTCGCCCTGTGCCTGTCGGATCTCGGACGGGACCGCGAGGGTCTGTCGCTGGTCCTCGGCGCGCTCGCCCCCCATCTGCCGCGCTACCGGCGCTCGATGGCGGCCTACGCCCGGCTGCTCGTCGAGCCCGCCGCGGAGTGACGCCCCCCGGGGGCAGGTGACCATCCACCGGTCCGCTCGTTCAGCTGGATGTGCAGTCACAGGATGCCGACCAGCCCTCCGCTCCCCCCTTCCCGGCCGGCCCGGCCGTGGACGTCGAGCAGGCCGAGGCCGCGCTCGTCGAGCACTACCCGCGCCTCGTCCGGCTCGCCTACCTGGTGCTGCCGTCCGGCACGGGCCGCGGCCGGCGGGTGCTCACCGCGCACTCCCTGGTCCAGCGGGCGCTCCCGCGCGGCCGCACCCCGGCACCGGCGATCCCCGCCCAGCCGGCCGGCCGCGACGGCGACCGGGGGTACGCGCTGGTCCGCCAGGAAGTGGTGCGTACGGCGCTGCGAGCGGGCCGGCCGCCGAGGCGGCGGGCGCACCTGCCGCCGCTGCTCCCCCAGGTGTGGGGCCTGAGGCTGTTCCCGCGCCCGGGCGGCGCCGACGGACTCGCGCTGGACCAGCGGCTGTCCACGCTGTCCGGCCCGGCCCGCGCGGCCCATGCGCTGCGCGGCCTGGAGCGGCTCCCGGACGGGGAGGTGCGCGCGGTGCTCACCGCCGCGGGCGTCACCGACGTGGACGGCGCGCTCGACGAGGCCGACGCGGTACCCGACGCGTACCGGCTGCTCGACTCCCCCGAGTTCGACCCCTGCTCGCTCCAGGCCCGGCCGACGGATCTGCTGCGCCGTCGCCGGCGCCTGCGGGCCGCCCTGGTCGCCGGGGCGGCGCTGGCGGTCTGCGGGACGCTGCTCGGGCTGCCGGGCGACGGCTGGGGCGGCGACGGCCCCGCCGCACCCCCGTACGCGCGCACCCCCTCCGCGCGGGCCGCCCTGGACCCGGGGAAGCTGACCCGGGTCTCCCCCACCGCCTGGAAGACCTCCGCGCGCACCGACTTCTCCGTGTGGCCGGCGCGCGGCGCCCTCACCGGCGACCGGCACCTGCTGCGCCGCGCCCTCGCCGTCTGGGCCCGGCCGGGCAGGAGCGTCCAGGTGTCGGCGACCCCCGGCACCCCCGCCGGCGGGCCGCCCGGACCGCCCCAGCTGCTGTACGCCGGGACGGTCGACACCGCCCGCGTGGTGATCCTCTACGACGGTCTGCGCATCGCCCGGTACGCCGAGCCGCAGGACGGCACCCGGGGCGCCGCGCTCGACTTCGCCCGGGTCGACGGCGCCGGCCGGGCCGGGGCGGGCGCGGTGGTGCTGAGCCGGACGGACGGCAACGTCCGCTTCCTGACGGCGCCCTGGGTGCGTGCGGCCGGCGAGCGCGACCTGCGCGCGCCGGGGTCCGGCACGCGGGACCTCACCCTCACCGGCGGTGTGACCCCGCTCCTGGCCAGCCCCGCCCTGAAGCCGGAGCCGTGCGCCTCGTGGAACGTGCTGCGGCTGACCGACGGCACCGGGACCCGGCTGGTGACCGATCTCGGTGAACTGGTCCCGGCCCTGCTGACGGCGGGCCCGCCCGAGGTGCCCCGGCCGGCCTGGGGTGCGCGGGAGCTGCGCACCTGGGCGCCGTTCGCCTGCTCGCTGAGCGCGATGCGTTCGGCGGGGGTGCGGAGTGTGAACGCCTGGGCGTTCGCCGAGCAGCCGCTGCCCGGCGCCTCCCGGGACGGGACCGGGCCGGCGGCGTGGGTGTGCACGCGGGCCGACACCTGGCGCGGCGGCGGGTCCCGGGTACTGGCCCAGTTCCACACACCCGGCGGGCGGTTCGGGGCGGTGGCCGCGAAGGCGCAGAACGTGCCGGCGTGCGGGAGGCGGGATCCGCGCGTGCTGGCCGGGGTGTTGTGGAGGTCCGCGTCGGGCTCCTGGTACCTGCTGGCCGCCGGCAGCGAGGGCACCGCGTCGGTCAGGGCGACGGGCGGCGTCGAGGGCTCGGCGCGGGGCCGTCTGCTGACCGTCCGCGCCGAGAAGGGCGCCCGGGCGTATCTCGAGGGCACGCTGGACAACGGGGAGGCGATCACCGGGCTGCGCTGATCCGGTGAACTCCTCTGGCCGGTCTGAACCGTTCACGGCCGGATTCGATCGGTAAGGTGTTCGTATGACTACCGGGGCGCGTCGCAGAATGGGAGTGGAGGAGCGGCGGCAGCAGTTGATCGGCGTGGCCCTCGAACTGTTCAGCCGTCGTTCCCCCGACGAGGTCTCCATCGACGAGATAGCGTCGCGCGCGGGCATCTCGCGTCCGCTGGTGTACCACTACTTCCCCGGCAAACTCAGCCTGTACGAGGCTGCGTTGCGGCGCGCCTCGGAGGACCTGGCGTCCCGGTTCGTCGAGCCGCACGAGGGCCCTCTGGGGTCGCGGCTGCGGCGGGTGATGAGCCGGTTCTTCGACTTCGTCGACGAGCACGGCCCCGGTTTCGCCGCGCTGATGCGCGGCGGCCCGGCGGTGGGCTCCTCGACGGCCGACGCGCTGGTCGACGCCGTCCGGCAGGCCGCGTACGAACAGGTGCTCTCGCACATGGGGGTGACCGGCCCGGTGCCGGCGCGGCTGGAACTGGTCGTGCGGTCCTGGATCTCGCTCGTCGAGTCGACGGCGCTGATCTGGCTGGACGGGCGGCGCATTCCGCGCGCCGAGCTGGAGGCACAGCTGGTGCAGGACTTCGCCGCGCTCGCCGCCGTCGCCGCCGCCCGCGACGAGGAGCTGGCCGAGCTGCTGCGCGGGCTGCTCGGGAAGGAGCCGGGCGACGGGCCGTTCACCGACCTGGCCACCCGGCTGATCTCGCTGGCTTCCTGAGACGGATCCCGTCTACTCCTCGGACTTCCGGTAGGAGGCGTCGAGGTCGCGGACCTCGGCGGAGGCGTGCAGCGTCAGGCCCCCGCCCGGCTTCACGTACTGCCGCAGCAGTTCCAGCACGGCCTCGGTGAGCCGGGCCTTGGTCTCCTCGCTGCGGCCCGCCAGCAGGCCGATGTGGACGTGCACCAGGGCGTGCCCGTCGGTGTCGGGGCCGACCACCACGTCCTCGGTGCGCCGGAAGCGCGTCTTGCACGCGGGCGGCTCGGCGGCCGCGATCTCCACGACGGCGGTGTGCAGGTCCCGCGCGAAGGCGGGCCGGTCGAAGCCGTCCGCCAGTCGCTCGGAGTAGTCGACGGTGATCTGCGGCATGAGCCCTCCTGTTCCGGGTCGGAAGGGCTCACCCTAACCGCAGCTCCGTGACCGGTCAGCCGGCCCTGGTGAACACCGCCACCGTGCGGGCCGGGACGGTGAACGTGCCGGTGTCCCGCGCGTAGGACGAGGTCTTCACGACCGCGTCCCCGCCCGCCGCCTGCACCGGGTGCAGCCGGTGCCCCGTCCCGGCGAGCGCGGCGACGCGCTGTTCCCGCCGCTCGGGCGTGGCGTTGAAGACCACGACCAGGTCACCGAGGGTCATGGTGATCACGCCGGGCGTCTCGTCCGTGCCGGACAGCGGGAAGGCGAGCCGGGACTGCACCTGCGCGGCCGTGTCGAGGGAGAACGCCTGCTCCGTCGAGCGGATCCTCAGCAGGTCCCGGTACGCGGCCGAGGCGCCCTCGATCTGCGGGCAGCCGGCCTCGACCGTGCCGAACAGGGGCTTGGCGTAGGGCCACTTGGCCTCGTTGTCGGCGGCCGGCGGCAGGCCGCGGCCGAAGCCGTTGCCGTCCGCGCAGTTCCAGTGGACGGCGTTGAACCAGTCGCCGCTGTCGTAGGAGTTGCGGTCCAGGGACTTGGAGCGCAGCAGATCGGTGCCCGCCTGGGAGAGGGCCGGGCCCTGCGAGAGGGTGGCCGTCGCCATGGCGAGGACCTGCATGCGGGCCCGGTCGTCCGCCGACGTCTCCCGGGGCAGTTTGAAGGCGAGCGCGTCGAACAGCGACTCGTTGTCGTGGGCGTCGGCGTAGGCGAGGGCGTCGCCGGGCGCGTCGGCGTATCCGGCGGGGGCGCCGTTGTAGTCGACCCCGGAGCCCTTGACCTCCCTGCCGCTGGTGTCGGTGAAGGTGTAGTCGGCGAGGTTGCCGCTCAGGCCCACCTTGATCAGGTCCTGGTAGTGCAGGAGGCGGGCCTTCTGCTCGGCCTCGGTGCCGTTGGCCTTCGAGGAGTTGGGGTCGGTGTAGAGGCCGGAGGCGAAGCCCTGCACACCGGGGTCCTCGTCGAAGGGGCCGCCGCCGCGCACGGCGTCCCGGGCCCGGTCGGAGAAGGTGGCGACGCCGGTGCCTGCCATGTTCTCCTGCGTGGCCTGGACGAAGCGGGCGTCGTCGGCGATCTCGCCGAAGTTCCAGCCCTCGCCGTACAGGATGATCTTCCTTCCGTCGACGCCGTCCTTCTCGGCGGTGAGCGCGTCGAGGGCCTCGCGGACGGCGAGGATGTTGGCCTTGGGGTGGTGTCCCATGAGGTCGAAGCGGAAGCCGTCGACCTTGTACTCCCTGGCCCAGGTGACGACCGAGTCGACGACCAGCTTGCCCATCATGGCGTTCTCGGTGGCCGTGTTGGCGCAGCAGGTGCTGTCGGCGACGGAGCCGTCGGCCAGCAGCCGCTGGTAGTAGCCGGGCACGATCCGGTCCAGGACACTGGTCTTCGCCTGGCCGCTCGCGGCGGTGTGGTTGTAGACGACGTCCATGACGACGCGCAGGCCGTCCTCGTTGAGCGCCTTGACCATCTCGCGGAACTCGACCGTGCGGGCGGTGCCGTCCGGGTCGGTGGCGTAGGAGCCCTCGGGGACGGTGTAGTGGTACGGGTCGTAGCCCCAGTTGTAGGCGTCCTTGGCGGCGGACTTCGCCACGCACTCCTGCTGCTTGTCGGAGTCGGCGGGGTAGGAGGCGAGGTCGCAGTCGACGCCCGCCCGGTCGGACTCCTTCTCGGGGATGGTGGCGATGTCGAACGCGGGCAGCAGGTGCACGTACGAGGTGCCGGCCTCCGCCAGCTCGCGCAGGTGCCCGGAGCCGTCGCTGTCCCGGTCGGTGAAGGCGAGGTAGGTGCCGGGGTTGCTCGCCGTGCGGTCCTCCACGGAGAAGTCGCGGATGTGCAGTTCCTGGATCTGGGCGTCCTTCAGCGGCACGGCCTTCGGCTTGTCCAGGCCGGACCAGCCCTTCGGGGCGAGGCTGCGGTCGTCGAGGTCGACGACGAGGCTGCGCTCGGAGTCGGTCGTCAGGGCCACGGAGTAGGGGTCGGTGACCTTGTTGGTGACGATCTCGCGGGTGGTGGGGGCCCACACCTTCACCGCGTACCGGTACGGCTTGCCCTTCCAGGAGCTCGGGCCGGTGACGGACCAGACGCCGGTGGCGTCGTCGCGGCGCATCCGGACGGTGCGGTCGCCGATCTCCAGGGACACGTCCCGTGCGGTCGGCGCCCACACGGAGAGGGTGGGCCGGCCGTGGTGGAACACCGGGCCGAGCCGCGCCTTCGTGGCGCCGGCGGCGTACAGGTCGTCGAGGACGCCCGCGAGCTGCACGCCGGTCGCCGCGAGCACGGCACCGTCGGCGGCGTGCTGGGAGGCGACGACCTGGCCGCGCAGGGCCTCGCGCACGCGGTCCCGGTCACGCGGGTCGACGGACCAGGCGGTGCCGTCCCCCAGGTGCGGGAACTTCGCCTTCTGGGCGTCGGTGAGGGCCGTCTCCGTCAGACGGAGCCAGTGCGCGTCCTCGCTGGTCAGCGCGCCGTCCTGCACCGTGACGGAACCGGTGCGGGAGGCGAGGAGCTGGGTGGAGGCGGCGGCCTCGGAGCCGTCCCAGACGAGGGTGTTCCGGTCGATCCAGACCGCCTTGGAGGTGGTCAGGTCGAGGGCTGCCGCCGAGCCGGCCGGCTGCGGCAGCAGGTGCTTCTCCCGGCCGTTCAACAGCCACACCTCGTGGCCGTCGGCCTTGAGGTCGAGCGACCGGTCGGTGGGCAGATCCTTCTCGTCGCCCTTGTGGAGGATGTAGCTGAGGCTGGTGGCGCCCTCGGCGAGCGGCACCTCGAAGACAGCGCCGTACGCGTCGGTCCTCACCGGCTCCAGCGGGTTCGACCACTCGGTGGGGTGCGCGGCGCCGGTCCAGGTGTGCAGGCCCCAGCCGTCGTAGTTCCCGTCGGCGCGGTGGTAGTGGAGCACCGCCTTGGTCGTGTCCTGGGCCGGGTACCCGGGCCGTTCGGTGGTGACGGTCTCCTTGCCCTGCTCGATCCAGATCTCACCGGTCCTGGTGAGGTCGATCGTGCGGTCGGTGGGGACGTCCTTGTCGCCGTCCTCGTCGATCACCAGGAAGCCGACGTCCGAGGCGCCGGGCTTGAGCTTGACGTAGGCGAAGGCGCCGTAGGCGTCGCGGCCGGTGAAGGGGTGGCTGTTCGGCCACTCGGTGGCCTCGCCGTCGGCGAGGTCGCCCCAGGCGTACAGGCCCCAGTCGTCGTAGTCGCCGTCGGCGCGCTTGTAGTGGACGATCGCGTAGTCGCGGGAGGCGGCGGTGGGCGGATCCTCGACCGGCGGGGTGCCGGTGGTGGAGGCGGCCAGGGCGCTCGCGGTGCGGCCGGCCGAGTCGATCACGACGGCCTTGTAGCGCAGGGCGGTGCCGGCGGGGACGTCCTCGCCGATGGTGTGGGTGACCTTGTGGGGGGCGTGGTCGGCGGAGCCGAGGGTCTTCCACGTGCCGTTGCCGGTCTGGGCGGCGAAGACGACCCGGTTGAGCTGTCCGCCCCCGACGTCGGCGGTCAGCTCGACGGTTCCGGTGGCGCCCGCCTCGGGGGCCTTCAGGGTGATCGTGGGCTTGGCGGCGGGCTCGGCGAGCGGGCCGGACGCCTTGAGGACGATCGCCGAGCCGGCCGGGACGGTGACGGTGATCTTCCTGTCGGCGTCGCTGGTCACGGTGGCGTCCGTGCCGTGGATACCGCGGAAGGCCATACCGGCGGAGTTGGTCGCGAAGGTCGCGGTCCTCTTCTCGTCGGCGTTGTTGAAGGCGACCACGTACTCCGTGGTGTCCTTCTCCGTGCCGGTGCGGGAGAAGGCGTAGACGCCCGCGCCGTCGGCGGCGTGGCGCTCCTGCTGGATGCCGTCGGTGAGGGCCGGGTGGGCCTCGCGGAGCTTCGCGAGGGCGCTGATCCGCCGGTAGAGCGGCGACCGCGTGTCGTAGGTGTCGTCGGCGTGGGTGCGGTCGGTGCCGATCAGGTCGTCGTCGAGGTAGTCGGCGGTGCGGGACGCGAACAGGGTCTGGCGGGCGTCCTTGTCGCCGCCGGCGCCGGTGAAGCCCTGCTCGTCGCCGTAGTAGACGACCGGGTTGCCGCGGCTGAGGAACATCAGCTCGTTGGCGAGCATGTCCTTCTTCAGCAGCTCGGCGTCGGACGCCCGCGGGTCGTCCTGCTTCAGGAACGTCCCGAAGCGGCCCATGTCGTGGTTGCCGAGGAAGGTGACCTGCTCGTAGGCGTTGGCCCGGTCGGTGGCGTACTTGTGGTCGTCGCCGAAGACGGCCGCGAGCTTCTTCGCGCTGCCGCCCTGGGAGGCGTACTGCCGGGCCGCTTCCTGGAACGGGAAGTCGAGCGTGGCGTCGAGCCGGCCCTCGGTGACGTACGGGGCGGTGACGTCGGTGTCGGCGGAGTAGACCTCGCCGAACATGAAGAAGTCGTCCCGGCCCTTCTTGGCCGCGTAGGCGTCCAGGGCGGTGGCCCACTGGGTCCAGAACTCCATGTTGACGTGCTTCACGGTGTCGATCCGGAAGCCGTCGATGTCGAAGTCCCGCACCCACCGCTGGTAGATCTTCTCCATGCCGCCGACGACCTCGGGACGCTCGGTCCACAGGTCGTCGAGCCCGGAGAAGTCGCCGTACTCGCCGGACTCGCCGGCGAAGGTGGAGTCGCCCCGGTTGTGGTACATCTCCGGGTCGTTGAGCCAGGACGGGACCTTGAGGTCCTTCTTCGCGGCGGGCACGACGGGGGTGCGCGGGAAGGAACCGGCGTCGACGCGCGGGAACCGGCGCGAGCCGTCGGCGTAGTCGGCGTCGTCGAAGGGTTCGCCGTCCTTCGTCAGGTACGGGAAGGCGCCCTTGGAGAGGTAGCCGTAGGACTTCTCCTCGTAGTCGACGACGTCGGCGGTGTGGTTGGTGATGACGTCGAAGAAGACCTTCATGCCCTTGGCGTGGGCCTTGTCGATGAGGGTCTCGAGGTCGGCGTTGGTGCCGAAGTGCGGATCGACCTGGGTGAAGTCGGTGATCCAGTACCCGTGGTAGCCGGCGGAGGCGTTCTCGCCGGTGCCCTGCACGGGCTGGTTCCTGAAGATGGGCGCCATCCAGATGGCGGTGGTGCCGAGCCCCTTGATGTAGTCGAGCTTCTTCGTCAGGCCCTTGAGGTCGCCGCCCTGGTAGAAACCCTTGTCGGTGGGGTCGTACCCGGTGGTGAGGCGCGAACCGGTCAGTCCGCCGCGGTCGTTCGTCGCGTCACCGTTGGCGAAACGGTCCGGCAGGACGAAGTAGAACTGCTCGCGGGTCAGGTCGTGCCGCGCGGGCGCCTGGGCGAGCTTCGCGTCCGAGGGGGGCGCGGGCGGGGTGGCGGCGGTGGCGGCGAGCGGCTGCACGAGGCCGGCGGCGAGCGCGGCCACGGTGACGGCGGCGACGCGTCCGCCCCGCGCGGTGCGGCGCCCCGGGGGCGCGGGCCATCTGGGTATCAAGGCGTGAACTCCTTGCGCTTGCGGCTCTTGTGGGTCGACCCCACGCCACGGCACGGCCTGTTTCGGCCACCTCACCGGAGCGTCGGCGTGACCGTATCCCCGTTGAAAGCCTTACAGCAAGGGTTGTGAAAGTAACGGTAAGGACTTGCAGGCGGACGCGGGCCGCGCCGCCGCCCCGTGAACGGCGGCGCGGTCCGCGTGCGTTCAGCAGCTCGACTTGCCCGCGTACACCGCGAGGGCCGTGTTCGAGCCCAGCGTGGCGGTCAGCTGTCCCGAACCGTTGACCGTCACCGTGGTGTTGTTCTGCACGTTGCAGTACGTGCCCGCCGGCAGGGAGGTCTGGTAGGTGCGGGTCAGCGAGCCGGACTCGTGGTTGATGACCACGAAGCCCTTGCCGCCCCGGCCGAAGGCGATCGCGTCACCGCCGTTGTCCCACCAGTTGGTCACCGACTGGCCCCGGGTCGCGTTGCGGAAGGCGACCATGGACTTGATCTCCGTCCAGGCGTGCTGGCACTTCCAGCCGCTCTGCCAGCAGGCGTCGACCCGGCCCCCGTTCGGCGGTCCGGCGTCGTGGTCGGAGAACTCGTAGCCGGAGTTGATGTCGGGGGCGCCGTAGGGCCAGGCCAGCATGAAGACGTTGGCCAGGGTGTAGTTGGCGCCGTCCTTGTAGCTCAGGGTCGAGCCGTTGCGCTCGGTGTCGTGGTTGTCGACGAAGACGCCGGAGACGGAGCTGTTCAGGTAGCCCCAGCCCTCGCCGTAGTTCTTGAGGTAGGCGAGGTTCTCGTTGGTGAAGACCCGCTTGAGGTCGTAGGCGTAGCGGAACTCCTGGACGTCGCCGTTGCCCGTGTACTCGGCGGGCTGGACGGCCTCCCCGGCGCCGTGGATGACCTCCTGCTTCCAGTACGCGCCGGGGTTGCTCAGGCGGGACTTGATGTTGGCCAGGTCGGCGGCGGGCATGTGCTTGGCCGCGTCGACGCGGAAGCCGTCCACTCCGAGGGAGAGCAGGTCGTTCATGTACCCGGCGATGGCTCCGCGGACGTAGTCCTCGCCGGTGTCCAGGTCGGCGAGGCCGACGAGTTCGCAGTTCTGGACGTTCCCGCGGTCCTGGTAGTTGGTGATCTGCGAGGTGCAGTTGTCGAAGTCGTACGAGGAGTACAGGCCGGGGTAGTTGTACTTGGTGTACGAGGAGCCGCCGGTGCCGGTGCCGCTGCCCGCCGACATGTGGTTGACGACGGTGTCGACGACGACCTTCACCCCGGCCGCGTGGCAGGTGTTCACCATGTTCCGGAACGCGGCGCGGTCACCGAGCCGCCCGGCGATCCGGTAGCTCACCGGCTGGTACGACGTCCACCACTGCGCGCCCTGTATGTGCTCGGCGGGCGGAGAGACCTGGACGTATCCGTATCCGGCGGGGCCGAGGGTGGTGGTGCACTCGCGGGCGACGGAGGCGAAGTTCCACTCGAAGAGGACGGCGGTGACGTCCTTCGTCCCGGGCGGGGAGGCCTCCGCACCGGTCGGGGCCATGACAACCGTGGCGGCCGCGAGCGCGGCGGCCACGGCGAGGGTTCTGCGTGCCATGTGGGGTTCCTTCTTCATCGAAGGGTGTGGGGAAACCGCCCAGGTCGGCTGAAGCTTCTTGCAGCAAACTTCAGCAACCTTGCGGCAACGCAGATGGTAGAGGCCCGCCGCCCGAAAGGGCAGCGGGCCGTACGAACTTCAAGGAAAAAAGTTGCGCGGCGGACCTGGCGCGGTCAGCCCGTGGTCCACCACACGGTGGTGTCGGCCGGGAGCTTCGCCTCGCCGGCCGCCTCCGCCATCTCACCGCTGGCGAGCAGCACCCGCCCGTAGGCCGGGGTGGTCACCGGCTCCCCCGTGGTGTTGACGACGCACACGAACTCCCCGCGCCGGAAGGCGAGGACGCCCTCGGGGGCCCGCAGCCACTCCACCGCGTCGCCCGCGCCCAGGTCGGACCGCTCCCGGCGCACGGCGAGCGCGGACCGGTACAGCTCCAGCGTCGAGCCGGGCACGCCGGTCTGCGCCTCGATGCTCAGCTCGCCCCAGCCCGCCGGCTGCGGCAGCCAGCTGCCGCCGTCGCCGAAGCCGTACGACGAGCCCTCGCGCGTCCACGGGATCGGCACCCGGCAGCCGTCACGGAAGCCGTCCTGGCCCGCGCCCCGGAAGTACGCCGGGTCCTGGCGCACCTCGTCCGGCAGGTCCACGACGTCCGGCAGGCCCAGCTCCTCGCCCTGGTAGACGTACGCCGACCCGGGCAGCGCCAGCATCAGCAGCGTCGCCGCGCGGGCCCGGCGCAGACCCAGTTCGCGGTCGCCGGCCAGGCGGATCTGGGTGCCGAGCCCTGCCGGGTTGGCGAAGCGGGTGGCGTGCCGGGTGACGTCGTGGTTGGACAGCACCCAGGTGGCCGGGGCGCCGACCGGGCGCATGGCGTCCAGCGTGCGGTCGATGACCTCGCGCAGTTCCGCGGCGTCCCAGTGGGTGCTCAGGTACTGGAAGTTGAACGCCTGGTGCAGCTCGTCCGGGCGGACGTAGTTGGCGGTGCGCTCGACGGTCGGGGTCCAGGCCTCGGCGACGAAGATGCGCTCGCCGCTGTACTCGTCCAGGATCAGCCGCCACTGGCGGTAGATGTCGTGCACGCCGTCCTGGTCGAAGAACGGCATGACGTCGTTGCCCAGCAGCTTCAGCTGCTCGTGCGATCCGAGGTCGGGCAGGCCCTCGGCCTTCACCATGCCGTGCGCGACGTCGATGCGGAAGCCGTCCACGCCCATGTCCAGCCAGAACCGGAGGATGGAGCGGAACTCGTCGCCGACCGCCGGGTGCTCCCAGTTGAAGTCGGGCTGCTCGGGCGCGAAGAGGTGCAGGTACCACTCGCCGGGCGTGCCGTCGGGTTCGGTCACCCGGGTCCAGGCCGGTCCGCCGAAGATCGACTCCCAATCGTTGGGCGGCAGCCCACCGTCCGCGCCCTTGCCGGGACGGAAGTGGTAGCGCTCCCGCAGCGGCGAGCCGGGGCCCTCGGCGAGGGCCCGCTTGAACCACTCGTGCTGGTCGGAGGAGTGGTTGGGCACCAGGTCGACGATGATCCGCAGGCCCAGTCCGTGGGCGTCCCGGATCAGCGCGTCCGCGTCGAGCAGGGTGCCGAACATGGGGTCGACGGCGCGGTAGTCGGCGACGTCGTAGCCGGCGTCGGCCTGCGGCGAGGCGTAGAAGGGGCTGAGCCACACGGCGTCCACGCCGAGGTCGCGCAGGTACGGCAGGCGGGAGCGGATGCCCTCCAGGTCGCCCATGCCGTCGCCGTTGCCGTCGGCGAAGCTGCGCGGGTACACCTGGTAGATCACCGCGTCCCGCCACCAGTCGCGGCGCCGGGCGACGGTGGCGACGGCCGCTTCGGTGGTGGGGGTCGGGGCCGGGGCGGCGGAGTGCTGCTGGCTCATGTCGTCCTTGATACGGGTTTCGGTCGGGAAGGCGAGTGGAGGGGCGGCTGTGGAACAAGGCGGCCGCGGTGACGGCGGGGTTTGGGGTACCCCCTGCCCGAGGGGCCCGGGGGTGGCCACCGCGGCCGCCCACCCGCGCGGGTCAGGCGCGCGGGAGTCGTTCCACGAAGGGGGTCAGCCCTTCGTGCCGCCGGCGGTGAGACCGGTGACCAGGTTCTTCTGCACGAGGTAGAAGAACGCGGAGACCGGTATCGCGATCAGGACCGCGGTGGCGGCCATGAGGTTGCGCTGTGCGTCGTGCTCGCTGACGAAGCTCTGCAGACCGACGGCGAGCGTGTACTTCTCGTCGTCGAGCATGAACGTCGTGGCGAAGGCGACCTCGCCGAACGCGGTGATGAAACTGTAGAACGCGGCGACCGCCAGCCCCGGCTTGGCGAGCGGCAGGATCAGCCGCGCGAACGTGCCGATGGGGGTCAGCCCGTCGACCCGTCCCGCCTCGTCGATCTCGAACGGGATGGTGTCGAAGTAGCCCTTCATCAGCCAGGCGCAGTACGGCACCGCCGTCGAGCAGTAGACGAGGATGAGTCCAAGGTAGCTGTCGATGAGCTGCAGGTCCGAGAGGATCTGGTACATCGGCACCATCAGGACCGCCACCGGGAACATCTGGGTGAGCAGCAGCACCCACATGAACTTCCGGTAACCCGGGAAGCGCATGCGGGAGACCGCGTAGCCGGTGGTGGCGGCGACCAGGACGCCGATGACCGTGGTGCCGAGCGAGACGATCAGCGAGCTCTTCAGCCAGTCGAAGAAGTTCGTGTTCTGCAGCACGAACGCGTAGTTGTCGAGCGTCATCTTGCCCCAGATGCCGCCGGGACGCAGGTAGTCGTCCTTGTCGGGGCCGAGGGACAGGAACACCAGCCAGGCGACCGGGAAGAGCGCGATCAGGCTCGCCCCGACGAGGATGCCGTGCGAGGTGAGTCTCGCCAGCGGGCCGCTCTCGCCGCGCCGGCGCGCCGGGCGGGGCGGGAGTGCGTCGTCGGCAGGCCGGTCCGCCGGAGCAGTGGTGGTGACGGTGGTGGTGCTCATGGGGACTCCTGCCTCAGATCGCGAGCTGCTGCTCGTTGCGGTTCAGCCAGCGGCGGTAGAAGGAGGTGAAGACGACCAGGATGGCCAGCAGCAGCATGCCGTAGGCCGCGGACTGCGCGAAGTCGCGCGGCTGCTGTCCGAAGCCGAGCTGGTAGGCCCAGGTCACGAGGATCTGGGCGTCCGGGGCGGTGTTGCCGAACAGCAGGAAGATCACGGCGAACTGGTTGAAGGTCCAGATGATGCCGAGCAGGATCACGGTGGAGCTGACCGGGCGCAGGCCGGGCAGGGTGACGTGGCGGAACCGCTGCCAGGCGGTGGCGCCGTCCATCTCGGCCGCCTCGTAGAGGCTGGCGTCGATGGACTGCAGGCCGCCGAGCAGGGAGACCATCATGAACGGCACGCCGCACCAGGTGTTGACCATGATCGCGGCGAACCGCTGCCAGAAGGTGTCCTCCAGCCACTGCGGCGCCGGCAGGCCCAGGGCGTCCAGGCCGGAGTTGATGATGCCGGCGTCGGCGAGCATGAAGCGCCAGCCGAAGACGGTGACGAAGGTCGGCACGGCCCACGGCAGGATCAGGATCAGCCGGTAGAAGGTGCGGCCGCGCAGCTTCTGGTTCAGCAGCAGCGCGAGGCCCAGGCCGATGCCGTAGTGCAGGGCGACGCAGGCCGCCGTCCACACGACCGTCCAGAGGAAGTGCGACCAGAAGCGGTCGTAGGCGGTCTCGCCCCACAGGATGTCGGCGTAGTTGTCCAGGCCGATGAACTTGTAGGTGGCCTCGATCTCGTTGACGCCGATGGTGCGGGCCGAGTTGAGGCTGTTGGCGTCGGTGAGCGTGAGGTAGAGGCCGTACCCCAGGGGGTACAGCACCAGGACGCCGAGCACGACGGCCACCGGCGCGATCATGACGTAGGCGTACCAGTGCTTGTCGAAACTGCGCTTCATGCGGCGGACCGGCCCGGGCCGGGGCGCGCGGTCACCGCGGCGCTCGCCGGTCGCGCGGTCGATGGCGACTGTCATGGTTCGGCACCTTCTGGATGATCAAGGGTTCCACGGCCGGTGACGGCCGGTACGGCACGGGCCGGCGGCCGCCGGACCCTCCCCTCCTGGAAGCGGGTCCGGCGGCCACGCGGGCGTTACTTGCTGAAGTCCGGCACCAGCTTGGCGATCGCGGTCTCCGCGTCACCCAGCCCCTTGTCCAGGGACTCCTTGCCGCCCGCGATCTGCGGCAGCTCGTCGTCCATCGGACCCCACAGCGAGCTGTACTCGGGCAGGGCCGGGCGCGGCTGCGCGGCGGGCAGGACCGTCTGGTAGCCGGCGATGCCCGGGTCGGTCTTGACCTTGGCGGTGTAGGCGTCGTCCCGCGTGGGCAGCGTGGAGTTCTTCAGCGCGATGGTCTCCTGCGCCTCGGCCGAGGTCATGAAGTTGACGAACTTCAGCGCGGCCTGCTGCTTGTCCTCGGTGGAACCGGCGTAGACGGAGAGGTTGTGGCCGCCGGTCGGGGCGCCCGCCTTGCCGGTGGAGCCGGCCGGGACGGTGGCGATGCCGAGGTTGTTCCTGTCCTTGAACGCGGAGCCCTTGTAGAAGTTGGTGATCTCCCACGGGCCCTGGATGATCGAGGCGACCTTGCCGTTGACGAACGCGTCCTGGATGTGGGCGTAGGCGTCCGCGGTGGTGTCGGCCTTGTGCAGGCCCTTGCCGTCGAAGAGGTCCAGCCAGGTGCCGTACGCCTTCTCGGCCTCCGGCGACTTCACGGTGACCTTCCTGGCGTCGGCGTCGACCATGTCGGTGCCCTCGCCGTAGAGGAACGGCTGGGCGTAGTAGCCCGCGGTGGAGCCCCAGTAGCCGTCGACGCCGGTCTCGTCCTTGATGGTGGCGGCGGCCTTCTTCAGGTCGTCCCAGGTCTTGGGGGCCTCGACGCCGGCCTTCTCGAACAGTTCCTTGTTGTAGACGAAGGCCAGGGTGTCCGTGGTGAACGGGACGCCGTAGGTCTTGCCCTCGTACTTGGCCTGCTCGATCAGGTTGGGCTGGAACGCGTCCTGGTCGGCGAGGGCCTCGGTGCCGTCCAGCGGCACGAAGAAGCCCTTCTTGGCGAAGGCGGGGGTCCAGCCGACCTCGGAGCGCAGCACGTCGGGGGCGCCCTTGGAACCGGCGGCGGTGTCGAACTTGTTCTGCGCCTGGTCGAAGGGGACGTTGACGTACTTGACCTTGATGTCCTTGTTGGCGGCCTCGAACTCCTTGACCAGGGCCTGGTACGTCGGCGCCTCGTTGGTCGCGTTGGAGGTGTCCCACCAGGTGATGGTGACCGGGCCGCCGGCCTGGTCGCCGCTGTCGCTGTCTCCGCCGCAGGCCGTCGCCGCGAGGGCGAGGGACGCCACCAGCGCGGTGGCCGCTATGCCACGCCGCATGAGTTCTCCTTGAGGGTGAAAGCCCGTGTGGTGCAGGGTGCGGCCCCGTCTGCCGCCCTGCCGACTTGCCGGACGCGCCGTTGCGGCCGCCGGGCGACGTGAACGTAACAGCGATGGAACCGATTCGAAAGACCTTGCAGAAAAGTTTTGCAAGCAGCACCTGGAGTTATCCCGTCGTGACCTGTTCCCGACCGTCGTGCGACCCGGGTTTCCGCCCGTACGGCAGGGGTTCGGACAGTTGTGCAAGACTCTGCAAGCACTTGCCATCCGTTGCCGCCGGGGGAATCATCCGTTGCGGACCGGACGCCACCACGACGTGAGGGACCGCGATGACCCAGCAGCCCGCAGCGGGCCGTTCGACGGCGCGCACCAGGCGTCCGAACGGTGCGCAAGGTCCGGCCCGGCCGCTACAGTCCGGTCCTGTGACCACAAGGCTCGCCGATATCGCCGCTCAGGCGGGAGTGAGCGAGGCGACCGTCAGCCGCGTCCTGAACGGCAAGCCGGGCGTCGCCGCCACCACCCGCCAGTCCGTGCTCGCCGCCCTGGACGTCCTCGGCTACGAGCGCCCGGTGCGGCTGCGGCAGCGCAGCGAGGGCCTCGTCGGCCTGATCACCCCGGAGCTGGAGAACCCGATCTTCCCCGCGCTGGCCCAGGTCATCGGGCAGGCGCTGACCCGCCAGGGCTACACCCCGGTGCTGGCCACCCAGACCCCGGGCGGGTCGACGGAGGACGAGCTGACGGAGATGCTCGTGGACCGCGGGGTGGCCGGCATCATCTACGTCTCCGGGCTGCACGCGGACACCAACGCCGACATGCAGCGCTACGAGCGGCTGCGCGCGCAGGGCGTGCCGTTCGTGCTGGTGGACGGCTTCTCGCCGAAGGTGCAGGCGCCGTTCATCTCCCCCGACGACCGGGCGGCGATGGCGCTCGCGGTCACCCACCTCGCCTCCCTCGGCCACACCCGCATCGGCCTGGCCCTCGGGCCGAAGCGGTTCGTCCCGGTGCAGCGCAAGATCGAGGGTTTCGTCCGCACCGTGCAGGACCTGCTGGGCCTGGGTGCCGAGACGGTCGAGACCGAGCTGGTCCAGCACTCCCTCTACACCCTGGAGGGCGGCCAGGCCGCCGCCACCGCGCTCATGGACCGCGGCTGCACGGCAGTGGTGTGCGCGAGCGACATGATGGCACTGGGCGCGATACGGGCCGCCCGGCAGCGCGGTCTGGACGTGCCGAAGGACATCTCGGTGGTGGGCTTCGACGACTCCCCGCTGATCGCCTTCACCGACCCGCCGCTGACCACGGTCCGCAAGCCGGTCCCGGCGATGGGCCAGGCCGCGGTGCGCACCCTGCTGGAGGAGATCGGCGGAACGCCCGCGCCGCACAGCGAGTTCGTGTTCATGCCGGAGCTGGTGGTGCGCGGTTCGACCGCGTCGGCCCCCGGGGAGCGGAATCGTTCCTGAGACGGAGGGACGACCTCCCGGGCGCTTCTCCGGCAGGAGGGACCGGGGTCCGTGCCCGGGGAGAACATGCGGGTCGGGTCCGACCGGGGGAGGATCCGGGGAGTGGGTTGTTTCTGGCAGACTCTGTGCCCATGGGTGACACGACCGTGACAACGCTGGAAGGCCGGGAAGAGGCCGTTCCGCACTCCGTCGCGGCCGAGACCGGGCGGACGTACCTGCGCCGTCCGCGTGTCCCCCGCCGGCCGCGGCTGTGGTTCGAGATCCTGCTGATAGCGGTGAGTTACTGGACGTACTCACTCGTCCGCAACGCCGTGCCCGAACAGCGGGCCGAGGCACTGCGCAACGCCGACGCGATCTGGCGCCTGGAGCAGCAGCTCGGCCTGGCCTTCGAGGAGTCCGTCAACCACGCCGTGAACGCGGTGACCTGGCTCGTCGTCGGCATGAACTACTACTACGCCACCCTGCACTTCGCGGTGACGCTGGGTGTCCTGGTGTGGCTCTACCGCAGTCATCCCGGCCGTTACGCGGCGACCCGGCTGGTCCTCTTCACCACCACGGGCATCGCCCTGCTCGGCTACTACCTGTATCCGCTGGCCCCGCCCCGGCTGATGAACGGCCAGGACTTCGTCGACACCGTCCTGGTCCACCAGACCTGGGGCTCGATGGCCTCCGGTGACCTGAAGAACATGTCCAACCAGTACGCCGCGATGCCGTCGATGCACATCGGCTGGTCGGTCTGGTGCGGCCTGACCCTCTTCGCGCTGGCCTCGGTGCCGTGGGTGCGCGTCCTGGGCCTGCTGTACCCGGCGGGCACGCTGGTCGTCATCGTCGCCACCGCCAACCACTTCTGGCTGGACGCGGTGGGCGGCGTCCTCTGCCTCGCCGTCGGGTACGGGATCGCGCTGGTCTGGTACGGCCGTCAGCCGTACGCCCTGCCGAGGCCGGCGGGCGGCCGGAAGCAGCCGGAGCCGGGCCCGGTGCCGCTGCCGAAGCAGGGCTGAGGGCCCGCGCGGGCGAACGGCCGGCGGGCCGCGCGGAGGGCTGCTACGACCCTCCGTAGAACAGTTCCTCCATCACGCCCCGCGCCCTGCGTGCCGTACGCCGGTACGCGTCGAGCATGTCGCCCGCGTGGCCGGGGCCGTAGCCCAGGTAGCGGCCGACGGCGCCCAGCTCCCGGGGCACGGTGGGGAAGGTGTCCCCCGCCCGGCCCCGGACCAGCATCACCGCGTTGCGCACCCGGGTGGCCAGCACCCACGCCTCGTCGAGGATGCCGGCGTCCTCCTCGCGGAGCAGCCCGGCCTCGCGGGCGGCGGCCAGGGCCTGACGCGTCCTGGTGGTGCGCAGGCGCGGCTCCTCCGCGCCGTGCCGCAGCTGGAGCAGCTGCACCGTCCACTCCACGTCGGACAGCCCGCCCGGGCCGAGCTTGGCGTGCAGCTTGGGGTCGGCGCCGCGCGGCAGCCGCTCGGACTCCATGCGGGCCTTCAGCCGCCGGATCTCACGGACCGCGTCCTCCTCGAGCCCGCCGGCCGGGTAGCGCAGCGGGTCGATCATGTCGAGGAAGCGGCGGCCCAGGTCCTCGTCCCCGGCGACGTGTTCGGCGCGCAGCAGCGCGTGCCGCTCCCACACCAGCGACCAGCGCCGGTAGTACGCCTCGTACGACTTCAGGGTGCGCACCAGCGGGCCCGACTTGCCCTCCGGGCGCAGGTCGGCGTCGATGAGCAGGGGCGGGTCGGCGCTGGGGATCTGCAGCAGCCGGCGCATCTCGGCGACCACCTTGTTGGCGGCCTCGGACGCCTCCCGTTCCCCCACGCCGTCGCGCGGCTCGTGCACGAACAGGACGTCGGCGTCGGAGCCGTAGCCCAGCTCGTGCCCGCCGAAGCGGCCCATGCCGATGATCGCGAACCGGGTGGGGAGCATCGCCCCCCAGCCCTGACGGACCACGGCGCGCAGGGTGCCGGCGAGGGTGGCGGCCGTCAGGTCGGACACGGCGCCGCCCACCAGGTCCACCAGTGCGCCCTGGTCGGCCACGGCGAGCTGGGACTCGGTGCCGTAGGAGCCGACGATGTCGGCGGCGGACGTACGGAACAGCTCGCGGCGGCGGACCCCGCGGGCGGCCGTGACGCCCTGGACGGCGTTGTCGGCGCGGCCGACGGCGGCCAGGATCTCCTGCTCCAGGGGGGCGCGGGAGCGCGTGGTCAGTCCCCCGCCGTCCCCGTCGCCGAGCAGCGCGACCGCCTCGGGGGCGCGCATCAGCAGGTCGGGGGCGAGCCGGCCGGCGGACAGCACCCGCGCCAGGTTCTCGGCGGCGGCGCCCTCGTCGCGCAGCAGCCGCAGGTACCAGGGGGTCTTGCCGAGGGCGTCGGAGACCTTGCGGAAGTTGAGCAGGCCGGCGTCCGGGTCGGCGGAGTCGGCGAACCAGCCCAGCAGCACGGGCAGCAGGGTGCGCTGGATGGCGGCCTTGCGGCTGACGCCCGACGCCAGCGCCTCCAGGTGCCTGAGCGCGGCGGCCGGGTCCTCGTACCCCAGGGCGACCAGCCGCTCCCGGGCCGCCTCCGCGCTGAGCCGGGACTCACCGGGGGCGAGCGCGGCGACGGCGTCGAGCAGCGGCCGGTAGAACAGCTTCTCGTGCAGCCGCCGTACGGCGGAGGCGTGCCGCTTCCACTCCCGGTTCAGCGTCGCGACCGGGTCGGTGCGCAGGTCCAGGGAGCGGCCGAGGCGCCGGAGATCGGTCTCGTCCTCGGGCACGAGGTGGGTGCGGCGCAGCCGGTGGAGCTGGATGCGGTGCTCCAGGGAGCGCAGGAAGCGGTAGGCGTCGTCGAGCTGGGCGGCGTCCGCACGGCCGACGTAGCCGCCGGCGGCGAGGGCCTTCAGCGCGTCCAGGGTGGTGCCGCTGCGCAGCGAGGCGTCGGCGCGGCCGTGCACCAGCTGGAGCAGCTGCACCGCGAACTCGACGTCCCGCAGGCCGCCCGGGCCCAGCTTCAGCTGGCGGTCGACCTCGGCGGCGGGGATGGTCTCCACCACCCGGCGGCGCATCTTCTGCACGTCGGCGACGAAGTTCTCCCGCTCGGCGGCCTGCCACACCAGCGGCTGGAGCGCGGCCACGTACTCCTCGCCGAGCGCGAGGTCGCCGGCGACCGGGCGGGCCTTCAGCAGCGCCTGGAACTCCCAGGTCTTGGCCCAGCGCTGGTAGTAGGCGAGGTGGGAGGCGAGGGTGCGCACCAGCGGCCCGTTGCGGCCCTCCGGGCGCAGATTGGCGTCGACGGGCCAGATGGAGCCCTCGACGGTGGTCTCGGAGCAGATCCGCATCATGTGCGAGGCCAGCCGGGTGGCGGCGCGCAGCGCCTTGTCCTCGTCGGCCCCGTCGGCCGCCTCCCCGACGAAGATCACGTCGACGTCGGAGACGTAGTTGAGTTCGTGTCCGCCGCACTTGCCCATCGCGATCACCGCGAGCCGGCACAGGGCGGCATCCCCGGGCGCGGCGTCCCCGGCGAGCGCGAGGGCGGCGCGCAGGGTGGCGGTGGCGAGGTCGGCGAGCTCGGCGGCGGTCTGGGAGACCTCGCTCGTGCCGCAGACGTCACGGGCGGCGATGGACAGCAGACAGCGCCGGTAGGCGACGCGCAGGGAGACCGGGTCGGTGGCGCCGGCCAGGCCGCGCTCGAACTCCTCGATCCCGGGGTGCAGGTCGCGCGGCTCGTAGGTGACGAGGGCCTGCCAGTCGCTCGGGTGCCGGGCCAGGTGCTCGGCGAGCGCGGCGGACGCGCCGAGCACCCCGAGCAGCCGGTCCCGCAGCGGCTTGGCGGCCACCAGCGTGTCCAGCAGTTCCCGGCGGGCGGTGGCGCCGTCCTGCGCCTCCAGCAGCCGCACCAGCCCGAGCAGCGCGAGATCGGGGTCGGCCGTGGCGCCGAGCGCGTCGAGCAGCACGGGGTCGCTGCGTACGGGCGTCAGCTCGGGGCCGTCCAGCAGCCGCTCGGCGCCCGAGGGATCGGTGAAGCCGTGCCGCAGCAGCCGCGTGAAGGTACTGCTCCTGCGCCCCGGCGCCGACGTCATCCCCGGCCTCCTCATGCCTCGCTCGGACCCGATCAGGTGGTACGGCCCCGAGCCTAGCCGGAGGACGGACGCACGGCTCCGGGGCCGCCCGCGATGAGTTCCGGGGGCGGGCGGGGTCCTATGGAGGAGCCGACGTACCGCCGGCCGGTGAGGGAGGACCCGTGAACGCCACCCCCGAGACCCGTCTCGACCCGCGCTACAGCGACCCCGCGGCCGCCGCCCCGCCCTGGTCCGCCGCGGAGCGGCTGCTCGCTGGGGCCGAACTGTTCTGGATCTCCACGGTCCGCCCCGACGGCCGCCCCCATGTGACCCCGCTGCCCGCCGTCTGGTCGGACGGCGCGCTGCACTTCTGCACCGGGCCGGACGAACGCAAGGCCCGCAACCTGGCGGAGAACGCGCACGTCGTGCTGACCACCGGCACCAACACCTGGGACGTGGGCTACGACCTGGTCGTGGAGGGCGACGCGGTACGGGTCGCCGACGACGCGCGGCTGCGCGAACTGGCGGCGGCGTGGGAGGCGAAGTACGGCGCCTTCTGGCATTTCGAGGTGCGTGACGGGTACTTCCACCACGGCGCGGGGCACGCCGTCGTGTTCTCGGTGGCGCCGCGGACCGTTTTCGGATTCGGTAAGGGGGAGCCGTTCAGCCAGACCAGGTGGCGGTTCTCCTGATCGCGGCCGCCCGGCCGCCTGCGCCTGCCGCCCGGCCGCCGAAGCCGACGAAGGAGCCGGACTCTCATGGACATGACACTCGAGGTGATTCCGCTCCCGGTGAGCGACATCGACCGGGCCAGGGACTTCTACCGGGACAGGGTCGGTTTCCACGTCGACATCGACGAGGAGGTCGTGCCGGGCCTGCGCATCGTCCAGCTGACCCCGCCCGGCTCCGGCTGCTCGATCGCCCTGGGGACCGGCATCTGGGAGATGACCCCGGGTCCCACCCCGGCCCCCGGCTCCTACCAGGGGCTCCAGCTCTGCGTCGCCGACATCGGGGCGGCCCGCGCGGAGCTGGTCGAACGGGGCCTGGACGTCTCCGAACCGGTCCGCCACGCCGAGGCCGACGGCGCCACCTTCATGTACTTCGAGGATCCGGACGGCAACAGCTGGGCGGTACAGGAGTACCGGCGCCGGGCGTCGGAGCCGCTGCACAGGCTGCTGGCGGAGCTGGCGGCCCGGCGGGCGTAGCGGCGGAGGGCCGCGTACGGCGGGCCGACGGGCCGGCCGGTTCGCCGGTCCGCCCGTCGGCTTGCGCGATCGCGGGGCAGGCGGGCTCGGCGGCTGATCGTCGGCTTGTCGGTTGTTCTTCAAAAAAGCGTGTCAAACGCGGATGAATGGCGACTCGGGGCGGGACGGACGGTCCACGGAAGGCCCGGCACCCACTGTCCGGTACGCGCCGGGTCTTCCAGGACACGGAACCGCACGAAGGACATCCGATGAGGAGAAGTCGCCGATGAGTGAGTCCGTACAGACCGGAACCGGAACTGGAAGTACCGGAGAGAAGGTCAAGGCAGAGACCTCCGCGACGGCCGGTCAGGCCAAGCAGGCCGCGGCCCAGGTCGCGGGGACGGCGGCGGAGCAGGCCAAGACCGTCGTGGGTGAGGCGCGGCAGCAGGCCGGCACGGTCATCGACGAGCTGCGCGTCCGGGTGACGAACGAGGCCGATGGGCAGACCCGGCGCGCGGCCGGCACGCTGCGGCAGTGGGCGGACGACCTCGCCGGGCTGGCCGAGAACGCGCAGAACGACTCCCCCGCCCGCAGTCTGGCGGCTCAGGCCGCCGACAAGGGCCACCGGGCGGCGGACTACCTGGACGACCAGGGCGTCGAGGGACTCGTCTCCGATCTCCAGGGTTTCGCCCGCCGGCGTCCCGGGGCGTTCCTCGGCGGCGCGCTGCTGGCCGGACTGGTCGTCGGACGCGTGGCCAAGGCGGCGGGAGCGGCCTCCCGGTCCGGCGGATCCGGGCAGGGGCAGGTCACCGGCACCGGCACGCCGGAGGAGGGCGTGCTGCCCGCGTACCCCGCGTCGCAGGCACTTCCCTCCGGCCCTCCGGCGGGGCCGGCACCGGCAGCACCGGCACCGGGAGCACCCGTACCGGGAACACCGGCACCGGCGGCACCGCCGCAGGCGCCGCCCCCTCCGCAGGAACCGCCGATCGTCGGCACGCCGCCGTACGGCACGCCGGGTCGTCCGTACCCGGAGGTGTGAGATGGCCTCGATCTCCCCCACGCCCGGCCCGCCCACGCCCGGACCGGTCGAGCCCCAGGGGCAGGAAAAGTCCCTGGGCGAGCTGCTGTCCACCGTGACCTCCGACCTGCAGACGCTGTTCCGCAAGGAGGTCGAGCTGGCCAAGGCCGAGATCAGGGAGGAGGCGGGCAGGGCGGGCAAGGCCGCCGGGATGTACGGCGGCGCCGGCTTCGCCGGCTACCTGGTCCTGCTCTTCCTGTCCCTGGCCCTGCTGTTCGGCCTGGCCAACGTGATGGACGAGGCCTGGGCCGCCCTGATCGTCATGGCGATATGGGCCGTGGTCGCGGCCGTGCTGTACCAGAAGGGCCGCGCGCGGATGCGCACCGTCTCCCCGAAGCCCGAGCAGACCGTCGAAACCATGAAGGAGAACGCGGAATGGGCACGTCACCCGACCAAGTGAGGGCTGAGATAGAGGCCACGCGCCACCAGTTGACGGCGGACGTGGACGAACTCACCGACCGGACCAGCCCCCGGCGTATGGTGACCCGCCGCAAGGAGAGGGTGCGCGGCACGGTGTCGGGTATCCGCGACCGGGTCATGGGCACCGCCTCGCAGACCGCGCACGGGGTGTCGCACACCGCGCAGTCGGCGGCCGGGTCACTGCAGGAGGGCACCGGCCGTGCGGCCGGCTCGGCACGCGAGGCGGTCGGCCAGGCCGGACAGACCGTGCAGCAGGCACCCGAGATGGCCCGGCGCCAGACCCAGGGCAACCCGCTGGCCGCCGGCCTGGTCGCCTTCGGGGTGGGTCTGCTGGCGTCCTCTCTGATGCCCGCCACGCAGACCGAGCAGGAGAAGGCCTCGGACCTGATGCGGAGCGACGCGCTCGAGCCGGTGAAGGAGGCCGCCGCCGAGTCCGCGCAGAACCTGAAGGAAGGCGCCAGGGAGGTCACGCAGGACGCCGCTGCGGAGGTGAAGGAGACGGCGGCGCAGGCCGCCCGCACCACCCGGCAGGAGGCGCGCGACCAGGGCACCCAGGTGGGCGAACAGGCCCGCGACTCCGGCCGGAGCGTCGCCGACGAGGCCCGCGGCCCGGGCCCGGCGTGAGCGCGGCGCCCTGACCGAACCGGCGGGAGGAAACCTGCCCCCGGCCCCTGTGCGGGCCGGGGGCTCTCCCCGTATGTCACCCGTAAGATCGAGGGCGGGAAGCGGATTCCCCGGCCCGGGTACCTGGAGAAGGCGGACGAGCTGCTGGGGGCGGGCGGTCTGCTCGCCGCGATGCGGGAGGACGTGGCGAAGGTCCGGTACCCGAAGGGGGTGCGGGAGCTCGCCCAGTCGGAGGCGCAGGCGGCCGAACTCCTTTCGTACGGCAGCCACAACCTGCACGGGGACCCGCAGACCGAGGAGTACGCCCGCGCACTGCTGGGCACGCGACGGCCGACTCCGCCGGAGGAGGAACTGCAACCGGCAGGTACGGATCCTCGAGCTGCGCTACGGCATCATCCGAGCCGAGGCGCTGACCGCACGGGAGTCACTGGCCTCCATCGAACAAGCGCTGGGGGAGACATGAACCGTATGGGCATGGGCGGAGAGGACCGCGATCCGGTCTGGTTCAAGAGCAGCTACAGCGACAGCAGCAACCCCGGCGACTGCGTCGAAGTCGCGATGACCACCGGCTCCGTCCACGTCCGGGACTCCAAGGCCCCCGACGGTCCCCGTCTCACGCTCACGGCGGCGTGGACCCGCTTCACCGCGCGTGACGCCGGCTGAGGCAGGGGGCCGTCCGCAGGGGACGGCCCCCTGGGTGTGCTAACCCGCGTACGTCTCCAACTCGGCGATCCGCGGGGCGCCGGACGAGCCGGTGATCTCGAAGGTGAGTTTCTTCAGGGAGGCCGGGGCGAAGCCGATGACGCCCGCTCCGGTGCCGGAGGCCAGGACCGCGCCGGTGTCGTGGTTGACGACCCGCCAGGAGCCGATGGCGCCCTGTGAGCCCGCCGCCTCACGCACGTTGATCTTCGAGACCGTGGTGGCGGAGCCCCACTTGACCGAGACGGAGCCGGTCGGGCCGGACGGCGACCAGTACGTGCCCATGTCGCCGTCCCGGACGTTGCCGTAGCTGGTCCCGTCGGCCTTGGAGGAGCCGTCGGCCCCGGCGGTGAGGCTCAGGTTGGTCCCGGTGGGCGGGTCGGTGGGGTCCGGGGGGTCGGTCGGGTCCGGGTCCGGGGGGTCGGTCGAGTCCGGGTTCTGCGGGGTGCAGCTCCCGTCCGACACCTTCAGGCCCTTGTTGGCGCCCGCCGTCTGGCTCACGACGCCCGGCACGCAGTTGGCGGCGTCCAGGGTGTAGGCGTACGGGATGCCGACGGAGGTGTTCGACGTCGGGTTCGGACCGGCCGGGTTGTGGTCGTCGCTGCGCGCGGACCAGGTCACGTTGTCGAAGATGTTGCCGCTGACCTGCCAGTAGCCGGCCGCGTCGGTGTAGAAGGTGCCGAGGACGTCCTTGGAGTCCTCGAAGTAGTTGTTGTCCACCTTCGCGCGGGCGCCGGCACGGGAGTTGATGCCGGACTCGTTGAGGTTCCTGTAGTGGTTGTTGTAGATGTGCGAGACGCCGCCGCGCAGCAGGGGCGTACGGGAGTCGATGTTCTCGTACAGGTTGTGGTGGAAGGTGACGTAGCCGTTGGAGGTGTCGCTCTCGCTGGAGCCGATGAGGCCGCCGCGGCCGGAGTTGCGCAGCGTGCTGTAGGACAGCGTCACGTACTGGGTGTTGTCCTTCATGTCGAAGAGGCCGTCGAAGCCCTCCGACTCGCCGCCCGACGCCTCGAGGGTGGTGTGGTCGACCCACACGTTGCGGACACCGCTCTCCATGCCGATGGCGTCTCCGCCGTTCGACGTGGGCGAACCCGACTTCTTGACGTTCCGGATGGTCACGTTCTGGATGATGATGTTGCGGGACTCCCGGATGTGGATGCCCAGTTGGTCGAAGACGGCGCCGTTGCCGACACCGACGATCGTGACGTTGCTGATCTGCTTGAGCTCGATGACACCGGCGGCGGTGCTGCAGCTGCCGCCGGACACCTTGGCGGTGTTGCCGTGGTTGATGGTGCCCTCGACCTGGATGGTGATCGGGGTGGAGCTGCTGGCCCGGCCGCACAGGGCCTGGTGGATGGCGGTGCCGGTGGTGGCACGGACCGTCTGCCCGCCGGCGCCGCCGGTGGTTCCGCCGTTCTGGGTCGCGTAGCCGGTGGGGCCGGAGGCCGCCGCGGCCGCCTCCGCCGTGGACAGCGCCACGCCGGTCGCGGCCGCCAGGGCTCCCGTGGCCAGTAACGCGGAGAGTCGCACTGCGACTGATCGCCTCATTCTCGTCTCGCCTCTCGTCCTCGTGCGCCGGCGTTCCGCACCGGCCGCGCTGCTATGTCATATGCATGTCAGCAGAACCGATGAGGGGCGGCGGGGTGGGCCGGACCCATCGGCGAGAAAGCGCTTTCTGTTGTCGCGACAGTAAAGCCACGCCCGAGGGACTGGCAAGGTTCCGCGCAGTTACGGAGAGCTCAATTCCGTTTCGAAACGGCGTGGTTGATCCACATGCCGTCACCTGCGTGCGGGTTTAGCGTTCTGGTATGGGCGTTGGGTACGGCGCCGTATGACCGGGTCCGACGGCAGGCCCGATGCGGCCAGTGCGCTTTGTGAGGCCCTCGCAGCGGTCGTGCTCCGCACAGGAGCCAAGATCGGGGGTGTCTACCTGCTGGATCCGGCCGAGGACGCGCTGGGTCTGGTCGCGCTGTACGGCGCACCCGTCGACGCGTTCGCACCGTGGTGGCGAGTCTCCTTCGCCGTGCACGGCCCGTCCCAGGACGCGATACGCGACGAGCGGCTGGTCTGGGTGAGTTCCCTCGAAGAGCTGGCCCACGTCTATCCGCGCGTCGCGGCGGCCATTCCGTATCCGCTCACGTTCGCGATGGCCCCGCTCAGCGGGGTCCGGCACTGCCGGGGCGCACTGCTTCTCGTGTACGAACCCGGCCGTTCTCCCCGTCTCGGCCACCATGAGCGCAGGCGCATCGCCTGGAGCACCCGGCGCATCGCCCACGCGCTGAACGCAGCCGACCGGCCCCCGGCCATTCCGGACCGGCCCTGTTTCGTGCCTCCGCGTCTCCCGGAGCCGCGGTCGCGGCCCGGGCTCACGGCGGCCGGCCTGGTGGAACGCCTGCCGTTCGGCGCTCTCGACCTCGACCTCGGAGGGCGTGCCACCCTCGTGAACACCGCGGCCGCCGATCTGCTGGGCCGACCGGCGGAGCAGTTGCTCGGAGCCGAGCCGTGGACGTTGCTGCCGTGGTTGGACAACACCACGTTCATGGACGCCTACCGGACGGCCCTGGCCAGCCGTGAGCCCCTCGCCCTGTCCGTCCTGCGTCCACCGGACCGGTGGCTCGACTTCCGCCTCCACGCGTACGAGAACGGCACGAGTGTTCTCGTGTCCCCCGACCGCTCGTCCAGGCCCTTCGACGCGCGGTCGGCCCTCACCGGGACTCCGCCGGAGAGCCGCATCCACCTCCTGATGGCACTGGCAGCCGCACTGACCGAGACCATCGGCGTCCAGGACGTCGTGGACCTGGTGGCCGACCAGATCCTGCCCGCGTTCCGAGCTCAAGGCATGATCATGTCCACCGCCGACGCGGGCCGGATACGGATCATCGGATACCGCGGCTACGCCCCTGCGGTCATCGAGCAGCTGGACGGCCTGCCCACGGACGCCGATCTGACCCCGGCGGGCCGCGCGCTGACCACCGGCGCCTCGTCGTTCTTCGCCGACCGCGGCGAACTGACCCGCGTCCATCCCGGGGCGCCGCAGTCCACCGGCATGGAAGCATGGGCCTTCCTGTCGCTGCCCGGCTCGGGAGGCCCCCTCGGCTGCCTCCTCCTCGCCTACGACCACCCGCACTCCTTCACCACCTCCGAGCGCTCCGTCCTCACGCCCCTCGCCGGCCTGATCGCCCAGGCCCTGGACCGTGCGCGCCTCTACGACATCAAGCACGGCCTCGCCCACGCCCTCCAGCAGACGCTGCTGCCCCACACGCTGCCCACCGTGACCGGACTCGATGTCGCCGCCTGTTACCTGCCCGCCGGCCACGGTATGGACATCGGCGGCGACTTCTACGACCTCATCCGGCTGACCGACACCACCGTCGCGGCAGTCATCGGAGACGTGCAGGGCCATGACATGAAGGCTGCCGCTCTCATGGGCCAGGTCCGCATGGCCGTTCACTCCCACGCGACGGCCGGGGCCACCGCCGACCAGGTGCTCGTCCTCGCCGACCGCGACCTCGCCGACCTGGACACCAGCCGTTTCGTCTCCTGCCTCTACGCCCACCTGGACCTGGCCCGCCACCAGGTGACCCTGGCCAGCGCAGGACACCCACCCCCGCTGCTGCGGGATCCCGACAACCGGACCCGGGTCGCGGACCTCCGTCCCGGCCCCCCTCTCGGCATCGGCATCGGAACCCCCGCCTACCCGCTCACCACTTTGTCCATGGCCCCGGAGTCACTGCTCGCCCTCTACACCGACGGCCTCGTGGAGCTGCCCGGCACCGACATCGCCCAGACCACGGCCGACCTGGCACACCGCCTGGGCGAGGCGGGCAACCTCCCCCTGCACCAGCTCGTGGACAGCCTCGTCCGGCACAGACGCCGTATCCACCACCACACCGACGACATCGCCCTGCTCCTGCTCCAGCCGGGCCGCACGGGCGGCCCGTGATCACCGGGCCGGCCCGGTGACCACGGAGACGGAACCGGTCCGCGCCTACAGCACCGGCAGGCTCTTGCGCAGCTCGAAGGCCGTGACCTCGGAGCGGTACTCCTCCCACTCCTGCCGCTTGTTGCGCAGGAAGAAGTCGAAGACGTGCTCCCCGAGCGTCTCGGCGACCAGGTCGCTGCGTTCCATCAGGGTGAGGGCCTCGCCCAGGTTCTGCGGGAGCGGCTCGATGCCGAGGGCGCGGCGTTCCGCGTCGGAGAGGGCCCAGACGTCGTCCTCGGCGCCCGGCGGGAGCTCGTAGCCCTCCTCGATGCCCTTGAGGCCGGCGGCCAGGAGGAGGGCGTAGGCCAGGTACGGGTTGGCGCCGGAGTCCAGGGAGCGGACCTCCACGCGGGCCGAGCCGGTCTTGCCGGGCTTGTACATGGGCACGCGGACCAGGGCCGAGCGGTTGTTGTGGCCCCAGCAGATGTACGACGGGGCCTCGCCGCCGGCGCCGGCCGTGCGCTCCGCGCCGCCCCAGATGCGCTTGTAGGAGTTGACCCACTGGTTGGTGACCGCGGAGATCTCCGCCGCGTGCCGCAGCAGGCCCGCGATGAAGGAGCGGCCGACCTTGGAGAGCTGGTACTCCGCGCCGGACTCGTAGAAGGCGTTCCGGTCGCCCTCGAAGAGCGAGAGGTGCGTGTGCATGCCGGAGCCGGGGTGTTCGGAGAACGGCTTGGGCATGAAGGTCGCCTGGACCCCCTGCTCGAGCGCCACCTGCTTCATGACCAGGCGGAACGTCATGATGTTGTCGGCCGTGGAGAGCGCGTCCGCGTAGCGCAGGTCGATCTCCTGCTGGCCGGGGGCGCCCTCGTGGTGGGAGAACTCCACCGAGATGCCCATGGACTCCAGCATGGTGATCGCCTGCCGGCGGAAGTCCATGCCGACGTTCTGCGGGGTGTGGTCGAAGTAGCCGGAGTTGTCCGCCGGGGTGGGACGGCTGCCGTCGAGCGGCCTGTCCTTCAGCAGGAAGAACTCGATCTCCGGGTGGGTGTAGAAGGTGAAGCCCAGGTCGGAGGTGCGGGCCAGGGCGCGCTTGAGGACGTAGCGCGGGTCCGCGAAGGACGGGGAGCCGTCCGGCATGAGGATGTCGCAGAACATGCGGGCCGTGCCGGGGGCCTCGGCGCGCCAGGGCAGGACCTGGAAGGTCGACGGGTCCGGCTTGGCGATCATGTCGGACTCGTACACCCGGGCGAAGCCCTCGATGGCGGAGCCGTCGAAGCCGATCCCCTCGTCGAACGCCTGCTCGAGCTCGGCCGGGGCGACGGCCACGGACTTGAGGAAGCCCAGTACGTCGGTGAACCACAGGCGCACGAACCGGATGTCGCGCTCCTCCAACGTCCGGAGCACGAACTCCTGCTGCTTGTCCATCTTCCGCTTCCCCATCCTTGCCGGTCGGGCCGCCTGTCCGCTCCCGCGCCACGAGAGGCGGCCGGGCGCCCGAGCATCCCACCACACCAGGGTTTCATACGCGTTGCCGACCTTGATCGGCCGGCTGAGCGCGGCGTGAACGCCTCACGCGCGACGAACGCCTCGCACACGACAGGTGTACCGCTCCGGCTCCCATCTTGCCTGTTCGGACCGGTATGCGTAACGGCCGACCCGTGGTCGGGCCCACGGACGGGGGGAGACGGCAGGCGGGAGCGGGGCCGCGGGGGCCGTGACGGTCCGCGATCCGGTGCGATTATGGGGATTATCCGGTCACGCGGTCCGGGGCGCCCGGTGCGAGGTGCCGCGCCCTCTACGACTCGCTCCACTCCCCCATTACGATCAGCTCACCCGCTCGTCCCACTTCTCCCCCGAAGGACACCTCCCATGGGCTCCGCCAAGAAGAGCAGCGCCTCACGCACGGCGCGCATAGAGGAGATGCGGCGCGCCGAGAAGGCCCGCGAGCGCCGCAACCGGATCCTCGTCATCGCCGCCGGCGTGGTGGTCGTCACCGGGCTCGTCGTCGGCGGCGTGGTGCTCGTCCAGTCGCAGTCGGACGACGACGGCGGCAGCGCGGCGGGCGACTCCAAGAACTCCGGCGAGTTCGTCACGGGCGAGGACGGCGTGCGGAAGTGGCAGGGGACCCTGGGGCGCAACCACGTGACCAAGGCCGTGGACTACCCCGTCTCCCCTCCCGTGGGCGGTGACCACAACCCCGTGTGGATGAACTGCAACGGGGACGTCTACACCGACGAGATCAACAACACCAACGCCGTCCACTCCCTGGAGCACGGCGCCGTCTGGGTGACGTACAACGCCGACGCGGAGAAGGCGGACGTCGACGCGCTCGCGGCGAAGGTGAAGAAGACGCCGTACACGCTGATGAGCCCGGTCGACGGCCAGCAGGAACCGCTCATGCTCACCGCCTGGGGGCACCAGCGCGCCGTGACCGGTGCCGACGATCCGGACGTCGACGCGTTCCTCGAGAAGTTCGTCCAGGGCGAGCAGACCCCCGAGCCGGGGGCCGCCTGCACCAACGGGCTGTCCAAGTGAGGCAGTTGGGTCTGATCGCGGGGGCCGCGGCGACGGCGCTCGTCGCGGCCGGCGCGATCAGTTACGCGGTGGCCGGGGACGAGGGGTCGGACGGGCCCCCCTCGGCCGGGTCCGCGGACGCCGGGTTCGCCCGGGACATGGCCGTGCACCATCAGCAGGCAGTCGAGATGTCGTACATCGTGCGGGACCGGACGGACGACGAGGACGTCCGGCGGCTCGCCTACGACATCGCCCAGACGCAGGCGAACCAGCGGGGCATGCTGCTGGGCTGGCTCGGTCTGTGGGAGCTGCCGAAGGTGTCCGCCGAGCCGCCGATGACCTGGATGGGCATGGAGGGCGCGGCCTCCGGCAAGGACGGCGCGCTGATGCCGGGGATGGCGACGAACACCGAGATGAAGCGGCTCGGCTCGCTGGACGGTGAGCGGGCCGAGATCTTCTACCTCCAGCTGATGACGGACCACCACGAGGGTGGGGTGCACATGGCGCAGGGGTGTGTCCGCGCGTGCGAGGTCGGCGTGGAGAAGCGGCTCGCGCGGGGGATGGTGGAGGCGCAGGAGTCGGAGATCGAGCTGATGGCGGGGATGCTGCGGGAGCGCGGGGCCGCGCCCCGCGACTGAGGCTCCCGGTCCCCCGCGGGTCCGGTCGTTCACGGTCCGGACCGGGCGTGGCAGTGCCGCCCGGGGCCGTTTCGGGCCTCGCGCGGAGAACCTCGCGCGCCTGGCAGGCGGCGCGGGTGAGGCTTTCCGGGTGCGCCGGGGCACGTTCGCGGTACGCACGCCCGCCGCGCGTTCGGGGCACGCGGAGCTGCCCGCGCGTTCGGGGTGCGTACGTCCGACCGCACATCGCGTCGCTCTGACGATTACACTGGGCCCGTGCCTCAACTACGTCTCGCCCTGAACCAGATCGACTCGAGCGTCGGCGACCTCGCCGGCAACGCCGAAACGATGATCCGCTGGACCCGGCACTCCGCCGAGCAGGGGGCCCACCTCGTGGCGTTCCCGGAGATGGCGCTGACCGGGTATCCCGTCGAGGACCTCGCCCTCAGGTCGTCCTTCGTGGAGGCCTCCCGCGCGGCCCTGCGCTCCCTCGCCGCGCGGCTCGCCGAAGAGGGCTTCGGGGAGCTGCCGGTGATCGTCGGCTACCTCGACCGCAGCGCCGCCGCCCAGCCGAAGTACGGGCAGCCGGCCGGTGCGCCGCAGAACGCCGCCGCCGTGCTGTACGGCGGTGAGGTGGTGCTGAGCTTCGCCAAGCACCACCTGCCCAACTACGGCGTCTTCGACGAGTTCCGGTACTTCGTGCCCGGCGACACCATGCCGGTGGTGCGGGTGCGCGGTGTCGACGTCGCCCTCGCCATCTGCGAGGACCTGTGGCAGGACGGGGGGCGGGTGCCGGCGGCCCGGTCGGCGAAGGCCGGGCTGCTGCTGTCGGTCAACGCCTCGCCGTACGAGCGGGACAAGGACGACACCCGGCTGGAGCTGGTGCGCAAGCGGGCGCAGGAGGCCGGGTGCACGACCGCGTACCTCGCCATGATGGGCGGGCAGGACGAGCTCGTCTTCGACGGGGACTCGATCGTCGTCGACCGTGACGGTGCGGTCGTGGCGCGGGCTCCGCAGTTCACCGAGACGTGCGTCGTGGTCGACCTCGACCTGCCCGCCGCGGACACCGACGCGCCCACGGGCGTCGTGGACGACGGCCTGCGGATCGAGCGGGTCGTGCTGTCGGAGGAGCCGGTGCCGGCGCACGACGCCGACGCGGACGCCGGCGCCGAGCGGACCGGTGCGTACGCGGAGCGGCTCGAGGGCGCCGAGGAGGTGTACTCCGCGCTGGTCGTGGGCCTGCGGGCGTACGTCACGAAGAACGGCTTCCGGTCCGTGCTGATCGGGTTGTCCGGGGGGATCGACTCGGCGCTGGTCGCCGCGATCGCGTGTGACGCGGTGGGCGCGGAGAACGTGTACGGCGTGTCCATGCCGTCGAAGTACTCGTCGGACCACTCCAAGGACGACGCGGCGGAGTTGGCCCGGCGGACCGGCCTGAACTACCGGACGGTGGCGATCGAGCCGATGTTCGACGCGTACATGGGGGCGCTGGGGCTGACGGGGCTCGCGGAGGAGAATCTGCAGTCGCGGCTGCGGGGGACGCTGCTGATGGCGATCTCCAACCAGGAGGGGCACATCGTGCTGGCGCCCGGGAACAAGTCGGAGCTGGCCGTGGGGTACTCGACGCTGTACGGGGACTCCGTGGGGGCGTACGGGCCGATCAAGGACGTGTACAAGACGTCGGTGTTCCGGTTGGCGGAGTGGCGGAACCGGGCGGCGGTGGAGCGGGGGCAGACGCCGCCGATTCCGGAGAACTCGATCGCGAAGCCGCCGAGTGCGGAGTTGCGGCCGGGGCAGGTGGACACCGATTCGCTGCCGGACTACCCGGTGCTGGACGCGATCCTGGAGCTGTACGTGGACCGGGACCGGGGGGCGGACGAGATCGTCGCGGCCGGGTTCGACGCGGAGCTGGTGGCGAAGACGCTGCGGATGGTGGACCGGGCGGAGTACAAGCGGCGGCAGTATCCGCCGGGTACGAAGATCTCCCCGAAGGGGTTCGGGAAGGACCGGCGGCTGCCGATCACGAACGGGTGGCGGGAGCAGGTGCCTCCGGCGGGGTGAGCGGGCGGGGATGCCTGCGGCGCCTGTGCGGCTCCGGTGGGGGGTGCGCGTGGCGCCCACCGGTGGGGGCGGGCCGGGGCCGGGGGTGCCCGTCTCCGGACCGGCGCGGAACCGGTCACCCGGGAAGCTCGGGGTGCGGACGCGCCGGCCGCTGCGGGCGGGCACCTTCGCCCCGTCCCCTCCGCGCCGTGGGCGGCGTACGCGGCTCCGCGCCGTACGCGGCGTGACCCGGGCCGTCGTGCCGCCCGGGGTGGCACGGGTGGGCGCGGCGGCATCCGGTAAGCGCCGGGCCGCGCTCACGGCCGCGGCGCGCACCGCCCCGGCGTCGTCTCAGCGCACGCGGTCCAGCGGCGCCGCCTGCTGCGGCACGCCGCCCGCGACCACCCGCTCGCGTCCGGCCGCCCCCGCCGTCGCCCCGCGGTCCACCGCGTACGCGACGACCGCCACGCCGATGCCGAAGGCGGAGAGCAGCGCCCCTGCGACCGCCGGGGACGTGGGTCCGAAGCCGGCCGCCAGGGCCAGGCCGCCGATCCACGCGCCGCCCGCGTTGGCCAGGTTGAAGGCCGCCTGGTTGGCGGAGGAGGCCAGCGAGGGGGCCGCGGCGGCCTTCTCCATGACCATCAGCTGCAGGGGCGAGCCCGTCGCGAACGCCGCCGTGCCGAGCAGGGTCACCGCCAGCGCCGCGGTGACCTCCGTGCGCATCAGGAGCGGGAAGAGGGCGAGGATCGCCGTCAGCGAGGCCAGGCCGCCGAAGAGGGTCGCGCGCAGGGCGTGGTCGGCCAGACGGCCGCCCAGCAGGTTGCCGGCCGTGGCGCCGACGCCGAAGAGGGCCAGCAGCAGCGTCACGCTGGTGCCGGCGTAGCCCGCGGCGTCCGTGAGCATCGGGGTGATGTAGCTGTACGCCGCGAACAGCGCGCCGAAGCCGGCGACCGTCGTGCCGAGGGCCAGCCAGACCGGGAGGGAACGCAGGGTGGCCAGTTCGCCGCGCAGGCCCTGCTGCGGGGCGGGGGTGTGGTCCCGGGGGATCAGGAGGGCCAGGGAGGCGATGGCGACCAGGCCGATGGCGCTCACGGCGAGGAAGGTCGCCCGCCAGCCGAACTTCTGGCCCATGAGCGTGGCCACGGGGACGCCTGCCACGTTGGCCGTGGTCAGGCCCAGGAACATCAGGGAGACCGAGCGGGCCCTGCGCTCCGGGGTCGCCATCGTCATCGCGACCACCGCGCCCACGCCGAAGAAGGCGCCGTGCGGGAGGCCGCTGAGGAAGCGGGCGGCCAGGAGCCAGGTGTGGTCGGGCGCGAGCGCCGAGAGGGCGTTGCCCGCGACGAAGAGGGCCATCAGGGCGATCAGGACCGTGCGGCGCGGCATCCGCGCGGTCGCCGCGGCGAGCAGCGGGGCGCCGACGACCACGCCCAGGGCGTAGGCGGAGACCAGGTGGCCCGCGCCGGGTATGGAGATGCCGAGGTCGTCCGCGACGTCGGGGAGCAGTCCCATCATCACGAACTCGGTGGTACCGATGCCGAAGGCACCCACGGCAAGGGCGAGCAGGGCCAGGGGCATGGGGCGGGGGCCTTTCGGGACTGTGAGCGCACTTCATATGTTCAAGTGCGGAACAAAGCATCTCGGGTTTTCTGTTCCCTCCGGTTGCGGACGGGTTGCGGGGAGGCAAAAAGAAGCGGGCTGACCTGGGGTTTCAGTGGTCCGGTGTGGTGACCTTCACACGGGCCGCGATGGGGAGGTGGTCGCTCGCCGTGGCCGGGAGGGTCCAGGAACTCTCCGGTTCCGCGCCCTTGACCAGGATCTGGTCGATCCGCGCCATCGGGAACGACGCCGGCCAGCTGAAGCCGAAGCCGCTGCCCACGGCGCCCTGGGTGGAACGCATCTGGGCCGTGACGGCCTTCAGGGCGCGGTCGTTCATCGTGCCGTTGAGGTCGCCGAGCAGGACGACGTTCCGCAGGGGTTCGGCGGCGATGGCCTCCCCCAGGGCGTCGGCGCTCTTGTCGCGCTGGCGGGCGGTGAAGCCGGCCTCCAGCTTCACCCGGACCGAAGGCAGGTGGGCGACGTAGACGGCGACCCGGCCGGCGGGGGCGGTCACCGTGGCGCGCATCGCGCGCTGCCAGCCGAGGCGGATGTCGACGGCCTCCACCTCGGTCAGCGGGTACTTGCTCCACAGGCCGACGGTGCCCACCACCGCGTGGTACTCGTACGTCCCCGCCAGCGCCGTCTCGTAGGTCGGGACCTCGCTCGCCTTCAGTTCCTCCAGGGCCAGGACGTCCGCGCCGGAGGCCGCCACGTCGCGGGCGGTGCGGGCGGGGTCCGGGTTCTCGGCGTTGACGTTGTGCGTGGCCACCGTGAGGTCGCCGCCCGAGGCGGTCTTGTCGGTGAGCAGTCCGCCGAAGAGGTTCAGCCAGACGGCCGCGGGCAGGATCGTCGCGATCAGCGCCGTCGCCGACTTGCGGAGCAGGCCGAGGAGGAGCAGGACCGGGATGAGCACGACCAGCCAGGGCAGGAACGTCTCGGTCAGGCTGCCCAGGTTGCCGATCGCGTTCGGGATGTGGGCGTGGGCCAGCATGACCAGGGCCAGCAGCGCCGCGAACGCGGCCAGGACCAGGCCGCGGCGCCAGATCCGGCGGTCGCCGCGCCAGTCCCCGCCCCAGCGATCGAGCAGGCGCCGGAGCCGGGACGTCCGGCGCTCGGGTCCCGGACTCCCGTTCTCCGCCTCCGTCATGTACGCCTGCTGCGCCATAGCGTCGCCTCACCACCTGCCGTGCACACCGTCGCCCCCGTGTCCGTAAGACCCTAGGGGATGATCGGTTCCGTTCCTGCCGCCCCTCGGCGGCCGTACGGGGTCGAGGACGCCCGGGGCGGCTCGACGAGTTCCGGCCGGAGGTGCGGAAAGCGCCCTCTGTGACGAAAAGCGCACACGGGTACGGCTGCTGACGGTGCGCAGGCCCCGCCGAAGGGTCCGGGACCCGGGGCCCGGGGCGGAACCCACAGGGGGCCCCTGGCCCTCGTCCGGTCGAGGTGCCACCATGGACGTGGTCCGGGGACGCCGTCAGGGCGCCTCGAGATGATGTGTTGGGAGACGGTTCAATGACGCAGCTTTCGGCTGCCCAGACCGGGACGTCGGGTCCCTCCGGCGGCGGCAAGACGCTGTACGGGGGCAAGGGCACACGCCGTATCACCGTCCGCGACGTCGCCGCCGCCAAGGAGCGCGGCGAGAAGTGGCCCATGCTCACCGCCTACGACGCGGCGACCGCCTCCGTGTTCGACGAGGCCGGCATCCCGGTGATGCTCGTCGGCGACTCGGCGGGCAACTGCCACCTGGGGTACGAGACCACCGTGCCCGTCACCCTCGACGAGATGACCATGCTGTCGGCCGCGGTCGTACGGGGCACCTCCCGTGCCCTGATCGTGGGCGACCTGCCCTTCGGCTCCTACCAGGAGGGACCGGTGCAGGCGCTGCGCTCGGCGACCCGGCTGGTGAAGGAGGCCGGGGTCGGCGCCGTGAAGCTGGAGGGCGGCGAGCGTTCGCACCGGCAGATCGAGCTGCTGGTGGAGTCCGGTATCCCGGTGATGGCCCACATCGGGCTGACCCCGCAGTCGGTGAACGCCATGGGCTACCGGGTGCAGGGGCGCGGCGAGGAGGCGGCCCAGCAGCTGCTGCGGGACGCCAAGGCCGTACAGGACGCCGGCGCCTTCGCGGTGGTGCTGGAACTGGTGCCGGCCGAGCTGGCCGCCGAGGTGACCCGGACGCTGCACATCCCGACCGTCGGGATCGGCGCGGGCCCGCAGACCGACGCGCAGGTGCTGGTGTGGACCGACATGCTCGGGCTGACCGGGGGCCGGGTGCCGAAGTTCGTCAAGCAGTACGCGAATCTGCGGGAGGTCATGAGCGGGGCGGTCAAGGCGTTCGCCGAGGACGTCGTCGGGGGGACGTTCCCGCAGGAGGAGCACTCCGTGCACTGAGCGGCTCCGCCGCCCCTGAACCACTGCCGCACCACCGGACGGCCCGCCGATCTTCCCCCCGTCGGCGGGCCGTCGCCGGTTCGCCGACGGCGGGGGTGCGCGGCCCGACGGCGAAGGTGCGCGGCCCGTCGGCGGGACGTCGGTGGTCTGTCGGTGGGACGTCGGTGATCTGTCGGTGGGGGCTGGCACCGTCGGCGGCATGAAGCGAATCGACAACGTCCCGGAGGGCGCGGGCAACGCCGTCACCGTGCGGGGGCTGGTCAAGCACTACGGCGCGACCAAGGCGCTGGACGGTGTCGACCTGGACGTGCGCGAGGGCACCGTGATGGGCGTGCTCGGGCCGAACGGTGCCGGCAAGACCACCCTCGTACGCATCCTGTCCACTCTCCTGGCGCCCACCGCCGGGCACGCCACCGTCGCCGGGTACGACGTGGTCCGCCAGCCCCGGCAGCTGCGCCGGGTGATCGGGCTGACCGGGCAGTACGCCTCGGTGGACGAGAAGCTGCCGGGCTGGGAGAACCTCTACCTCATCGGGCGGCTGCTCGACCTGTCCCGCAAGGAGGCCCGGGCCCGCGCCGACGAGCTGCTGGAGCGGTTCTCGCTCACCGAGGCGGCCCGGCGGCCGGCCGCGACCTACTCGGGCGGTATGCGCCGGCGGCTGGACCTGGCCGCGTCCATGATCGGCCGCCCCGCCGTGCTGTACCTGGACGAGCCGACCACGGGACTGGACCCCCGGACCCGCAACGAGGTGTGGGTGGAGGTCAGGCGGCTGGTCGGGGACGGGGTGACCGTGCTGCTGACCACCCAGTACATGGAGGAGGCCGAGCAGCTCGCGGGCGAGCTGACCGTCGTGGACCGGGGCCGGGTCATCGCGAGCGGCGGCATCGAGGAACTGAAGGCCAAGGTCGGCGGCCGCGCCCTGCGGGTCCGCCCGGCCGATCCGCTGCAGTTGCGTCCGCTGGCCGACGCCCTCGACACCCTGGGCATCACCGGGCTCGCCACCACCACCGTGGACACCGAGCGGGGTGCCGTGCTCGTCCCGGTGCTGAGTGACGAGCAGTTGACCGCCGTGGTCGGCGCGGTCACCGCGCGCGGGATCACGCTCAGCTCCATCACCACCGAACTGCCCAGCCTGGACGAGGTGTTCCTGTCCCTCACCGGCCACCGGGCCAGTGCCCCGCAGGACGCCGTGCCCGCCGAGAAGCGCGAGGAGGCCGCCGTATGAGCGCCACGACCCCGGACACCGCCGGCCCGCGCGCGGACGCCCGGATCACGCTGCGCGGTCATCTGCGCCACACCGGCGCGCTGATACGCCGCAACCTGCTGTGGATCCGGCAGGATCCGGAGTCGATGTTCGACGCCGTGCTCTTCCCGATCGTCTTCACCCTGCTGTTCGTGTACGTCTTCGGCGGCTCGATCGGGCAGTCGCTGGGCGGCGGTCAGGAGGCGTACGTGCAGTACATCGTGCCCGGCCTGATGGCCATGATGGGCATGAACATGGCCCAGGGGGTGGGCACCGGGTTCAACCAGGACTTCAACACCGGGGTCATGGACCGCTTCCGGTCGCTGCCGATCGGGCGCGGCTCGGTGCTGTTCGCCAAGATCTCCGTCGAGATGATGCGGATGCTGATCGCCACCGCGATCCTGATGGTCGTCGGTGTGCTCGTCGGCTTCGACATCACCAATTGGCCGGGGCTGTTCGCGGCCGTGGGGCTGTCCGCGGTGTTCGGCTCGGCGCTGATGTGGATCTTCATCACGCTGGGCGTGGTGATGAAGAACGCGCAGTCGGTGCAGGCGATGGGCTTCCTGGTGCTCATGCCGCTGCAGTTCGGCTCGTCGATCTTCGCGCCGACCCGGTCGATGCCGGGCTGGCTGGAGACCTTCACCGAGTACAACCCGCTGTCCGCCCTGGCGGACGCCGCCCGCGGGCTGATGGTCGGCGGTCCCGTCGCACACGACCTGTGGCTGACGCTGGCCTGGTCGGTGGGGCTCACGGCGGTGATGGCCCCGATCGCCGTCCACAAGTTCCGCACGAAGAGCTGACGGACGCGGCGGTGCGCGTCACAGGAGGGCGACGGCCTCGTCGGGGGTGAGGGCGGCGCCCTGCGCGTACGCGGTCTCGTAGGCGGCGTCGCCGAGGACCGACCGGATGCGGGCCTCCGCGCAGCGGCGGACCTCGCGTTCGGTGCCGGCGGCGACGTGGCCGGCCGGCAGCCAGGAGTCGGCGGCGCCCATGCAGCGGGCCGCGTCCCGGGCGCGGTGCCCTCCGTCGAGTCCGGCGAGGGCGGCCGCGCCCATGGTGACGAACGCCGAGCGCATCTGGGGAGCGATGGCGGCGGACAGCGGCTCACCGGCCTGCCGGAGCGCCTGGCGGAGGACGACCAGGGCCTGCTCGTGCTTGCCGTCGAGCACGTCGAGCCAGCCCTCGGCGCCGAGGATGAACGCGTCGAAGACGGCGTAGTGCGCGATGCCGAACTCATTGCGCAGCAGCCGCAGTTGTTCCCGCGCCTCGGCGGTGCGTCCGGCCGTGCCGAGCCAGCCGGCCAGGAACAGCCGGGCGGCGGGCAGGGCCTCGTTGGGTCCGCCGGGCGGGCCGTCGATGACCTCGCGCAGCAGCCGTTCCCCGCGCTCCGTGTCGCCCGACTCCAGCAGCACGCTGCCCAGGCGGGCGGTGAGCAGCGCCTTCTGCGTCCGGGCGCCCAGGCGTTCGGCGTGTTCGATCGCCGCCGCGTAGTCCGCGGCGGCGGCCTCGTGGGCACCGCTGCGCTCGTTGGCCTCGCCCCGCGCCGAGAGGGCCTCGGCGGTGCCCCAGGCGTCGCCCAGCCGGCGGTAGGCCTCCAGTGACTCGTCGGCGTCGCGCCGCGCGTCGCCCGCCCAGTCGCTGCGGTTGGCCAGCAGGTTGGCGCGCAGCTGGAGGTTGGCGGCGAGCTCCCAGTCGAACCCGGGTGTCTCCCGGCAGGTGCGGACGGCGGCGTCGACGACGGTGCGCAGCCGGTCCATGTCCCCGCTCAGCATCACGGCGAACACCCAGAGCATGCCGGGCGGACGGCAGAGCTGCGGCATCCCGGGTTCGTACGTCGCCGCGACGAGGCGCAGCTTGTGCTGCGCCTGCGGGGTCTGCCAGTCGTCCAGCTCGGTGTCCATCTGGGCCATGTGCAGCAGGTGCACCCCGCGCCGGGCCTCGGCGAGGACCTCGCCGGCCATCGGGGGCGGGGCGTCGGTGCAGCGCTGCCACACCGGGGCGGCGGGCCGCACCGGATCGGTGAACGGGGTCGGGCCGAGGGACATCGCCTCGGCGCACCAGCCCCGGGCCTCGATGCGCAGGTCGCGCATCTGCCAGTACCAGCCCAGGGACAGCGTGAGGCACAGCACCTCCTGCTCGTCGCGCAGGGTGAGGGCGCGCCGCAGGGCGGTGCGCACGTTCTCGTACTCCCGCTCCAGCCGTTCCATGGCCGCGGACTGGTCCGGGCCGCGCAGCAACGGGTCGGTGGTGCGCGCGAGTTCGCGGTAGTACGTCAGGTGCGCGCGCTCGGCCTCCGTACGGCGGCCGGTCTCGTCGAGGCGCTCGCCCGCGTACTCGGCGACGGTCTCCAGGAGCCGGTAGCGCATCTCGCCGTCACCGGACGGGGCGGCCACCACGAGGGACTTGTCCACGAGGGAGCCGAGCGCCTCGAGCGCGACCGGCCCGCAGACGGCCTCGGCCGCGGCGAGACCGCAGCCGCCCGCGAAGACCGACAGCCGGCCCAGTACGTCGCGTTCGTCCTCGTCGAGCAGGTCCCAGGACCAGTCGACGACGGCCCGCAGGGTCTGCTGACGGGGCAGGACGGTGCGGCTGCCGGAGGTGAGCAGGCTGAAGCGGTCGTCGAGCCGGCCGGCGATCTGGCGCGGGGTGAGCATCCGCAGCCGGGCGGCGGCGAGTTCGATGGCCAGGGGCAGTCCGTCGAGGCGGCGGCAGATCTCCGCGCAGGCCGCCGCGGTGTCCTCGTCGGCGTCGGTGCGGAAGCCGGGGCGGGCGGCGGCCCCGCGGTCGGCGAGCAGCCGCAGGGCGACCGGTTCGGGCAGCGGTTCCACCGGGCGCAGCAACTCCCCTCGTACACCGAGGGGTTCGCGGCTGGTGGCGAGGACGGTGAGGCCGGGGCAGCGTTGCAGCAGTGTCTCGACGAGCCGGGCGGCGGCCTCGACGACGTGCTCGCAGTTGTCCAGGATCAGCAGCATGCGGCGCCGGGCGACGTGCTCGGCGAGACGGTCCACGGGGTCGGCGGGCCGGTCGGTGACGGCCCGCATGCTCTCGGCACCGGCGCCGTACAGGACGGTCTCGCGGGCGCCGACGGCGGTCAGGACGGCCTCGGGGACGGCGTCGGGGTCCTCGACGGGGGCGAGTTCGGCGAGCCACACCCCGTCCGGGGTGGTCTGCCGTACGGCTTCGGCGGCCTCCTGGGACAGCCGGGTCTTGCCGGCGCCGCCCGGTCCGAGGAGGGTGACCAGCCGGGTGGCGGCGAGGTCCACGCGGAGCGTCTCGATGTCCGTCTCACGGCCGACGAACGAGGTCAGCCGGGCCCGCAGGTTGCCCGGTCGCGCCGGCTTGCCGGGCCCGGCGGCGGCCGGCGCCGACTGGTCGAGCAGCTCCGCGTGCAGCGCCCGGAGTTCCGCTCCGGGGCCGGAGCCGAGGCGGTCCGCGAGCAGGCGCCGTACGTCCTCGAAGGCGGCGAGCGCCTCGGCGGTGCGGCCCGTGTCGCGCAGGGCGCGCAGCCGCAGGGCCTGGAGGGGCTCGTCGAGGGGGTGGCCGTCGCAGAGCGCGGTCAGCTCGGGCAGGCGCTGCTCGGCGTCGCCGAGGGCGAGGGCGGCGGTGTGCCGGGCGCGCAGCACCTCCAGGTGCCGGGTCTCCAGGCGGGCCGTCTCGGCGGTGTGGCCGGGCAGGCCGCCCAGGACCGGGCCGCGCCACAGGGTGAGGGCATCGTCCAGCACGACGGCGGCCTTCGCGGGGTCCCCGTCGGCGAGGGCCCGCAGGCCCTCGCCGGCCAGTCGCCCGAAACGGTGCAGGTCGATGTCGTCGGGCGCGGCGGCGAGGCGGTAGCCGCCCTCGGCGGAGGCGACCGCGTCCGCGCCGAGCACCCGGCGCAGCCGTCCGACCAGGGCCTGCAGCGCCCCGGTCGCGTCGGCGGGCGGATCACCGTCCCACACCTCGTCGACCAGCAGTCCCACGGGCATCGTGCGGCCGGGCCGCAGGGCGAGCACCGTCAGCAGCGCACGCAGCCGCGCCCCGCCGACCGGGACGGCGGTGCCGTCGGGACGGAGTGCCTGGGTGGTGCCGAGGATGCGGTAGCGCACGGGGTCCATTCTCTCCGGTGGCGTTGCCCGGGGTCACAGGGGCCGGGCGGTGTGGCGCCGGTGCGCGGGGCCCGGGCGCGGCCCGCCCGGCCGCCCGGTTCCCGCGGAGGGGCCGTTGCACCCTGCGTGGAACCGGCCGACCGCGCGGGACGTTCTCCCCGTGCGCCCGGTACCGTCGGGCAGTCCCCCACGTGTCCCCGCGTGCGCCCGACGTCCAGGGAGTCCCATGACCACCGCCACCACCCGCCGCAGCGACCGGAGGGTCAGCCCCGTGTTCCTCGGGATACTGGCCGTCACGGCGGTGACCGGATGGGCCACCTGGACCGGGTTCGCCGAGCAGCCCGGGGTCGCCGTGTTCCTGTTCGTGACGGCCGCCTGGATCGTCTCCCTGTGCCTGCACGAGTACGCGCACGCGCGCACCGCCCTGCACGGCGGCGACATCTCGGTCGGCGCGAAGGGCTACCTCACGCTGAACCCGATGAAGTACACGCACGCCCTGCTGAGCATCGTGCTGCCGGTGCTGTTCGTCGTCATGGGCGGGATCGGCCTGCCGGGCGGGGCCGTCTTCATCGAGCGGCACCGGATCCGGGGCCGCTGGCGGCACAGTCTGATCTCGGCGGCGGGCCCGCTGACCAACGTCGCGTTCGCCGTGGTGTGCACGGCCCCGTTCTGGCTGGACGCGCTGGACGGCGTACCGGCGGACTTCCGGTTCGCGCTCGCCTTCCTCGCGCTGCTCCAGGTGACGGCCGCGATCCTGAACTTCCTGCCGGTGCCCGGCCTCGACGGGTACGGCGTGATCGAGCCGTGGCTGTCGCACGGCGTCCGCCGGCAGGTGGAGCCGTTCGCGCCGTTCGGGCTGCTGTTCGTGTTCGCGCTGCTGTGGGTGCCCGCGGTGAACGGCGTGTTCTTCGACGTGGTCGACTCGCTGCTGAAGACCCTGGGCATCCACGAGTTCGACACGTACTGCGGTTACGAGCTGTTCCGGTTCTGGCGGGGTGAGAACGAGTTCTGTGCGGCCGGCGCGTGAGGGAGCGTCGCCGGTCGCCGTCACCGGCCGGCCGTCGCCGACGCGCCGTCGCCGGCTGCCCGGCGGACGTCAGCCCCTGACGGGGCCGTCCCCCGCCGCCGGCCGGCCCCGCTTGACGTAGTACCACGTCATGTTGGACGACAGGCCCGCCAGCAGCACCCACACGACGCCGGCGAACACGCTGCCCCGCACGAAGGAGACGACGGCCGCGGCGACGGCGAGGAGGCAGACGGCGAGGGCGCAGAGGGCGAGGCGGGGCATGGTGGCGGGCTCCTGTCGGGGGACACTGCTACGCCGTCCAGTGTCCCCCATCGCCTCATACGTCCGTGACGCGGAGCCCGGCGTGCGCCTTGTACCGGCGGTTGACCGAGATCAGGTTGGCGACCAGCGACTCCACCTGGTGGGCGTTGCGCAGCCGCCCGGCGAAGATCCCCCGCATGCCGGGGATGCGGCCGGCCAGCGCCTGGACGATCTCGACGTCGGCGCGGGCCTCGCCGAGCACCATCACGTCGGTGTCGATCTCGTCGATCCCCGGGTCCTGGAGCAGTACGGCCGACAGGTGGTGGAAGGCGGCGGTGACGCGGGAGTCCGGCAGCAGCGCGGCGGCCTGCTCGGCGGCGCTGCCCTCCTCCGGCTTCAGCGCGTAGGCGCCCTGTTTGTCGAAGCCGAGCGGGTTGACGCAGTCGACGACGAGCTTGCCGGCCAGTTCCCCGCGCAGGGACCGGAGGGTCTCGCCGTGACCGTCCCAGGGCACGGCGACGATCACGATGTCGCTGCGCCGGGCGGTCTCGGCGTTGTCGGCGCCCTCGACGCCGTACCCGAGTTCGCCGGCCGCCGCCCGGGCGCGCTCGGCCGCGCGGGAGCCGATGATCACCTTCTGGCCGGCCCTGGCGAGCCGGTGGGCCAGGCCCTTGCCCTGCGGCCCGGTGCCGCCGAGCACGCCGACGACCAGCCCGGAGACGTCGGGCAGGTCCCAGGGGTCCTTGGCCGGGGCCTTCGCGGGCCGTGGGGCGTTCTCGGGCTGCTGTGCGCTGTCGCTGGAGGTCATGGGCCGACTCTACGTCCGCCCCGGCGCCCTTCCCGGCCGGCGTGAGCCCGTCACGGTCGCGCCCGCCGGATCCCCGGGACGGGCGAATCCGGGTCGAACACGGGGACGCGGACCAGGGACCGGGGGCAGGATGCGGTCGCATGGATGCGGTACGGGTGGCGTTGCTGCGGGACGTGCTCGCCGGGACCGAGTGGCTGGGCGCCACCCGGCGGTTCGCGGGGACGCTGCGCGGGTCGGTGGTCTCGCACGGGGGCGGGCTGCTGCTCGTGGGCACGCCGGAGTACGAGCCGTGGCATCTGGCGGCGCACCTGGTGGACGAGGCCGCCTGGTCGGGCACCCCGGAGCTGGCCCCCACGCTGGTACGGCACGGCGCGCGCGCCTCCGACCCCGCGCACCTGGCGGTGGGCCTGGGTCGCCTGGAGGCGGCGCGGCGGGGCGAGACGCTGCTGGTGGTGGCGCCCGGGGAGCCGTCCGCCCCGCTTCTCGAACGGGTGTGTGACGCCCGCCGGGCCGGGGCGACACTGCTCTCCCTCGGCCCCGGCGAGGGGGAGCTGCCGGCGCTGGCCCACGAGGTGCTGGCCGTGCCCGACGGCTCCGAGCTGGACCTGGACACCGTGCAGCACCTGGTCAGCGCGGCGGCCGGGGAGAACGCCCGGCCGGCCGCCCGGGGCCGCCGCCGTTTCCGGGACCGCCTGTCACGGCTGGCGGACCTGCTGACGGCTCCCCCGCCGACGCCCTGGTGAACCGCGGGCCCGGCGTACGGGAGTGATCAGCCGCCGTCCCGTTCGCCCGCGGGGGCGTCGTGCCACTTGGGGTCGTTCTCCCACTGGAGGTTGCGGTCGCGGGCCGTCTGCATGGCGTGCTCGGCCTCGGTGCGGCTCGCGTACGGCCCGAAGCGGTCCTTGCCGGGGCAGTCAGGGCCCTCCTCCACCTTCTTGTGCTCCAGGCAGTAGTACCATTCGCCCGGCTTTCCGACCGTCCGCTTCTTGAACAGGGACATGACCGGCTCCTTTCGCCACGAAGATGGTCCCCCATCGCCGCTGAATTAGACTCGCGGACATGTCTGGCCAGTCGCTGCTCGTACCGGGGGAACTGTCCCCCACCCGTTCCGTGCCCGGGAACATCCGCCGTCCCGAGTATGTCGGCAAGCCCGCCCCGACGCCGTACACCGGGCCGGAGGTGCAGACGCCCGAGACGATCGAGGCGATGCGGACCGCCGGCCGGATCGCGGCGCGGGCGATGGAGGAGGCGGCGAAGCTCATCGCGCCCGGCGTGACCACGGACGAGCTGGACCGGGTGGCGCACGAGTACATGTGCGACCACGGCGCCTATCCCTCGACGCTCGGCTACCGCGGTTTCCCCAAGTCCCTGTGCACGTCGGTCAACGAGGTGATCTGCCACGGCATCCCGGACTCGACGGTGCTGCGCGACGGCGACATCGTCAACCTGGACGTGACGGCGTACATCGGCGGGGTGCACGGCGACAACAACGCCACGTACCTGGTGGGGGACGTGGACGAGGAGAGCCGGCTGCTGGTGGAGCGCACGCGGGAGTCCCTCGCCCGCGCGATCAAGGCGGTCAGGCCGGGCCGGCAGATCAACGTCATCGGCCGGGTGATCGAGTCGTACGCCAAGCGCTTCGGCTACGGCGTGGTCCGCGACTTCACCGGCCACGGCATCAACTCGTCCTTCCACTCGGGCCTGATCATCCCGCACTACGACAGCCCGCACGCGACGACGGTGATCCAGCCGGGGATGACCTTCACCATCGAGCCGATGCTGACGCTCGGCACCCACGAGTACGACCTGTGGGACGACGGCTGGACGGTCGTGACGAAGGACCGCAGGCGCACGGCGCAGTTCGAGCACACGCTGGTGGTCACGGACACCGGCGCGGACGTCCTGACCCTGCCGTAGCGCTCCCCGCTCCCCGGGCCCGCCCTCCTGCGAAGAGGGCGGGCCCTCTTGTTTGCGCCGGTCCCGATGAGGGGAGGTTTCCCGACACCTTGTCGGCAAGGCATTGACTTAGGTGACCCTAACCACAGAAAATCGGAATCATGGACTCCTTCTCCGCTCTCCTCCGCACCGCCTCCCACGAGCAGCACGTGGAGGCGGAGACCTCGACGTTCATGAGCGATCTGCTGGGCGGGCGGCTGGGGGTGGACGCCTACGCGCGCTACACCGAGCAGCTGTGGTTCGTCTACGAGGCGCTGGAGTCCGGCGCGCAGCGGCTGGCCCCGGATCCGGTGGCGGGCCCGTTCATCCGGCCGGAGCTGTTCCGGCTGGCCTCGCTGGAGCGGGACCTGGCGCACCTGCGCGGCCCCGGCTGGCGCGCCGGCCTGACCGCCCTGCCCGCCACCCGTGCCTACGCCGAGCGGGTCGCCGAGTGCGCCCGGGACTGGCCGGCCGGCTATGTCGCCCACCACTACACCCGCTACCTGGGCGACCTGTCCGGCGGGCAGATCATCCGCGACAAGGCGGAGCGGACCTGGGGCTTCGAGCGCAAGGGCGACGGCGTCCGCTTCTACGTCTTCGAGGAGATCACCAACCCGGCCGCCTTCAAGCGGGGTTACCGCGAACTGCTGGACGCGCTCCCGGCGGACGACCTGGTCAAACAGCGCATCGTGACCGAGTGCAAGCGCGCGTTCGCCCTCAACACGGCCGTCTTCCGGGCACTGGGCGAGGAGTTCCCGCTGTCGGCGTGAGACCGGCGGGGGTCACAGCAGCCGCAGACCCTCCCCGGCGGTGCGCTGCTCGCACCGCCGGCGGTGGGCGAGCGCCGCGACGAGCGGCGGGCCCCGCCCGCCGGTCCCGTCGTCGCCGGGCTCCCGCACTTCGGGGCGTCCGCCTTGTTCCATGGGTCCGGGCCGTACGTCGTACGGGGCTTCCCCGAGGAAGCGGCGCTCGACGTGGTCCCGGCGGACAGCCCCACCGGCTCGATGCGGCTGGAGCGGGAGGCCGGAGTCGCCCGCTGTCAGGAGCTGTTCGACGCCGCCCGTACGTCCGCGCTGTCCCCGGTGGTATCCCGCACGGTCATCCGGCGCAGGGCCGAGGAGCCCGGGGCGTGGACACCGCACCCCACGGCATACCGAACCCGGCGGACGCGGAGTGGCGCAGCAGTACGTACAGCGGCGGCAACGACGAGTGCCTGGAACGCGCGCACCATGTCCCCTCTTTCGTCCCGGTCCGGGACAGCAAGGCCCCGGACCGGGACGGTGATCCTCTTCGGCCGTGAGGCCTGGAAGGCTTTCGTCACGGAGTCGGGGCGTCAGCGTTCCAGGCGGACCCTGCCGCCGATCTCCGTCCAGCCTTCCGGTTGCGGGGCCGTGAGGATCTGGGAGCCCGTGCCCTGGGTGATGTTCAGGGCGCGGCCCAGCCTGTCCGTGAGGAGGAGGGCTGCCGCGCCCGTCGCCTCGTCCTCGTCGATGCCGTCGTCGCGGCCGGGGAAGGCGCGGGCGCGGACACGGCCCGCCGCCTCGTCCAGCCAGGCCCAGGCGTAGACCCACTCCCCCGGCGGCGGCACCTCCAGGTCGTCCACCTCGGCGGCCGTGGCGTACTGGCGCAGGGTGCGCGGCGGCGCCCACTCCGCCCGGGCCTCGATCCAGCAGAACTCCCCGTCCTGGCGGGCGCCCACCACCCCGGCCGGGACGACGAGTTCGGGGACGTCGAGGAGCCAGGCCGCGCCGACGCAGGGGTGGCCGGCGAAGGGCAGGCGCTGGGTGGGGGTGTAGACGTCGATCACCCCGCGCTCGGGGTCGTCGACGAACACGGTCTCGCTGAAACCGAGTTTCGCGGCGAGCGCCTGCCGCTCCTCCCGCCCGGGCAGCACGGACCCCTCGCGGACGACACCGAGTTCGTTGCCGTACCCGCCCCGGGGTCCGCAGAAGACGCGCAGCACGTCGTAGTCAGTCACGGGGGCATTCAAGCACCGCGCGGGGTCCGGGGTCGTCCGGGATCGTCGGCGGCGTGACCTAGGGGCGACCCCGAGGGGCGGGGGCCGGATATGAGGGGGCGGTCTCCTGCGTGTGCAGGATCTCGCGGGCGTCCGCGATCAACAGGATGGAGTGCGTCCGGAGCAAGCCAATTCCCCTTACCAACAGGAGCATCGGCCCATGAAGGTCCGTACCCGTACCGTCCTCGTTTCCGCGCTGCTGGGCTCCCTGGTGCTCGGTCCGCTCGCCGGAGCGGCGGCCGCCCGGCCCGCCACGGCGGCTGCCGGGTCCGTGTCCGCCGGGTCCGCCCCGGCCGTCGACGGGCCCGACACCGCCGCGCTGGAGAAGGCCCTCGTCGGCATCCCGGACGGCGACGTCTCGGCGGCCCTCGTCCGGGTCGGCGGCAAGGGCGGCTGGACGGGGACCGCCGGCGTCCGGAGCCTGCGTACCGGGGCCCCGGCCCTGGAGAACGCGAGGTTCCGGGCCGGGTCGACGACCAAGACGGTCACCGCGGCGCTCGTGCTCCAGCTCGCCGCGGAGGGCCGGATCGACCTGGACGCGCCCGTCACCCGCTATCTGCCCGGCCTGCTGCCGTCCTCCTTCACCGAGCCGCCCACCGTGCGGCACCTGCTCACGTACACCAGCGGCCTGAAGCCCGGCGCGAACCTGGGCTCGACCACCGAGGAGATGTACGAGAACCGGTTCCGGACCCTCACCCCGGAGCGGGTGGTGGCCGCGGCCGTCGCGAAGGGTCCGGCGTTCACCCCGGGGGAACGGCAGGTGTACCAGAACATCGACTACACGGTGCTCGGCCTGCTGATCGAGAAGGTGACCCGCGACAGTTACGAGCACCAGGCGGACGTACGGATCTTCCGCCCGCTGGAGATGCGGCACACGGACTTCCCGGCCGGGCCGGACCCGCGCGTACACGGCCCGCACCACCGGGCCTACGCGGACATCGGCGGGCGGACCACCGATGTCACGGAGTGGAACATGTCCGACCGCTGGGCGGCCGGGAACATGATCTCCACGACCGCCGATCTGGAACGCTTCCTGGTCGCCGTTTTCGAGGGCCGGGTGGTGCCGCAGCCGCTCCTGGACCAGATGCTCACCGTCCCCGCGATCGAGGGCGCGACCTACGGCATGGCCTGGCAGCGCTTCGTCCACAACGGGACGGAGATCTGGGGCAAGACGGGTTCCCGGCCCGGCTACCACACGGTGCTGGCCGCGACCCGCGACCTGTCCCGGACGGTCGTGCACTCGGTGAACGCCAGGAGCGCCCGGGAGGACGGCTTCCCGCTCGTCGCGCGGTTCGCCCTGCCCGCCTTCAACCGCTAGTCACGCCCCCGCGGTTCACTCGACGGCCGTGCGCCTCCCGCGCACGGCCGGGACGACACCCGCGTCCTCCCCGGGCCGGCGGTGCTCCGGCCGGTCCGGGCGCTCGCGCCGTTCCGGGCCCCGGTAAGGTTCGCCTCCGGGAAGGGGAGGGTGACGGAACCGGATGAGCAGGGATCTCGGCCTTCGAAGGCGCAACAGGCTCCGCGGGCTTGAGCGGAGCGCGCTGATCGCGGCGTCGGTGACCGCTTTGTCGCTGACGGCGAGCGGCTGTGTGGTGGTGCACGGCGAGCGCGAGGTGCTCCCTGCCGCCACCCGCGCAGAGGCGGCGGAGGCGCTCGAGGAGTTCACGGCCGCCTACAACGCCGCCGACAAGGCGTACGACGGTTCCCTGGACGCCGACCACACCACCGGCGCGCTCGCCGACATCGACGGGGCGCGGTTGAGGGCGGGGCGGGCCAACAGCCCGCGGGGCAACGCCGGCCACGTGCCGCTGAAGCTGACGGACGCGAAGTTCACCATCGTCGAGAAGGCCGGCTGGCCGCGCTGGTTCCTCGCGGACGCGGCCGGCAACAAGGGCGGCCGGGCGCGCTGGCTGCTGGTGTTCACCCGGGGCGGGCTGGACGAGCCGTGGGAGGTGGCGTACCTGACGCTGGTGGCCCCGGACGCCGTACCGGAGTTCAAGACGGACGAGGACGGCTGGGCCGAGGCCGTGCCCGCGAACTCGGCCGGTCCGGCGGTGCCGCCGGCCGAGCTGAGCCGGCGCTACGCCACGTACCTGAAGGACGGCGGGGACGTGTTCGCCGAGGGACCGCACACCAGCGCGTGGCGGGCGCTGCGCGCGAAGCGGTCGGAACGGCCGGGGCTGGTGACGCAGTACATCGACGAGCCGATGACGAACGGCGACTACGCGCCGCTGGCGCTGCGCACGCAGGACGGCGGGGCGCTGGTGTTCTTCACGACGCGCCACTACGAGAAGCAGACCGCGGCGGACGGGGCGTCCGTGCCGACGCCGAACAAGGACGTGCTGGCGCTGACGACCGGTGAGATCAGGCAGTCGCTGACGATGGAGTTCGTCTCCAACGAGGTGGCGCTGGACCCGGCCGACGGTGCGGTGCGGGTGCTGGGGCGGATCCAGGGGCTGACGTCGGCGAAGGGCGAGTAGCCCGCGCCCGCGCGCTCAGCGGCGCAGGGGCCAGGCCGCGCCCGCGTGGTCGGAGTGCTCGCCGGCATGGCGGGAGCAGGAGTCGGTGAGGACCTCCAGGAGGCTCAGCGGGTCCGGGAGCGGATGCTCGGGGCCGCGTACCCAGTGCACCGACCGGTCGTCGTCGCCGGGCAGCCGGGCGGGTGGTACGAGGACGTAGGAGCCGCGGCAGTGCCAGCGCAGGCCGGGGTGCTCGTCCATGGTCTCCGGGTGGCAGTCCAGCTCGCACGGCCACCACTCGTCCTCGTCCTCGGGGGTGCCGCGGGTGAGGGTGAAGAACAGCAGGCGGCCGTCGTCGCTCTCGGCGACGGGACCGACCTCGATGTCCGCGTCGAGCAGGCGGGTGAGCGCCTCGCGTCCGGCGTCGAGGGGGACGTCGAGGACGTCGTGCACCATGCCGGTCGCGGTGATGAAGTTGGCCTGCGGCTGGTGGCGGGCCCAGCGCTCGATCTGCGTGCGGTCGGTGGTGGACTGCGTCTGCCAGGCGAACGACACCGGGTGCCGGGCGGGGGTCGGACAGCCCACGCGGTCGCAGGAGCAGCGGTATCCGGCGGCGGGGTGGGCGGCGGGTGCGAGCGGCAGTCCCGCGTCGGCGGCGGCGAGCAGCAGGGCCTCACGGCCGCCTTCGTCGGCGGCCTGCTTCGGGCGGCGTCCGCGCAGCCACTGGGAGATTTTGCCCTGCCGGCCGCTTCGGCCGCCGAACTCCGCGCTCATCTATCCCCTCGCCTCGCCGTCGTGCGCAACAGCATGCCCTATCGTCCCACGATCGTGCGCATCGGGGGGCCGGAGCCCACAATCCGCACAGGTGGGACGAGAACGCCCCGACTGGACGAGGGGGATCCGGTGGGACGAAGGGTATGCCCTCGGGAGGGACGCGCGGCGTACCGGAGCGGGTGTCATTGCGCGCCGTGCCCGGACGCGCGCGCCTACCGTGGTCGCCATGGTCACAAGCATCGCGTCGACGGGCCTGGGGGCCCTGGCCTGCGTGGTCTCGCTGACCCTCGCGGGCCGCTCCGGCGGCCCCGCGGGGCCGCTGGAGTGGGGCGGCGGACCGCTGACGGTGGACGCGCTGCCCCGGGTCACGTACGTCGCCCATCGCGGCGGGGCCCGCGAGGTCCCGGAGAACAGCATGTCGGGGCTGATGGCGGCGTACCGGCGCGGTACGGCGCAGGTGCTGGACTTCGACACCCGGGTGCTGCGCGACGGTACGCCGGTGGTCTTCCACGACGCGTCGCTGAACCGCACCACCTTCCTGGGCGGCGAGGTGGGCGCGCTGGACGCCGCCGAGTGGCGGGGCGTACGGCTGCGTCCGCGCGACGGGCTGCCGGGGAGCTGGCGCTCGGAGCGGCCGCCGACGGTCGCCGAGGTGCTGGACCGCTTCGGCGGGCGGACCGTGCTGATGCTGGAGGCGAAGGATCCGCGCGGTCTCGACCGGCTGGCCTCGCTGATCCGCTCGCGCGGTCTGACCCGCTCGGTGTTCGTGAACACCAACGACCCCGGGGTGGCCCGCCGCATCCACGACTCGGGCCTGCTGACCCAGCTGTGGCGCTCGGCCCGCCAGCTGCGCACCGACCGCCCCGGGCGCTGGCGCTCCTTCGTCGACCTGCTCGACGTCGACATCGGGGCCCGGGACGCGGACCTGCGGCGCGCGGTGCGTTCCGGCATCCCCCGGGTGTGGGCCCACACGGTTCTCACCCCGGCCCAGCGCGACCGCGCCCTGGCACTGGGCTGCGACGGCGTCATCACGGACGCGCCGGGCCGCCTGGCCCGTCACCCGGCCCGCACGCCGGGGGCGGTCAGCGCGGCGCTGGGACGGTGAGGGGCCGGGGGGGGGAGCCTCCGGTCAGCGGGGAGCGAGGCCGTACAGGGCGTAGTCGACGAGGGTGTCGGTGTAGTCGTAGGTGATCGGGCCCGTGCGCTGGAGCCAGCGCTGGGCGAGGGGGGAGACGAAGAGCTCCAGGGCGACGCACGGGTCGATGTCCGCGCGGACGTCTCCGGCGTCCTGGGCGGAGCGCAGGCGGTCGGCGTAGAGCTGGAGCGAGGGCTGCAGCAGCGCGGCGACGAATCTGCGGCCGAGTTCCTCGTTGACGACGCCCTCGGCGGCCAGGGCGCGGGACGGGACCTCGAAGACCGGGTCGTGCAGTTCGTCGACCGTGGCGCGCAGGACGGACTTGAGGTCGGCTGCGAGGTCACCGGTGTCGGGGATGACGTACGGCTCCTGCCCGGCTGTCCGGGTCGCCTGCTCGCTCAGGTCGACGAACGCCTCCAGCAGGACGTCCGCCTTCGACGGCCACCACCGGTAGATCGTCTGCTTGCCGACGCCGGCCCGGGCGGCGATGCCCTCGATGGTCGTCTTCGGATAGCCGACCTCGGCGACCAGCGCGAGGGCGGCGTCGTAGATGGCCCGCCGGGAGCGCTCGCTGCGGCGGGCGGCGTCCGGGGCGGACTGCTGGGCGGAAGGGGTATGGGCCATGGCGCGAATCTATCAGGTTGACAAGACGCCACGTCTCGCCGGACAGTGGTATGTGTCGAGAGACGAGACGAATCGTCTCACGTGGAAGGGAGACGGTCATGTCGCGAGGCGGAAGCGGAAACATGCTGGGCGTCGGCGGCGCCCGGCAGCATCTGGGCCGCAAGGCCCTGCGCGGGGACGGACCCGGCGGCCGGATCGGCGGCGGCCTGGACCCGCAGGCGCAGAAGCGGGAACTGCTGCGCAAGCTGCAGGAGAAGCAGCAGGAGAAGCAGCAGGAACGGGACGAGGGGCCGGAATCGCGGCTCGGTTAGCCGGACGGGGGCGGCCAGGCGTCGCCCCAGTCGGTGTCGCGGGCCTCGCGGTACAGGTCGCCGTGGCGTTTGGTGACGGTGGCGCGCCGCAGGGACGGGTCCGCCTCGCAGAGGTCGAGGAGGACCTGTCCCTTGCGGATCTGCGGCTTGCGGACGACCCGGGAGGGGGCCGGGGCGACCGGGAGGCGGGTGGCTGCGACGTAGGCGAACTTCTCGTCCTCGTGGGCGAGGGAGCCGCCCTTGACCTGGCGGTGCAGCGAGGAACGGCTGACCCGCGCGGCGAAGTGGCACCAGTCGGTGCCGGGCACGATGGGGCAGGCGGCGCTGTGCGGGCAGGGGGCGGCGACGTGGAAGCCGGCGCGGACCAGGCGGTCGCGGGCCTCGATGACGCGGGCGTAGCCGTCGGGGGTGCCCGGTTCCACGATCACCACGGCCTGTGCCGCCTCCGCGGCGGCTTCGACGAGGGCGGCGCGGTCGGGGGCGGTCAGCTCGTTGAGGACGTAGGAGACCGTGACGAGGTCGGTGCCGGGGAGGGTGAGCGCCGGTCCGATGCGGGAGCGCTGCCAGCGGGCGTCCTTCAGGGCGGGGTGCGCGGCGGCGAGTTCCCGGCCGACGGCGAGCGCGGGTTCGGCCCAGTCGAGGACGGTCACGGGCCGCTCCCCGCCCCAGGTCGCGCTGACCGCCCAGGCCGCCGCGCCGGTGCCGCCGCCGACGTCCACGTGGTCGCCGGGCGCCCAGCCGGGCACCGCGTCCGCGAACGCCGCCAGCGCCGACCGCACCGCCTGGAACGTCGCGGGCATGCGGTACGCGGCGTACGCGGCCACGTCGGCCCGGTCCCGCAGGATCGGGGCCCCGGTCGGGGTGGCGCCCCGGTAGGCGGCGATCAGCCGCTCGACGGCCCCCGCGGCCTGTCGCGGCGGGAGCCCGTCGAGCAGCCCGGCGAGGGCGGAGCGCAGGATCTCGGCGGCGGACAGGCGCTCGGGGGGCAGGGGGGCGGGGGCGTTCACCTCACGATTCTCTCAGGTCCGCCGGGCCGCCCGGTCCCGGTGCCCGGATCGCCCGCACCGCCCGGGCCAGCCGGGTGGCCGCCTGCGCCCGCGGCGTGTGGTCGGGGTCGGGGCGGCGGGGGTGGACCGTGTTGGCCAGCAGGACCAGGTAGGTGTCCGTGGCCCGGTCCAGGACCAGGGACGTACCGGTGAACCCGGTGTGGCCCGCGGCTCCGCGTCCGGCCAGTTCGCCCATGAAGTACGGCCGGTCCAGGGCGAATCCCAGCCCGGGCGGGGTGAGCAGCAGGTCCACGAAGTCGGGTCCGAGGATGCGGGCGGGCCCGTGCGAGCCGCCGGCCAGCAGGGTGCGGCAGAAGACCGCCAGGTCCCGGCCCGTGGAGAACAGGCCGGCGTGTCCGGCGACCCCGCCCAGCGCCCAGGCGTTCTCGTCGTGCACCTCGCCCCGCAGCATCCCCCGGTCGGCCTTGGCCCACGGCCGCCGCTGGTCCTCGGTGGCCGCCGCGTCCGGGTGCGGCCCGAAACCGGTCGCGGTCATGCCGAGCGGGCGGGTGATGCCGTCGCGCACCAGGACGTCCAGCGGGCGGCCGGTGAGGCGCTCCAGGACGTGCTGGAGCAGCAGCATGTTCAGGTCGGAGTAGCGGTACGTGCCGGGCGCCCCGACGGGCCGCTCCGCGCGCAGCACGGCCAGCCGCTGCGCGTCGTCGGCGCAGTCGTACAGCGGGAGTTCGGGACGCAGTCCGGAGGTGTGGGTGAGCAGCTGGCGGACGGTGACGCCGTGCCGCCGCGCCGCCGTGAAGTCCGGCAGGTACGCGCCGACGCGCGCGTCGATGCCGAGCGTGCCCCGCTCGATCTGCTGCACCGCGGCCACCGAGGTGAACAGCTTGGTCAGGGACGCCAGGTCGAACGGGGTGTCCACGGTCATCGGCACGCGCTCGCCCGGCGGCAGTTCCACCGCGGTGTCCGAGACCTCGTCGTACGCCGCGTACCGCACGGCCCAGCCCGCCGCCTCCTGCACGGCGAGCACCGGGCCCCGGCCGGCGACCACGACGGCGCCCGCCGCCCAGGGGCGCCCGCCGCCGGTGCGGGCCCGGACCTCCCGGACCATGCGGCGCAGCTCCCCGGCGTCGAGCCCGGCCCGCTCCGGGGTTCCGGGGCGCAGTCTCGGCGCGCTCAGACGCCCCCTCCCTTCGTGCTCCCCGACCGGTTCCACGGGCGGCACATGCCCAGGAAGCAGGCCAGGGCCACCAGCGCGGAGGCCAGTTGGACGACGGCCATCGGAACGGCGGTGTCCTCCCCGGCGACGCCGACCAGCGGGGAGGCGATCGCGCCGACGAGGAAGGACGTCGTGCCGAGCAGGGCGGACGCGGAGCCGGCGGAGCGCCTGGTGCGCAGCAGGGCGAGGGTCTGGGTGTTGGGCATGGTGATGCCCATCGCGGACATCAGCACGAACAGCGCGGCGGCCACGGGCACGAGGCCGACCTCGCCGAACACGCCCAGCGACATCAGCAGCAGCACGGCCGCGGCGGCGACCACGACGGCGAGCCCGAGACCGAGCACCAGGTCGAGGCGGACCCGGCCGACCAGCACCTTGCCGTTGACCTGCCCCACGATCACCAGCCCGATCGAGTTCAGCCCGAACAGCAGGCTGAACGTCTGCGGGGAGGCTCCGTAGATCTCCTGGACGACGAACGGGGAGGCCGCGACGTAGGCGAACAGGGCCGCGAAGGTGAATCCGCCGGTGAGCATGTAGCCGGTGAAGGAGCGGTCGGCGAGCAGCCGGCGCATCGAGCCGAACGTCTCGCCGACGCCTCCGCCGTGCCGGTCGGCGGGGGCCAGCGTCTCCGGCAGCTTCGCCCAGACGACGGCCGTCAGCAGCACCCCGACGACGACGAGGACGGCGAACACGCCCCGCCAGTCCGTCACCCGCAGGACCTGCCCCCCGATGAGGGGTGCCACGATCGGCGCGACTCCGGAGATCAGCATGAGGGTGGAGAAGAAGCGGGCCATGGCCACGCCGTCGTACAGGTCGCGGGCGACCGCCCGGGCGATGACGATGCCGGCCGCGCCCGCGAGGCCCTGCGCCAGCCGGCAGGCGACGAGGAGTTCGACGGTGGGCGCGAACGCGCACAGCGCGGTGACGACGACATAGACCGCGAGGCCGACGAGCAGCGGACGGCGGCGTCCCCAGCGGTCGCTCATCGGCCCGACCACCAGCTGCCCGAGGGCCATGCCGGCCAGGCAGGCGGTGAGGGTGAGCTGCACGGTGGCGGCGGAGGCGTGCAGCGACTCGGTGACCTGCGGGAGGGCGGGGAGGTACATGTCCATCGCCAGCGGTGGCGTGGCGGTCAGGCCGCCCAGCACGAGGGTGACCAGCAGGCTGGTGCGGCGGGCACCCGCGCCGGGCGCCGGATGAGCCGTCCGCCCGCCCGCGGCGGCCGTGCCCGCTTCCGCGGCCGGGGACCCCGCGCGCGGGGCCGGGACGGCCGGGTCCGCCCCCGGGGGCGCCGTGGACCCGCCCGCCGCCGTCGAGTTCGGTATGGACGCCCTGCCCTCGGGCATGTGGCCCCTCCCTTTCCGTGTCTCCGGGTCCTTATGCTCTCAGCTCGTGCGGAGTGCTCGGCGTCGACGGCGATGTCATGGGAGCGCTTCCATGGACATCCATTCGCGATGTGACGAACGACACGAGCAAGGTGGGACGGATGACGGAGCAGAAGGTGCGCTGGGGAATCCTGGCGACCGGAGGGATCGCCGCGACGTTCGCGGCGGACCTCGTGGACCTGCCGGACGCGGAGGTCGTGGCGGTGGCGTCGCGGTCGCCGGAGCCGGCGAAGGCGTTCGCCGAGCGGTTCGGCATACCGCGCGCGTACGGCGACTGGGAGTCGCTGGCGGCGGACGAGGAGGTCGACGTCGTCTACGTCGCCACCCCGCACACGGCGCACCGCGCGGCGGCCGGGCTGATGCTCCGGGCCGGGCGGAACGTGCTGTGCGAGAAGCCGTTCACGCTGAACGCGCGTGAGGCGGCGGAGCTGGTCGCGCTGGCGCGGGACGGCGGGCGCTTCCTGATGGAGGCCATGTGGATGTACTGCCATCCCATGGTGCGGCGGCTGAAGGCGCTGGTCGACGACGGCGCGGTCGGCGAAGTGCGCAGTGTGCAGGCGGACTTCGGGCTCACGGGGCCGTTCCCGTCCTCGCACCGGCTGCGGGACCCCGCGCTGGGCGGGGGCGCGCTGCTGGACCTCGGGGTGTACCCGGTGTCGTTCACGCAGCTGCTGCTCGGGGAGCCGGCGGACGTCGTGGCGCGGGCGACGCTGTCGGAGGAGGGCGTGGACCTGCAGACGGGGGCGCTGCTCTCCTGGGACAACGGTGCGCTCGCCTCGGTGCACTGCTCCATCGTGGGCGGTACGGCGACCTCCGCGTCGATCACCGGGTCCGCGGGCCGGATCGACATCCCGTACGGCTTCTTCTTCCCGGACCGGTTCGTGCTGCACCGGGACGGCCGTGACGCCGAGGAGTTCACGGCCGACCCCGCGGACGGGCCCCGCAACAGCCTCAAGCACGAGGCCGCGGAGGTGATGCGGGCACTGCGGGCGGGCGAGACCGAGTCGCCGCTCGTCCCGCTCGAGGGCACCCTCGCCGTGATGCGGACGCTCGACGCGATCCGGGACCGCGTCGGCGTCCGCTACCCGGGCGAGGTGCGCTGAACGACCGCCGGGTGCCGGGGCCCGGGCCCCGGCACCCGGCGGTCGCACCGGTGACGGCGAAGCCGCTGGCGCCGGACGGGCGTCCGTACCGGAGCGCGGCGGGCCGGATCGCGGCGGACCCGCGCACGACCGCGGGCAGGCACTCCTCGTCGTCGGCCCTCCCCCCACTCCAGGGGCTGCCCCTGCCGGTCCTGCCACTCGCCGCCGATCGCCCAGCGGCCGGACCCGACGGCGCCGGCCTCGATACCGCTGCGTCCCGGTGTCCGTGCGGTCTCCATGCCGCGGACGCCAGGACTTCGAGCGCGCGAGGGCAAGCCGCGCGGGACCGCCCGCGGTTCACGGCGGGCCCGGAGTCCGCCCGGGCGTCCCCCCGGCACCGCCACGGCCCCGGGGGTCCGGTTCGCGTACGGAGGGGCCGCGGACGGGGCGCGGCGGGCCCGGCGAAGCCGCGTACGGCCGCCGCCGCCCCCGTCCGGCGCCGCGCGGAATGAGTCCGTTTCAGGGCGGGATGGGTCACCTTCTCACGCCACCGCGGTATCGACGAGTACCCCGAAACGTTCATCGGAGCGAAAACGTAGGACATATATCCGGTCCGGACAGCAACCGAAAAACGAGCCAAATTACGCGGCACACAACTCTCGTGAGCGAGAAAATGAACTTACCTCACGCCACTGGTCTACCCCTCTGAAAGTCACCCGAACAATTCTGAATTGCACGAAGGGCCGGATTCATTCCGATTGACCGATTGGACAGCATCTCCCACGACATCCCGGCCTCTACCACAGGAATCAGGGGTGACAATGGCGGCTCACCGGGCACATATGGCAACTAGTGGCCACCGCGACCACGCTACGCGCAGGTAACAGACCGGTCGGCAGGCAAACCGGAAGAGGAACCGCCGCTTCCAGCACCTCTTCTGCATCTTGCTGCCACGGACGCCACCGTAGGAACTGGATATCGTCGGTGAGTCGTGATTACCTACACCTGATTTCAGCCACACTGTGAGCACAATGCCTTCGGCCGATCCCCACAGTGCGATTCATTGCCAGGGAGGCGAGGTTCACAGGCGGCACACGAAATTTGATTTCCGGTTCAATTAATACGCCGAGCGGGGGCCGGCGGTGACGCCACGGCGTCACACAGCTGGGGCAACCAGGGCCGGTAACGCGCGGCAGAGGCAATGTGGAAACAAACATGGGGGCTCACGCGTGGCTGGCACTTTGTTCGATCTACCCACTGTCGGCGGCTTCGAGGACGACGTCCCCCCGGGTCACGCCGCCCGCCTGGAGCAGACCCTGCTGCAGGCCCGCGCCCTGATCGAGTCCACGGTGTCCTTGCACCGCAGGCGTCCGGCAACGGTGTCGGGCCTGACGCACATGGACGCGGAGGTGACCACCGAGACGCTCGAACGGCTCGTGCTGCGGGCCAAGCGCTCGGTGAACGTGGCGCTCGCCGGATCGGTCACCTTCGCGGAGTCCGCGCTGCGGTGCCTGACCGGGGTGCCCAGCGGGGTCACCGTACGGGTGCTGTGCAGTCCGGCCACCCTCGAGGTCGCGCCCGCGCGGCTGCGCGGTCTGCCCGCCGTGCGGGTCTTCCCGCACGAACTGTGCGGATTCGTCACGGTGGACGGGGCGTCCGCGTTCCTGCGGCTGGGCGCCCAGGGCGCGACGGACGACAGGGCCGCGGTCGTCACCGACCGCGCGGCGGTCAGCACCCTGCAACTGCTCTACGCCGGTGTGTGGGCACGCGGCCGCCGACTGGTCGACCATCCCGAACCGAGCCCCCGGCTGCGTTCCGATCTCACCCGCCGCATCCTGGAGCAGCTGCGGTCCGGGCGCACCGACGCCAACGCCGCGGGGGAACTGCAGGTGTCCCTGCGCACCTACCGGCGGCATGTCGCCGAGATCATGCGGGAACTCAACGCGTCGTCCCGTTTCCAGGCCGGCGTGCGCGCGGTCGAACTCGGGTTGCTGCCCAAGGGGACGTGAGCGCCCGGGCGCATGTGCCGCCCGTGGTCGTGGAACCGGCCCAAGGAACGGAACATCCAGCGAGAAATGGGGGCACGAGGTGTGCGGCCAATCGGGGGACGAGTTGGAGCATGCTCTCTTGCAGGTCAGAGAGTTGATTGAGTCAACCATGATCATCCATCGGGACCGCAGCCGGCGGGAGCAGCTCATCACGGCGCTCCCCGGCGGCTACGGACAACTCATCGGCGTCACACGGGAGCTGATGGGACAGGCCACCGGCACCATCGACATCCTGCGCTCCCGGATACCGGGCACCGGAAGCCAGCTGGAGCGGGTCGGGCTGCTGGAGGCCGACCTGCTGCACTTCGCGCGGGAGCGGGTCTCCGCGCGGTTGCTGGCCGGCCCCGACCTGGTCGGTGACTCCCTGGGCAGCTGGCTGCCCGACCCGCACCGGCAGCTGACGGTCCGGGTGGCCCGGCTGCCGCCTCTGCAGATGCTGATAGCCGACCGTGCGACCGCCCTGGTGGTGGTCGGTTCCCCCGCCGAGCGCCGGGCCTCCCTCATCAGGGCACCCGAGGTGCTGGGGGCCCTGTCCGCGCTCTTCGAGAGCATCTGGTCCAGTTCCGCTCCCCCGGACGAGCATCTCGCGTTCGGCGACCGCGACCGGGCGATCCTGGTCCGGCAGATCCTGGGCGCCATGCGGGCCGGGGTCACCGACGAGGTGGCCGCCCGCGAACTGACCGTCTCCGTCCGGACGTACCGGCGCTACGTCGCGGAGATCATGGCGCTGCTCGGTGCCAGCTCCCGCTTCCAGGCGGGGGTCCGGGCCGCGGAGCTGGGACTGCTGCCGCCCGGGCAGGACGGCGCGTACCGGGCGTGAGGTGCGCGCCGCAGCTTCCTGAAACGCGCGTTGCCCCGTCCGGGAAGGCACAGTTTGATGAAGTCTCAGGGAACGGGACCGTCCTCGCGGACGTCTCCCGTCACCGGAGGCTCCCCCGTCGCCGCCGGTCCGCAGGGACCCGCGCCGGTTGCTCCGGTGCGGGGCCCCGCGCCCTCGACGAAGTCCGTTGCGGAAGGTGGATCCATGGATCGGCAGCCGATCGGTCTGGTGTTTCCCGGTCAGGGAACGCAGCGTCAGGCAATGGGCGCGCCGTGGCGGGACACGCCGTCGTGGCGGATCACCGCGGAGATCTCCGAGGCCACCGGGGAGGACATCGCCGACCTGCTGCTCCACGCGACGACGGAGCAGCTCCGGCGCACCGACCTGGCGCAGTTGTCGGTGTTCTCGGTCGCGATGATGGCCCACGCCGAGGCGGTGCGCCGCGGGGCGTTCGACGGGCCCGTGGTCGCGTGCGCGGGTCACAGCCTGGGTGAGTACGCCGCCCTCACCGCGGCCGGGGCGTTCACCCTGCCCGCGGCGGCGGCCCTGGTCGCCGCGCGGGGCCGGGCCATGCGGGAGGCTTCCGGTGCGCGCGAGGGCACCATGGGCGTCCTGGTCGCGGCCCCGCTGGAGAGCGTGGAGCAACTGGCGTGCTCCGTACGGGAGGAGGGCGAGGACGTGTGGATCGCCAACGTCAACGCCCCCGGCCAGACCGTGGTCTCGGGATCGCCCGGGGGGGTCGGGCTGGTCGCGGACGGGGCCTCCTCGATCGGCGCCAAGTTCATCCGGCTGCAGGTCGGCGGCGCCTTCCACAGCCCCTACATGGCTCCCGCCGCCGAGACGCTCGCCGCCGCCCTGAAGGACACGGCGGCGGCACCCCGGCACCTTCCGGTGGTGGCCAACGTGGACGCGCGGCCCTACGACGGTGCCACCGGCTGGACGGAGCTCGGCACCCGCCAGCTCACCTCGCCGGTGCTGTGGGAGGAGAGCGTGCGCACGCTCACCGGTCCCCTCGGCTGCGGCCGGCTGGTCGAACTCGGGCCCGGGCGCACGCTGGCGGGACTGATCCGCCGTATCGAACCCGGCGTCGAGGTGGTGTCCGTGGACGGCCCCGCCGCCCTGGACTGACGACGAACCGCGAGAGCAGAAGAGACCCTGACACCACCATGGCACCTGTTTCCGACGGTACGCGGCCGCTGACGCCGGGGGGTACGGCGACGGCCGCCGCGCCCCGGGAGTGGATCAGCGGTATCGGCGTGCTCGACAAGGCGTCCGTGCTGCTGGAGCTCGTGGAGCAGGCGCCGGCGCCGTTGAGCGAACTCGTCGCCCGCAGCGGGCTGTCCCGGCCCACCGTGCACCGCATCGCGGTGGCGCTGGAGCGGCTCGGGTTGCTGACCCGGGACTTCCACGGGCGGTTCGCGCTCGGCCCGCGGCTCGGCAGCATGTCGGTCGAGGCGCGCTACGACCGGCTGGCGCAGGCGGCGGCCCCCGTGCTGGCCGATCTGCACGACCGCACGGGACTGGACGCCCGGGTCCTGCGGCGCCGCGGCCGGACGCAGACGTGTGTGGCGACCTGCGCGGACGGTGTCCCCGGGGCCGACGGCGCCGAGCGGGTGCCGGTCGGCATGTCGCGGCCGGCCGGCGCCGGGCCGGTCGCGCTGGTGCTGCTCGCCTGGCAGGAGCCGGAGGAGATCCGCGAGGGGCTGCGCGGCGCCCGGTTCACCGCCACCCATCTCGCCCAGGTCCGCCGTCGCGGCTGGGCCCGCGGGTCGGACGTCATGCAGCCCGGCGACATCGCGTACGCCGTGCCGGTGCTGGCCGGGGACGACCGGGTGGTCGCCGCGCTGTCGGTGTCGGGTCCACCGCACCGGATGGACGCGATCCCGGGCCGCTGGCTGGGGGCGACCGTGTTCGACTCGGCCGCCGCCCTGTCCGACGCCCTGCGCCGCGCCCACGCCCTGCCGTCCCGGCGTCCGCCCACCCGGGCCAGGACACCCCTGGCCGCCACGGAGCCCCTGCGCGCCACGGGAACCCACTGACCCACCGCCGCTTCCCTGGACGGCACCCCCGGACCCCGGCGATCGTCGGGGCCGACGGCTGCGGGCGCCCTCGTCCTCCGGGGATCACCCAGCGGCCGGGGCTTCGGCGGTGACGTCGGCCGGGCGCCCCCGGCTATGACGGGCGCCCGCCGAACTGCCAGTTGTGCACCTCGATGCCGGCGTACCGGTCCGGGGTCAGGATGGCGCGTGCCGTGTCCGGGTCCGGCGCCCGGGCCAGCGCCGCGGTGCCCAGCCAGGTGTCGCCGTCGTCGGACAGCAGCGGCCCGTAGGCGATCAGCTCGTTCGGGTCGGGCGGCACCGCGAGGTCGGCGGCCCGTCCCGTGCCGAGGCCGAGCACCAGGTACCGGTTGCCGCCGGTCCGGCCGCCGGGGAAGTCCCACATGGTGCGCCCCAGCGTGTTGCGCCACCGTCGCAGCAGCACGTCCCGGTAGACGCCGGCCTGGTAGTTCGGCTCCTCGAAGGCGAACGTGCGGGCAGCGGCGGGATCGGGCAGGTCGACGATGTGCACGCTTCCGGTGGGGGTGCCGCCGTCGTCGGCGAGGGTCGGGCCCCGGGCGATCATCTCCTTCGTGTACCGGTCCATGTAGGACCAGTGCTCCTCCCGCAGCTCGTGGCGCAGCGGCAGGGAGGCGGGCCGGTCGCGGTGGTAGCAGAGGAACTCCATGCCCAAGGATCTCTTGACGGAGGTGACCAGGTCGAGCCGCCGGGCCCCCGCGCCCCGTCCCGTCGCTCGTCGTCCCTGGCCCGCGTTCCCCGTGGCAGCTCCGGTCGCGGCGTACCGCTCCTCCATCACCAATGCGACCGGCGGGTGACCACGCTCATCGCGTGGCCCCCGCACGGCCGTTCGCGGGCCGTGCGCGGACCTCGTCCGCGCCGCCACCCGCCTGTGACCCCGGTCCGGCCGGTCCGGGGCGCGTCCCCGGGCGGGCGTGGCCGTCGGTGCGCGGGACGGGTCAGCGTGGGGACCTGGTGATGGTGAAGAGGACGCGGAGCACCAGCACCGAGCTGATCAGCAGGGCGTTGTAACCGAAGATGTCGAACAGCCGCAGCGAGTCGCCGACCCGGGGGCCGCCCCGGGTGGACAGCAGCAGCATGCCCAGGACACCGGTGAGGGCGCCGAGGAAGGCGAGCAGCACGTCATGGACGATGCCGCGGATGAAGCGCCGGTCCCGTTCGTCCGCGAGCAGCCGTACGTTGATGCTGAGCCTGCCCTGTTCCAGCGCGCTGCTGATGCGTTCGGCCCGGCGCGGCAGCCGGAGCAGCATCGGCAGCACGGCGGCGGCCTCGTCGGCCAGGGAGCGGCTCAGCTGCCGCGGGGAGAGCCGGCGGGCCAGTTCGGTGGAGGCGAAGGCGCGCGCCTCCTCGACGAGGTCGAAGCCCGGCACGAGCCGGCCGAGGGCACCCTCCACGGTGGCCAGCGCGCGGAAGGCCGCGGCCACTTCGGGCGGCACGGTGAGGCCGTACTGCGCCACGAGCAGGAACAGGTCGGAGAACATCTCCCGGCCCGGGGGCCCCGCGGAGGAGAGGTGGCGGGCCGTGTAGCGGCCGAGGGCGCGGGTGAAGCGGTCCTCGTCGATCTCGTCGGGCCGCTCCACCAGGTCCAGCAGCGCGTCGGACAGCGCCTGCGGATCGTTGCGGTCGATCGCCATGAGCAGTTCGCGCAGGCTGTCGCGCAGCATCCGGTCGATGCGGCCGACCGAGCCGAAGTCCACCAGGCCGAGCCGGCCGTCGTCCAGGACGAGGACGTTGCCGGAGTGCGGGTCGGCGTGGAAGACGCCGCCGATCATGATCTGGCCCAGCAGGCAGTGGAACAGGTCGCGGGCGAGCCGCTCGCGGTCCAGGCCCCGGGCCTCGATGACGGCGTCGGCCCGGTTCAGGGTGACGCCGTCGAGCCATTCGACGACCAGCACCCGTTCGGTGCTCAGCTCCTGGTGGACCTCGGGCAGCAGGACCCGCGGGGCGGTTCCGGACGGCCCGCCGGTGCCGGCCGCGGGTTCGGCACCGGCGTCGGCGAGTGCCACGTTCGCGGCGACGGCCGCGGTGTTGCGGGCCTCGGTACGGAAGTCCAGCTCCTCGTGGAGCGAGTCGGCGAACCCCTGCACCAGTTCGCGGGAGCCGACCGTCCGGCCCCAGCTGGTGGTCCGCTCCAGCATGTCGCTGATCCGGAAGAGGATGTCGAGGTCGCGTTCGAGGACCTGCCGGGCCCCCGGCCGCTGCACCTTCACGGCCACTGCGCGCCCGTCCCGCAGCCGGGCCCGGTGCACCTGGGCCATGGAACCGGCCGCGAGCGGTTCGGGCCGGAACTCCGCGAACACCTTCTCCGGCGGCGCCTTCAGCTCCTCCGCCAGCACGCGTTCGATGTCGGGCCACGGTTCGGGGGCGACCTCGTGCTGCAACGCGCTCAGTTCGTCCACGAACACGTCGGGCAGCAGGTCGTAGCGGGACGACAGCACCTGTCCGAGCTTGACGAAGGTGGCTCCCGCCTCCTCCAGCGCCAGCCGCAGCGACCTGGCCAGCGCGGCCTGGTCCTGGGGGCTGGCGGTGCCGCGCCGGGACCGGCCGGTCAGGAAGCGGCCCAGCCCGTGCCGTACGGCGATCCTGCTGAGCTGGGTGTAGCGCCGGCTGCGCGCCAGCCTGCGGCGCACGGCGCCGGGCCAGCGCACCATGCCGCGCACCGAGCCGCCGGTGACCGCCGCCTCGGAGAGCACGAGGAAGAGCATCGCGCCGAGCAGCGCCGCCCCCAGCTGCACGGTCACCAGCGGGGTGCGGCTCGCCTGCGGGCCCATCGGCGTACCGACCACGCCCGCCGCCAGCAGTCCGGCGACGCCCGTGAGCAGGGCCCGGACCGCGCCGATGCGCAGTCCGAGCACTCTGCGGGCCAGTACGGCCATGATCATGGGGCCGAGCAGGGCGGTGGCCCCGGCGATCAACAGGAAGCTGCTCACGTCCGGCGTGCGGCCACGGGCTCCTGCCCCGTCGGCTCGGGGTCGGCCTGCGCCCCGGGACCGGGGCCGACACGCCCGGGCCACCAGGTGCGGTGTCCGAGCAGGGTGGTGACCGCGGGCACCAGCAGTACGGCCATCACGAACGCGGTGAGCAGGATGCCGAAGGCCACGGCGAAGCCCATCTGGCGGAGCATGGAGTTCTGGGCCAGCAGCAGGACGCCGAAGGTGCCGGCGAGGATGACGGCCGCCGTGCCGATGGTGGACGTGGAGTGCGTGATCGCCTGGCGGACGGCCTGTGCCGGGGTGCTGCCGCGCTCGACCTCCTCCCGCAGCCGCGCCACCATCAGGATGTTGTAGTCGGTGCCGATGGCGACGACGAACAGGTAGACGATCACCGGCAGGGTGAAGGGCAGGCCCGACTCGCCGGCGACGTTCTGGAAGAGGAGCACGGTCGCGCCCAGCGTCGCGGCGAAGCCCAGTCCGACCGCGACCATGAGGTACAGGGGCGCGACGACGCTGCGCAGCAGCAGGCCGAGGATCACCATGATGGCCACGCCGGCGGCCGGGAAGACCACGGAGTAGTCGCGGTTGGTGGCGTGCTGGATGTCGGCGAGCACGGCGGAGGTGCCGCCGACGAGGGCGCGGGTGCCGTCGGGCGCCGCGTCGTGGGCCGCGTCGCGCAGCGGTCCGGCCAGCAGGTCGACGGCCCGGTCGCTGTCCGGCTTGTGGGCCAGCACCACACCGAACTTGGCGATGTCGCCCTTGGGCGCGACGACCGGGGGCACCACCGTGCCGAAGTCGGCGGCGGCCAGCTTCTCGGCGTAGGCGTCGATCCGGCCCCGGTCGAGCTTGCCGCCGTCCTCGGCCTCCAGGAACACCCAGGTCGGGTCGGTCTGCCCGGCCGCGAAGCCGCGCTCCAGTTCCTTCGCCGCCTGGACCGACTCCAGGTCCTTCGGCAGCGAACTGCTGCTGTCGAAAACGGTGTTGAGGCTGAGGACGCCGGCCGCGAGCGCGGCGAGCAGTCCGCCGGAGACGGCGGCGACGAGGCCGGGACGGCGCGCGGTGAGGGATCCGGCGCGGGCCGCGAGCGTGTGCTTGGGCTCCTTGCTCCACGCCTTGGACGGCCAGAAGGCCTTGGTGCCCAGCAGGGAGAAGACCGCCGGTACGAGCGTCAGCGAGGCGACGAGGGTGACGCCGACGGAGATGGCCAGCGCCGGGCCGAGCGCCTTCAGCATGCCGAGGCTGGACAGCAGCAGGGCGAGGAAGGCGACGATGACGGCGCCGGCGGCGGAGGCGATGGTCTCCCCGACCCGGGTGACGGCCTCGGTCATGGCCTCCTTGGGCGCCTGTCCCTTGCGCAGGAACTCCCGGTAGCGGAAGAGGAGGAACAGGAGGTAGTCGGTGCCGACGCCGAAGAGCACCACGATCAGGATGGATCCGATCGAGGCGTCCGCCTGGAATCCGCCGGCCTCGGAGGCGATGGAGATCAGGCCGGTCGCCAGCACGAAGACGAGGGCGATGACGAGGACCGGCAGGACGGCGATCAGCGGACTGCGGAAGATGGCGGCCAGCAGCACGATGAGCAGGACCAGCGTCGCCATCATGATCATGGCGTCGGTGTCGCCGGAGGACTCCTTGGTGTCCAGCGCCGTCGCCGCCGAACCGGTGATCCCCATGTGCAGCGCGGTGCCCTCGAGGAGCGGCCCGGCCTTCTCGCGCATCTCGCCGACCGACTCCATCAGGGTCTCGTCGTAGGGGTTCTCGGTCGTCGCGAGGATGCTCGCCAGGGCGATCTCACCGTTGGCGGACACGGCCTGCGGGCCCGTCCGCACGGCGCCGATCTTCTCCAGGCCCGCCTTCTCCAGACCGGCGGCGACCTTCTTCACGTCCGCGAGGTCGGTGTCGGTGAGCCGGCCGTTGTCGTCACGGCGGAAGACGATGACGGACGCGGGCTGTTCCTCCTGCGGGAACGCCTGCTTCTGGAGCTCCCCTGCCCGCACCGACTCGTAGTGCGAGGGGAGGAATTCGGCCTGGTCGCTGACCGGCTGCAGGGGCGGCGCCAGGGACGCCACGCCTATCGCCGCGATCACCCACGCCAGTATGGTCAGCCAGGGGTGTTTGACGGCGGACCGTCCGACCCGTCCGAACATGGGGGGAGGCTCCTTCTCAAGGGGTGCATGGGCGCACCGATTGTCGTTCGCGCGCGTTCCCCGCCGTCGGTTCGCGGCGTGAAACTGGCATCAAGCTGCCGGGCGCCGGAGCGGAATTCCGACGCGCCTTCCGATTCGCCGTCCCTCCTTTTCCGGCCGGTCCCCGCCGCGGAGCGCGGTGCGGCGCGGGCCGGTGCGCCGGCATGACACCTTCATGCCAATCCCGTTGTCGCCCTTGGGGTGGACTGCAATGGTTGCGGTCGGAAACACCGGAGGCCGTCGGCCCGTGCTTCCGCTCCCGCAGGCCGCCCCGACAGGATGAGTTCTCCTCGTGACCGCAGAACAGCTGTACGAGGTCCCGATGACTGCCGCGCCGGACGGCGAGGGCCCCTACGCGGTCGCGCTGCTCGGCCGGCTCGGTCCCGACGCGCCGGAGTTCCAGGCCCGGTTGGGCCGGGCGCTGGCCGGTGCGGAGCGCCTGCTGCGGGAGAGCACGCGTGACGCGTCCGACCCCCGGGTGCGGGCGCTCACCGGCCACCTGGCGGCCACCGGCGGCAAGCGGATGCGGCCCCTTCTGGTGCTGCTCGCCGCGGAGTTCGGGGACCCCGGCAGTGCGGGCGTGGACCGTGCGGCCGTCGTCGCCGAGCTGGTCCACCTGGCCTCGCTCTACCACGACGACGTGGTCGACCGTGCCGCCACCCGGCACGGCGCCGCCAGCGCCAACGCCCTGTGGGGCAACCGGATGGCCGCGATGGGCGGGAACTGGCTGCTGGCCCGGGCCGCCCGGATGTCCGCCGATCTGGTTCCGGCGGCGCTCACCCTCAACGCCCGTACGGCCAACCGGATCGTGGCCGGCCAGCTGCGCGAACTCGCCGGCCCCCGGCCGGGCGAGGACTGCGTCGCCCACTACTTCCGGGTCACCGCCGGCAAGACCGCCGCGCTGCTGTCCATGTCGCTGGGGGTCGGCGCCTTCCAGTCCGGCGCGTCGCCGGAGGTCGCCGGCCGTCTCGTCGAGTACGGCGAACAGCTCGGCCTCGCCTTCCAGATCGCCGACGACCTGCTCGACCTGCTCTCCCCCGAGGCGTGCAGCGGCAAGGCGCAGGGCATGGACCTGCTGGCCGGGGTGCCCAGCCTGCCGGTGCTGCTCGCCCGGGAGGGCACGGAGCCGTGCGACGCGGAGTTGCGCGAGCTGCTGGCGGCCGGGGCCGCCGCAGGGCCCGGCTGGCACCGTCGCGCCCTCGACCTGTTCGCCGTCTCCCGGGCCACGGCCCGTGCGCAGACGCTCATGCACCAGCGGCTGGCCCGGGCGCGGGAGGCGCTCGGCGTCCTGCCGCCGCTGCCCGCGCGCCGCACGCTCGACGCGCTCTGCGACTTCGTGGCCCTGCGCACCGGGTGACCCGCGGGGCCGGCCCGCCACTGTGAGGAGACGCCGTGTCAGCTCCCGTGCTCGTGCTCGAAGGGCCGCTGGGCCCCGCGCTGTCCAAGCTGCTCGGCACCTGTCCGGGCCCGGAGGAGCCGGCCGTCGCCGCCGCCCTCCTCAGCCGCACCGCCCGGCGCACCGCGCCCCGGGCCCGTGCCGCGGGGCCCGCCCGCACCGCCGTGCCCGGCCCGGACCCGGGAGCGCCCGGCTCACGGGCCCACCCCCGCACACCGGGAGCACACGCGTGACGACTGCGGTGCGCCCGCTCCCGGCCGGGACGTAGGCGGACCCGGCACTCGCCCGGTCCGGGGGCCGTCCCCGGAGGCGGGGTGCGTACCCCCGCCCGGCCGGCCCTGCCCCGTCCACGGCCGGCGGGTCCGCCGTCGCGTGCCGTCGGGGGGCGGGCGCCGGGGCGGGGCCGTGGCGCCGGGGGCGGGAGCGCGCGGTCGGGGAGGTCGTCGGCCGCACCGGTCGGGAGCCGTCCGGGAGGGTGCGGTGCCGGACGGTACGGCGGGTCCGGGACGGGGAGTCGCCGGTCGGCGGGAGGTGTCCGGGCCGCGGACGCAGCGGGCGGCCCGGACCGGCCTGGAGTGGGAGGTGTCCGGGCGGACCGGGACCGCGGACGCGCCGACGTGCGGGGAACGGGGCCGCTCGGCGCCGGCGGCGGCCGTCGTGGCCGTGGTCAGATCAGGCCCACCTGCATGGCGCGGGCACCCGCCTGGAAGCGGCTGCGCGCGTCGAGGGCGACCATGGCGGCCGCCACGTCGTTGCGGACGGTGCGCACGCTGCACCCGAGGCGGCGGGCTATGGCGTCGTCGGTGAGGCCCTCGGCCAGGAGGCGGAGGACGATCTCGGTGCGGGGCCTGCGGGTGGTCGCGGCGCCCGGGGTGCGCCGGAGCTGCCGTACCGCCGAGCCCCGCTCCCAGAGCCGCTCGGCCAGCGCGCACAGGGAGTCCAGTTCGGCGGTGGAACGCACCACCCGGGGTCCCTGGACCTCGTCGACCACCACGGCCGCCGCGCCGTCCATGATCATGGCGCAGACCGGCACCGAGTCGGCCATGCGCGGCGGGACGTCCTGCTGGGCCAGCCACTGCGCGTGGACCATGGCGGGGTGGGCGTGGAACACCGAGGCGGTCCACACGGCGCGCAGCCGCATGCCGCGCCGCAGTGCCGTGTCCACCAGGGGACGGGAGAAGGCGAACCCGCCCTCGACGTGGCGGGGGACGAGGAACACCACGTCCTGCTCCGCCTTGGCGACCATCCGCTCGATCACGGTGGACGCGTCGTTGCGGTGCCCCCGGCCGTCGGCGGACTCCTCGATCCGCTCGGCCGCCCGCTCGTGCAGGGCGATGAACCGGTCGATCTCGACCGGGCGGGGCTGCGGGGAGCGCCCCTCGTGCATCGACCGGGCCAGCAGGGCCGGCAGGGCGATGCACGGCTCGACCGCGCGGAAGGTGGCGGGATCGTCCGCCGAGACGGCGGCGAGTCCCTCCGCCCGCAGTGTGTCCAACGCTCGTACGACCTCGGACGCCGGCCACTTCATGACCTGCGCCAGGTCCCGCGTCTGCCAGTTCGTCCGCCGGAGCAGCCTCCGGTAGAGGAGCTCCGAACGTTCGTCGAGACCGATTCCGGATTGCGCCACATCAACCTCTCGGAAGGTGTCTTCCCAGGGGCAGGTTCTGCCCACTCACGGGTTAAACCTAGACAGGCCAAGAACGGCTTGGAGTGTTCGGACGTCGGTTCGACAGCTTGGTGCCACCGGGACGGGACATCCCGCCCACTGCGCGGGGGCAGGGGGCGGGATGAGGGCACTACCGGTCATCCGGTCCGTGGCCGGGACCGGTTCTCAGGGGGTCACATCACCCGGAACGAGCGCTTCGAGATCGGTGCGCACACGCACACCAGGGCCAGGCACACCGCGACGGTGGTGAGCAGTTCCATCACGGTGACGTTCCCGGCGACCATGGCGCGCACGGCGTCGTTGGCGTACGAGATCGGGTTGGCCTGGGCGATCACCCGCAGCCCGGTCGGCATCGACTCCGGCGGCACGAAGGCGTTGGAGGCGAACAGCAGCGGGAAGGTGAGCAGCGTGGTGATCATGCGCAGCACGTCGCCGTTGCGCATCAGCGCGGCCATCATGATGAAGATCCAGCTCATGGACCAGCCGACGAGCAGGCTCATGAGGATCGCGCCCAGCACGCCGAGGACCCCGCCGGGGGGCGAGAACCCGAAGATGACGGCGGCCAGCACGGCCACGGCGATCAGCTGGTAGAGCGAGCGGGCCGCGTCGGCGAAGCTGCGCGCCAGCAGCACGCTGAACCGGTTGATGGGCAGGGTGTGGAAGCGGGTGATGACCTCGTTGCGCAGGTCGTTGATGAGTCCGTTGCCCGCCTGGGCGCCGGCGGCGACCGCGGTGATGATCATGATGGCGGGGGCGAGGCCGTCGATGTAGGCCATTTCCTTGGACATGCCCGGGGCGTCGCCGAGCACCTTCAGCACGCCGGCGAACATCAGCAGCATGACGAGGGGTTCGACGAAGGTGACGATGATCACGCCGGCGTTCATGTAGGGCCGCAGCGAGCGCCCGGTGAGCGCGACGGTCTGCGAGATCAGGTTGCTGGTGCCCCACTGCGCGGTCACGGCGTCCCGCCGCCCGGGCGGTGTCCGCCTCGGGGTGGCCTCGGCCTCGAGGACCGTCATCTCTGTACTCCTTCTACGGTGGGAATGATCGGGACGGTCACGCGGGCACCGGCGTTCCGGCGGACTCGTGGGTGAGCCTCAGGTAGACGTCGTCGAGGGTCGGTTCGGAGAAGCCGAGCTCGGCTATCTCGGTGTGCGCGTCGTTCAGCGTGCGCACCACGACGGCCAGGTCCGCGGAGGCGGTCACGGGGACGCCGAGGGCGTTCCCGGCGTCCGGGGAGGTGCCCGCGCGGAAGCCCGCGGCCTCCAGGGCGCGCAGGGCGGCCGGCACCTGCGACTCCCCCGACAGCGTCACGGTCACCATGCGCTGGCCGACGGCCGCCTTGAGCTCGGCGGGAGTGCCCTCGGCCACCACGGACCCCTTGGAGAGCAGGGTGATCCGCTCGCAGAGCTGGTCGGCCTCCTCCAGGTACTGCGTGGTGAGCAGCACCGAGACGCCGTCCTCGGCCAGCCGATTGATGATCTCCCACACACCGATCCGGGAGGTGGGGTCCAGTCCGGTCGTCGGCTCGTCGAGGAAGATGACCTGCGGCGAACCGACGAGGCTCGCCCCGATGTCCAGCCTCCTGCGCATGCCGCCCGAGTACTGGGTGGCCGGACGCTTGGCCGCCTCGGTCAGGTCGAAGAGCTCCAGCAGTTCGTCCGCCCGGGCGCGGGCCTGACGCCTGCTCGCACCGAGCAGACGGGCGATCAGGGTCAGGTTCTCGCGCCCGGAGAGCTGTTCGTCCACGGAGGCGAACTGTCCGGTCAGCCCGATGCACCGGCGTACCTGCTGCGCGTCGGCGGACACGTCGAGGCCGCAGATCCGGGCGGTGCCGGTGGTCGGTTCGAGGAGGGTGGAGAGGATGTGGACCAGGGTCGTCTTGCCGGCGCCGTTGTGGCCGAGCAAGCCGTGGATCGAACCCTCGGGAACCGAGACGTTCACACCGTTCAGCGCGACGACATCACCGAACGACTTTGTTACGTCGATTGCCTCAATCATAGGTCTGGCCACGTGCTTGGCCTCCGTTGCTCTCTCCGGCGGCCCGGTGGCAGGCCATGGTTCGGATATGTTCTGGGGAATTTCGTCAACCGCTGCCTCGTGATGCTAGGGCGGTATCAGAACGGAGACGGGGCGCCTGCAGGTTGCTGAAGTGCGGCGGCCACGGAATCCGGTTCGGTGATCCGGGCGGTGCGCGGTCGCGCCATCCGCAGATAATCCTCTGTGGCGAGGGCCATCGACACATCCAGCCGGGCCGCGTTGAAGAACAGGGTGTCGCTGCGCAGCAGGTCCTCTTCGACGATCAGCTCGAGGTCGGGACGGAAGGAGAACGGGATGATCGAGCCGCTGACCGAGCCGGCCAGCCGCTCGGCGGTCTCCCGGTCGGCGAATCCCGCCTTGCGTCCGCCGGTGCACTCGGCGACCCGGGCCAGGTCCAGACGCCGGTCGCCCGGTATGACGGCGAGGACGTAGCGGCAGGTCCGCTTGGTCGGCCGTACCGCGACCACCAGGCATTTGGCGCTCTGTTCCAGCGCGTGCCCGCGCAGTGCGCTGGCCTCCTCGGTGCGGCCCTCGGGAGCGTGCTCGATCAGCCGGTAGGAGGCGCCGTGCCGGTCGGCCAGCGCGCGCAGCCGCAGGTGGGTCTCCGCGGTCATCAGACCGTCAGGCCGCCGTCGATCTGGAGGACCGAACCGGTGATGTAGGCGGCCCGCTCGCTCGCCAGGAAGGCGACGAGGTCCGCCACTTCCTCGGCCTGTCCGAATCGGCGCAGCGGAATGTTCTTCGCCGCGTCTTTCTTGACCTTCTCCGCCAGTTCGGCGGTCATATCGGTCTCGATGAAGCCCGGCGCCACCACATTGGTGCGGATGTTGTAACGACCGACTTCTTTGGCGAGTGCCTTGGAGAATCCGATGATGCCCGCCTTGGAGGCGGAGTAGTTGGCCTGGGTGGCGTTTCCGTAGACACCGGCGATGGAGGAGATATTGATGATCGTTCCGGATTTGCGCTTCATCATTTCGAATATCACGGCGCGGCACACGTGGTAGACACCGTCGAGGTTGGTGTCCAGGACGCTGTGCCAGTCCTCGTCGGACATGAGGACCAGCGGGTTGTCCCGGGTGATGCCGGCCGAGCTGACCGCCACCTCGACCGGGCCCAGTTCGGACTCCGTGCGGGTGACCCAGTCGCGGACCGAGGCGGCGTCGGTCACGTCGGCGCGTACGGCGAGGGCCCGGTGGCCGAGTTCGCCCGCCTCCTTCTCCAGCTCCAGCGCGGCCTGCTCGTTGGACTGGTAGCAGAAGGAGACGTCGTATCCCTCGGCCGCGAGCCGCAGGACCACGGCGCGGCCGATCCCGCGCGAGCCGCCGCTGACCAGGGCGACCGGCGCTGTGTTCTCCGTCATGACACTCCGTAGGTTGTCGGGGCGGCCCGGGCGGGCCGGTTGGTGCGGGCGCGGTGCGGGTGGCGGGCGGCTCAGGGAGCGGGCGGCGCGAGGGCCTCGCCGGGGCGGAAGGCCATGGTGATCTGCCCGACGGTCAGCAGCGGTTCGCCGCCGATCGTGCTCTCGCCGGCGAAGATCATCGTGTCGTTCACGGCGCGTTCCAGCCGGGCGTGGTGCTCCACGGTGTCGCCGGGGAACGCCTGCCGGTGGAACTCGATGCCGCTCATGGAGCCGAACAGCATGACCTGTCCCCGGGCCACCGGGCCGGCCAGGCGGGTGGCGAGGATGCCCGCCGTCTGGGTCCACGACTCGATCAGCAGGAAGTCGGGGTAGGCGAGTTCGTCGTCGGCGGGCGACGGGCCGAGCCGCGCGTACCAGGGCTCGTTGAGGGTGACGGCCTTGAGGGACCGTATGTGGTCGTCGCCGGTGCCCAGGACCCGGTCGACCAGCAGCATGGGATAGCGGTGCGGCAGCGTGGCGCGCACGCCGGCGGCGGTCAGCACGGCGTCTCCTCCTGCCGGTAGCGCAGACGGACGGAGGCGGCGGGGCCGCGGTCCGTCGCCACCTTGGCGGCGCAGCGCCAGCCCTCGCCGCGCGGTGACCAGGTGATGTCGACGGTCAGTTCGTCGCCGGGGTGGACCGCGGCCAGGAACCGGGTGGACTCCACCGCGGCCAGCCGCAGTTCACCGGTCCCGGGCGGCGGGGCGGTCTCCGCGGCCCGGCGCACGCACTCCATCACGCAGACGCCGGGGAAGATCGGGAAGTGCGGGTAGTGCCCGGCGAAGACGGGCTCGCTGTCGGTGATCGCCACCGCGAAGCCGGCCGTCCAGGACCCGGAGTCCGGGTCGTGGGCGGGTTCGCGCACCGGGCGGGCGGTGGCCAGGACGGTGCCGGTCACGAACGCTCCAGCAGTTTGCGGCGGACCACCTCGTAGGCGCTGTCCAGGGTCCGCACCTCGCTCATCTCCGCCTCGGCGAACTTGACTCCGTAGGTGCGTTCCAGCACGACGACCACTTCCAGGGCCATCAGGGAGTCGACGCCCAGCGTCTGCACGAAGTCGGTGTCGTCCCGGACGTCGGTGACGTCCGCGTCGATGGTCTCGGCGAGCAGCTGCCGCAGTTGTTCCCGGTCGAGACCGGCGACCGCGTCGATCGGCATGTCTTTGCTTCCTTCTTCCGTGGTCCGGGGCGGGCGTTGCGTCAGCGCGCCGACAGGCGCAGCGCGGCACAGGCGACGACGCCGTTGTCGTCCACCGAGGAGACGAGGGCGACGGCGCCGTCGGGTACCTCCGGCTGCTCGGCGACGGCCAGCAGCGTTCCGATCTGGAAGGCCGCGGAGGCCGCCGCGGTGTCCCCGACGGTGCTCATGGCCGGGGCCCGGTCGAGCACCCGCGCGCCGAAGCGGGCGGTGAGCACCTCGCGTTCGCGGGTGCCGGCGGACCCGGCGAGGCCGGATGCGGAGACCGCCCACACGTCCTCGCGGTCCACTCCGCCGCGCCGCAGCACGCCGTCGATGCAGGCGGCGAGCGCCTCCCCGGGATCGTCGTCGAAGTACACCCGCGACTGGACGGCCAGCACCTCGGCCAGGGCGCGGTCCGCCGCGTCCGCCGGACCGGCCGCCTCCAGCATGAACATGGCGCATCCCTCGCCCAGCAGGGCGTCCTTCGCGTCCTCGCCGCGCCGGTGGTGCTCCAGCCAGGCGCGGGCGCTGGAGAACTCCTCGGCGGCGCCGTAGAGCACCGTGCGGGCACGGCCGGAGCCGAGCAGCCCGGCGGCGTAGCTCAGCGCGGACAGCCCCGCGACGCGGCCACCGGCGATCGTGGTGTTCGGGCCCTTGAGGCTGTGCCAGATGGCGCACTGGCCGGCGGCGCAGTTCATCACCGCGTTCGGCATCAGCGAGGGGTCGACGTAGAACGGCTTGTCGCCCTCCAGCGAGGCGCGGGTGAAGTCCATCATGCTCTGCGCGCTGCCGGTGGTGGTGCCCAGCACCAGGGCGGTCTCCTCGTCGGAGGCCGTGCGCCGGTCCCCGGAGTCGCGCAGCAGGTCGCGGACGGCGGTGACGGCCAGTCCGGTCACCCGGTCCATGGAGCGGGTGCCCTTCTTGCCCAGCACCTCGCGCAGTTCGAATCCGGGGATCAGACAGGCGTGGCTGTCCGGGGCCGCCCACTTCCCGGAGTCCAGCGGGGCGGAGGTGTCCTGTCCGGCCAGTACGCCGGCCACGAAGCTGTCCTTGCCGATGCCGTACGGCGACACCGCGGACCACGCGGTGATCACCGGCCGGGTCGCGGTCGCCGGCGCGCTCGCCGAAGGGGTCATGGTCGCATTCCGTTCTGCTCGGTGGTGCTCGATGTCCTGGGAAGGCCGGTGGGGCCGCTCAGACGGCGGCCGGCTGGACGCCCGCCGCCGCCGGCGGGCGCAGCACCAGCGTGGCGACGCCGTCGTCGGAGTCGGTGCCCGCCACCAGCCACATCGGTCCGTCGGCGCCCGCGTCGAGCGCGCCGACCGCCGCCGCGCACTGCACGACGCCGAGCGCACCGGACAACTCGCCCCACACCGAGGCGAGGTCGTGCACGGGCAGTCCCTTCGCCAGGGCCGGGGCGGCGGCCGCGGACGCGTACCAGGCGGCCGGCTCGGCCTCGACCTCGGCGAGTTCGGCGACGGTGCCGGCCACGTCCAGTCCCCTGGTGTGCGCGCCGATCACGGCGCGGACGGTGGCGCCCCGGGCCTCGGCGGCCTCGGCGCGCTCCAGCACCACGGCGGCGGCGCCGTCCGCCAGCGGGCCGCCGACGAGGCCGCGCGCGATCTCGTTGTCCGGTTCGACGCCCACCACGACGACGTGGTCGGCGCGGCCCGAGCGCAGCAGGGCGGCGCCCCAGCGGATCGCGTCGAGCCCGGAGGCGGGTCCGTTGCACAGCATCAGGTTGGGGCCCTTGAGCCCCCACCGGATGGCGATCTCGGAAGCGATGATGTTGCTGGAGGCGTTGGGGGTGTCCATGGGGCTGACGCCGTGGGTGCCCTCGTCGGCGATGGTCCTCACCACGCGGCAGACGGTGTCGACGTTGCCCAGGTTGGAGCTGACCAGCACGGCCGTGCGGGTGCCGTCGACGGTGAGTCCGCCGTCGACGAGCAGTCCGGCGTCGGTCAGCACGCGCTGGGCGGCGCACAGTCCGAGCTGGGTGGCGCGGTCCTTGTAGCGCAGGCCCTTCTTGCCCAGCACGGCGGCCGGTTCGACGGTGCCCTCCGGGCCCCGGGCCGTGGCCAGGGCGGCGGCGGAGTCGGCTCCCGGCAGGGCGACGCCGACTCCGGTGACGGTCATCATCATGATCCCTCGACAATCGCTACGGCGTTGACCCCGCCGAACCCGAATCCGTGCACCTGCGCCAGCGCCACCTCGTGCTTGGCCTCCTGGCCGCGCACCAGGCGCAGACCGGCCGCCTCCTCGATGGGCTGCTCCAGGTTGACCAGCGGGGGCACCTTGCCGGTGGCCATCACCTGCAGGGTGGTGACGAGGCTCAGCAGGCCCGCCGAGCCGCTGGTGTGGCCGGTCATCGGCTTGATGCCGGTCAGCACCGGGCGGCCGGCGGCCTCGCCGAACACCTCCCCGTAGGCGGTGATCTCGACCAGGTCGTTGAGCGGGGTACCGGTGCCGTGCAGCAGCACCAGGTCGATGTCCTCGGGACGGGTGCCCGCCAGCCGGTGCGCCTGCCGCATCGCCTCGGCGACCTGGACCGGGTCGGGGGCGGTGGGGTGCTTGGCGTCGCAGGTCATGCCGACGCCGCGCAGCCTGCCCCACAGCCGGCCGCCCGGCCAGCGCACGTCCTCCCCGCGCAGGACGACGGCCGCCGCGCCGTCGCCGAGGATGGTGCCCCGGCGGTTGACGTCGAGGGTGCGCAGCGCGGTCGGCGGGTTGGGCTGGACCCGGTCGGCCAGTCCGTGCATGGATTCGGTGATCGAGTCGACGCCCGCCACGATGACGGTGTCCGCCTCGCCCAGCGCCAGCAGGTCGGCACCGAGCGCGAGGGTGTACAGGGAGGCGGAGCAGGCGTTGGAGACGGTGAGGGTGTCGGCGGTGCCGAACCGTTCCCGCAGCGCGGTGCCGAAGTGCAGCCGGTCGGCGCCGAACGGCGCTCCGTCCCGCCACCACAGCTCGGCCGAGCGCAGCTCGCGCAGCCCGGTGCCGACGAGCACGGGGACGCCGGACAGGTCGTCACCGAGACCGGCGTCCGCGGCGGCCTGGCCGACGGCGTCCAGCAGGAACCCGGTGGCCCGCAGGGTGCGGTCGACGCCCTGCTCCGGCCGGTCGTCGATCTCGAACAGCTGCTTGCCGTTGTAGCGTTCGCCGTCGAATCCGCGCACCGGGCCGAGTCCGCCGCGGCCGGCGCAGAGGCTGGCGAAGATCTCGTCGGCGTCCCGGCCGACGCTGGCGACGGCGCCGACGCCGATGATGGGCATCCTCATCGGACACCGTCCTGGTACTTGCCGAGGACCACGATGGCGTTGTTGCCGCCGAAGGCGAGACCGTTGTTCTGCACGATCCTCAGGTCCGCCTCGACCGACTGGTTGGGCACGCAGTCGATCTCGCACTCGGGGTCGGTCTCGCGGTGGTTGATGGTCGGCGGGATGAAGCGGTGGTGGATCGACAGGGCACACGCGATGGCGGCCAGCGCGCTCGCGGCTCCCATGGTGTGTCCGAGCATGGACTTCAGGGAGACGGTGCGCGGCACGGTCTCGCCGTACACGTCGTGGATCGCCCGCGACTCGGTCACGTCGTTGGCCTTGGTGCCGGTGCCGTGGGCGGAGATCAGGTCGACCTCCTCCGCCTTGACGCCGGCGTTCTCCAGGGCGATCTCCATGCAGCGGGCGACGCTGGACTGGTTGGGGGCGACCTGGTGGTAGGCGTCGCAGTTCAGGCCGTAGCCGAGCACCTCGGCGTAGATGCGGGCGCCGCGGGCCCGGGCGGAAGCCAGGCTCTCCAGCATCAGGACGCCGGCGCCCTCACCGGTGAGGATGCCCTTGCGGTCGACGTCGAAGGGGCGGCACACGTCCGGGGCGATGGTGCCGAGCCGGTAGAAACCGGTGAAGGTCTTGCGGCACATGGCGTCGGCGCCGCCGCACAGGGCGTAGTCGGCCTCGCCGCTGCGGATGGCGTCGAAGCCCTGGCCGATCGCGTAGTTGCCGGCCGAGCAGGCGGTGGCGATGGTCACCGCCTCGACGTTGGACAGGCCCAGTTCCTGGGCGGCCGCGACGGAGAGGCGGTTGGGGTAGACGCGGCGGGCCACGGTGGGGTCCATGGCGGCCGGACCCGAGGCGACCTCGGTACCGACCAGGTGGTCGAGTTCGTAGGACTCCCCGTCGGTGGTGCCGATGGAGATCATGCCGCGCCGGGCGCGCAGGTCGTCCAGGTCGACGCCGGCGGCCTCCACGGCCATGCGGGCGGCGGCCACGGAGAACTGGGTGGCGCGGCCCAGGGTTTCGACGGGCAGGTTGTGGATCCACCGTTCCGGTTCGGCACCGGTGATCTCGCACCCGTTGGCGTGGGCGAAGCCCTCGGTGTCGAACAGGGTGATCGGCTTGGCGCCGCTGCGGCCGGCCCGCAGCCCTTCGGCGAACTCATCGGCGCCCACACCGATGCTGGAGAACACGCCGAACCCGGTCAGCACCACCCGGGTGGCCGCGTCGTCACGCGTCGCGTCGGAAACGTTCACTGACATCAATCTCCCTCGGTACGGCGTGGTCGCCTTGGATGAGGACGGGGGCCGGGGAGGCCGCCGGGCCGCGGAGGGCGGGCGGGGTGCCGCCCGCCCTCCGGTCGCCCGGCTTCCCGTGGTTACTTCTGGGCCGCGACGGCCTCGCCGACCACGGCGTAGACGCCGTCGAGGTTGACCATGCGCTCCAGCTCGGACTGCTCGATGGTGACCTTGAACTCCTTCTCCAGGCCCGCGAGGATCTCGATGGCGCGCAGCGAGTCGGCGCCGTGGTCCTCCTTGAAGAGGCTGCTGCCGGTCACCTCGTCCTCTTCCAGCTCCAGGACGTCGCAGACGATCTCCTTGATGCGGGCCTGGCTGTCGGTGTCGATGGCCGTGGTCATGTGATTCCCTCTGTTCTTCCGATGGTTCGGTGTGCTGGGTCGGTTGGTCCTGGCGGCCGGTGGCCGAGGCCGGAAGGGGCCGCACGTTTCTCGGGTGCGGACGCGTTCGCGTCCCGCGCGGGGTGTCCGCGGGTCGGGCGCGGGGTGCGTCCGGGTCGGGCGCGGGTGCGCGTGGTCAGGGGGCCGGCCGGCGCGTGGTCACTCGCGGGCGCCGGCGAGGCGGGTGGGCGGGAGCCGGAAGGGCCGGGGGCCGGTGGCGCGCCGGGCGGCGCCGCGGCAGACCTCCCTGGGGTCCCAGCCCTCGGGCCGTTCGGGCAGCAGGTCCGGGTCGCCGTACACGGTCCCGGCGCGGGCGGCGGCGAGCAGCGGCTCGCCGAGGATGTCGGCGGCGCAGCCGATCCCGCCGAGCATGACGCCCGCGATGCCGTTGCCGGCCTGGGTGCTGGCGCCGACGACGTGCAGGCCCTTGACGGCGGTCGCGGTGCCGGGGCGGGAGGTCCCGCCCCACTCCGCCATGCCGAAGGGGGTGCCGCCGGTGGAGAGCGTGTACCGCTCGTGGGTGAGCGGGGTGGCGGCCTCCAGGTGGGTGATGTGCGGACGCAGCGGCCCGAGGGCCTTCTCGGCGGCGTTCAGCGTGGCCTCGGTGAGTTCGCGCTTGCGCCGCAGATAGACCGGGTTGCGGCGGTAGTCGCCGCCGCCGGCCGGTCCCTCGTCGACGCCCCACCAGGCGTAGTCCGGCGGGCACAGCGTCATCACCTGGAGGTTGGCGTGGCCCGGCGGGCACAGCTCGCGGTTGCCGGGGTCCTTGAGCGAGGCGAAGGAGCAGAAGAGGAAGGGGACTTCACCCGTCTCGCCGCCGCTCACCCGCTCGAAGTAGCCGTCGATGTCGTCGGTGTCGTACCACCACAGGTTGGCGTTGGGCCGGTCCCGCAGGTCGGTGTCGAGGCCGAGGTAGAGCACCAGCCACGGCATGCCCATCTTCGCCCGCCGGGTGCGGGTGACGACCGACTTCTGGAAGTGTTCGGCGCCGACCAGCTCGAGCACGGTCCGCGGGTAGTCCGCGTTGGACACCACCAGGCCCGCGGTGACGGTCTCGCCGCTCTCCAGGTGGACGCCGGTGACCTCGCGGTCCTCGACGAGGATGCGGGCCACCCTGCTGCGGGTCCGGACCTGTCCCCCGTGGGCCTCGATCACCTCGACCAGGCCCGCGGCGAGCACCTGTCCGCCGCCGGCCGGGTAGTAGGCGCCGCGCAGGTAGTGGTCGGTGACGCTGGTGTGCCGCGCCACCGTGGCCTGCTTCGGGGTGAGCCCGTAGTTGGGGGCCTGGGCGGCGAGCACGGTGCGGGCCCGCGCCGACAGTCCGCAGTGCCGGAACAGGTCGTCCAGCGTCCGCCTGCCCCACTGCCGGATGGTGGCGGTGCGGGCGGCGATGTCCTGGGGTGCCCATCCGTGCGCCTCGAACAGCGCGGCGCGCTGCTCCTCGCCGAGCGCCGAGCAGACGTCGACGAACGTGTTCAGGCCGTCCGCCTCCTCGGGCATGGCGGCGGTGAGGCGCTGCCGGTACGCCTGCCATCCGGCGGGCATGTCGACGGACACGCCCGGCACCCGGATCAGGTCGAAGCCGTCCTGGTCCATCTCCAGGAAGTCCACCCGGTCACCGAGTCCGACGCCGGACAGGATGCTCGGGATGACTCCGCCGGGTGCGCAGTCGCCCAGGTAGTGGACGCCCACGTCGAACTCGTAGGCGCGGCGTCGCCGGAACACGTGGCTGTTGCCGCCCACGATCGAGAACTGCTCCAGTACCAGGACGCGCTTGCCCGAGGCGGCCAGGTACGCGGCGGCGGTGAGGCCGCCGAGACCGGCGCCGACCACCACGGCATCCCAGTCGGTGCCGCGCCCGCTGCCGTGCGCGTCGCTGTCCACAGTCGTCTCCTCGTCATGTGCCGTGGGGTGGGGTGCCCCGGCCGCCGCACCGGCCGGGGCGTCTGGGGAGCGTCGCTCCGGGGTCAGCCGCAGCCGCCGGCGTGGCCCTGGTCGCCGCCGGCCGCCAGCAGGTCGGCGTGGGTCGCCGGGTCGGGGACCTCGGCGGCCCCGGCGGGCCGAGCTCCGGCCTTCTCCTCGCCGAGGACGGCCCGGACGAAGGGCGCGACCCGGTCCACGCCCCAGAACTTGTCCCGGCCGTGGATGAAGAACGGCACGCCGAACAGGCCGTCGTGGGCGGACTCGGCGAGCAGGGCGGCGCCCCGCTTGCGCAGGTCGGGGTCCTGGGCCGCGGTGGAGAGCCGCCGGGCGTCCAGGCCGAGCCCGTCCGCGATGCCGGCGATCACCTCCGGGTCGGAGATGTTCTTGCCGTCCTGCCAGCGCGCCTGGTAGGCGGCGGCCACGAACTCCTTGCCGCGGCCCTCGTCGTCGGCGGCGATCCACGCCAGGTGGGCCACCTCCCAGCAGGGGTCGCGGTCGATGGGCCAGCTGATGTCGGTCAGCCCGCGCTCGGTGGCGAGCCGGCGGGTGTCCTGCAGGATGTAGAAGTTCTTCGCCCGGCTCATGGCGACGATGGGCAGGGTGACGCCCTCGTCGGCCAGCAGCCGTGCGGTCTCCTCGTCCGGCTCCCAGAACGGCAGCCAGTCGACGGCGTCGAGCACCTCGGGGTGGGAGTGCATCAGGTCGCGGTAGGCGAACCAGGAGTAGGGGCTGCGCAGGGAGAAGTACCAGCGCGGCCGGCGACGGGAAGCCATGGGGATCCTCCGGGCTGTCGGTTCGGGGTCACTCGCCGCGCAGGGCGCGCAGGACCTCGTCGTCGAAGACGGCCATCTGCCATTCGGAGTCCGGCGTCTCCTTGTGGCAGTAGCCGTGGGTGATCTCGCCGGTGGCGGTCTTGACGAGCTCGCCGTCCCGCACGACGTAGAAGTCCATGCGGGAGGTGTAGAGCATGTCCTTGAAGACGGACTCCACGGTGTAGACCGTGTACAGGTCCTCTTCCATGATCGCCTCGTCGGTGAAGCGCAGCTTGTTCTGCGTCACCACGGGGATCCAGCCGCGCTCGTCGAGCAGCCGCTTGATGCTGATGCCGCGGGAGGCGACGAAGAGGTGCTTGGCCTCCTCCATCTGGCGCAGGTAGCCCGACATCTGCATGCGCTCGGTGAAGTGGCAGTAGTAGTAGGGGATGCGCCACTTCCAGCCGATCGCGTTGTCGTCGCCGATGATCTCGGCGAGCACCGGGTCGGTCGTGGCGTCCTCGCCGCGGTGGAAGGCGCCGTACAGGTCGTCGGACGGAGTGGAGGCCAGCTCGGTGGACACCGCGGTGGCGAGCCGGTCGACCACGAAGCGCTCCAGCTCCGCGGGGAGCGGCGCGGGATCGGCGATGTTGGTGTCACGGCGCAGCAGTACGCGGAACTTGGAGGTGACGGCCTTCTTGGGGGCACCGTCGCGCTCCACGATGGCGGCCACCGCGAACACCATCTCGCGGTCGGTGTCCTTGGTCTTCGGGGTGACCTCGACGGTCACGTCGTCGTCCAGGGTGAGCACGGTGTGCAGCCGGGTGTCGACGCCGACCACGTCGAAGTTGACGCCGTGCACCAGGTACAGCTCGGTGGCGCCGAGGCCGACGGCCCGGAAGTGGTCGAGCACCGCCGCTTCGAGCAGGTAGTTGTCGCACTTGAAACCGATCGCGGTGTTGATGTTGCCGCCCTCGTAGGAGGGGCGCATCGTCACCGAACTCGGCTCCGTCAGCAGCTTTTTGATGTCGACATCGGTCAGGGTGGCCATCGATGTACTCCCGTACTCAGTTGACCGCCGCCGGGGGGCGCCCCGCCGGCAACGTGGTGAGGAATTGCTGGACAGCGAGCGAGAAGAGCTCTGGGCGCTCGGCCATCGGTGTGTGCGCGCAGCCGTCGATGCGGTCGATCGAGGCGTTGCCGAGCCGGGCCGCGAGGTCCGTGCCCTCGGCCGGTGGCGCGATCGGGTCCCGGTCGCCGATGACGACGTGGACGGGCAGGTCCACCAGGTGGACGGGCAGGAAGGGGGTGCGCAGATAGGCGTGCAGGTAGCGGACCACCCAGTGCGGGCCGAGCAGTTCGCAGGAGCGTTCGGCCATCTCGGCCCGCAGGTCCGCGGCCATCGGCTTGCGCGACCGGGCCGTGATGCCGTCCTCCGCGCCGAGCCTCAGCAGGTCGAGGAACCGGGGCAGTTCGCCCCAGGTGAAGTCCTCCGGCCGCTGCCGGTGGAACGGCGAGACCAGGACGGCGCCCTGGACACCGAGTTCCCCGCGCGGATCCCGGCCGGCCGCCGCCAGCTCGGCGAGCAGGGTGAGCAGCAGGACCGACGCGTAGGAGTGCGCGATCACCACGTCCACACCGCCGGGGACCCGCCGTACCGCCTCGGTGATCCAGGCGGTGTCGTCCCGCTCGGGCACCGCGAAGGTGCCGCCCGCCCGCCAGGGCAGGCCGGCGGTCCACAGTTCCAGGTCCGGCGGCCGGTGCGCGACGAAGGCGTCCCAGCAGCTCTCGCTGCTGCCGAGGCCGTGCAGCAGCAGCGCACGCCGGCCGGCTTCACCGGACGCGGACCGCTGCCGGAGCACGAGCGGCTCGGCATCGCCTTGTCGAAGCACCGGACATCCCTTTCCGAGGAAATGCGGGCAGCGGAGGATGTCGCCGGGCAGTGGAATTCATTCCGCCCGGCGGACTTCCGCCACGCTAACAACCGTTTCCGGGCCGCCAGACGGACGGCCGGTGATTTTGCAGCGATATGCAATCCGCTGCGGGGGCACGCTTTTCCGGCGCGCCGCACACTCAAATCATCCAGGAATTATGGCCCGTTGAAAGGGCCGTTTCAGCAAGCTGCGACTACAGATCCTTCCAGGCGGCGACGACGTCGTCCGCCCCGCCCCGCGCCGCCAGCGACCGCCGGGCCGCCACCAGGGCCTTCGGCCAGTTGACGGTCAGTACGGCGGCCAGGCGCGCACCGTTGCGGTAGGCGACGGCGAACCGGCGCCGCTCTCCCCCGGCCCGCACCACGGTGACCTCGTCGTCCGGGCCGGGCCGGCCGAGCAGGGTGATCTTGCCTCCGTACTGGTCGGACCAGACGAAGAACTCGTTGCGGTACGGCGCCGGTCGCGCCCCGGTGATGCTCCGGGCCACGGCCTCGGCCTGTTCCACGGCGCTGGTCCAGTGCTCCACGCGCACGTGCCGCCCCAGGAGCGGGTCGCGCCAGCGGGCGACGTCCCCGAGGGCGTACACCGTGCGGGCGGCGTCGGCCGCGCCGTACGCGTCGCACAGGACGCCGCCGTCGGCGTGCAGCGGGATGCCGGAGCCGGCCAGCCAGCCGGTGTTCGGGCGGACGCCGATGCCGACCACGACGGCGTCGGCGGGCAGGACGCGGCCGTCGGTGAGGGCCACGCCGGTGACCGAGGGCTCGCCGACGAGCGAGGCCACCGAGGTGCCGGTCAGCAGCCGGACGCCGTTGTCGGCGTGCAGCAGGGCGAGTTCGGCGGCCACCTCCTCGCCCAGCAGTGCGGACAGCGGTGCGGGCAGGGCCTCCACCACGGTCACCCCGATGCCGCGGGCGCGGGCCGTCGAGGCGACCTCGGCGCCGATGAAACCGCCGCCGACGACGACCAGCCGGCCGTGGCCGGTGCCGCCGACGCGGTCGAGGTCGGCCCGCAGGCCGTGGCAGTCCGCGAGGGTGCGCAGCGTGTGCACGCCCCGGCGCGGCATGCCGGGCAGCGGGCGGGGGGCGGCACCGCAGGCCAGCACCAGCCGGTCGTAGCCGAGCCGGGTGCCGTCGTCGAGGCGCAACGTGCGTCCGGCCGCGTCCAGTTCGGCGGCGGCGGCGACACGGCGGGCGGCGTCCCACTGGGCGGGGTCGCCGAGCGAGGCGCGTCCGGCGTCCCAGTCACCGGCGAGGATCTGCTTGGACAGGGGCGGACGGTCGTACGGGGCGTCCGGGTCGGGGTCGACCAGGGTGATCCCGCCGGTGTGGCCGGCCTTCCGCAGCCCCGCCGCGAGGCGGCTGCCGCCGACCGAGGCGCCGACGATCACCACATGGCCGGGGGACTCCACACGGTCGGCGGTCACGACACCGCTCCCTCGGCCACGGTGTCGGGGGCGTGGCCGGCCAGGGCGCGCGGGGTGCGCAGTTCCAGCACGTCCCGCAGCCCGAACGTCCAGCCCTCCTTGCGGGCCTTGTTGGCCAGCCGGGCGGCGCGGAGGCTGTTCCCGCCCCGGTCGAAGAAGTCGTCGTCGAGGTAGGCCGCGGGCAGGCCGAGGACCTCGGCGAACAGGGCGCACAGCCGTGCCTCGGCCGCGGTCCCGGGCGCGGCGCCGGTGGGCGCCGCCTCGGCCGGCGGTTCGGGGAGCGCGTCCTTGTCGAGCTTGCCGTTGGAGGTCAGGGGCAGTTCACCGACCACGACGAGGGCCGCCGGGACCATGTAGGGGGGCAGCACGCGGGCGACGGCCTCGCGCAGTTCCGCCGGGTCGGGGGCCGCGCCGTCCTCGGGGACCACGTAGCCCGCCAGGTACGGGTCGCCCGAGCGGTCCTCGCGGGCGATCACGGCCGCCTGCCGCACCCCGGGCCGGGCGGCCACCACCGAGGTGACCTCGCCGAGTTCGATGCGGTAGCCGCGGATCTTGACCTGGTCGTCCGTGCGGCCCAGGTACTCCAGGAGTCCGTCGGGCCGCATCCGCGCGATGTCGCCGGTGCGGTACATCCGTCCGCCGCCGGGCGCGGCCACGAACCGCTCCGCGGTCAGCGCGGGCCGGCCCAGGTAGCCGCGCGCGACCTGGCCGCCCGCGATGTACAGCTCGCCCTCGGTGCCGGGCGGGACCGGGTTCAGCCGCTCGTCCAGGACGTGCAGCCCGGTGCCCGGGGTCGGGCGGCCGATGGGGGTGGCGCCGGGCTCGACCGGGTCGTCGGGCCCGATGGAGAAGACGCAGCAGCCGACGGTCGCCTCGGTCGGGCCGTACTCGTTGACCACGGTCGCGCCCGGGTGGGTCTTCCGCCACCGCTCGACGACGTCACCGATCAGCATCTCGCCGCCGACGACCAGTTCCCCGGCCGGTGACAGGCTGCTCGGCAGCGCGGTCAGCAGCGGCAGGTGCGACGGGGTGGCCTTGACGAAGCCGGGCCGCCCGGGAGCCGTACCGGGCTCCGGCTCGCGGTCCAGCGATCCGACGCGCACCCGGCCGCCCAGCAGCAGCGGCCCGTACAGCGCGGTGACCGTGAGGTCGAACGCCACCGGGGAGTGCAGCAGCGCGCTCTCGGCCAGGCCCGGGTAGGCGGCGCAGGCGAAGTCCAGGTAGCGCAGGAGGGTGTCGTGCTGCACCGTCACGCCCTTGGGGCGGCCGGTGGAGCCGGAGGTGTAGATGACGTAGGCCAGGTTCCGCGCGGTGAGCGGGGCCGGCCGGTCGGCGTCGGTGGGGTCGTGGCCGGGGCCGCCGGCCGCCTCGGCGGCGGCGACCACGGCGGGGACCGGCAGGAGCCGCGGGCCGTCCTCGGCCCCCGCCGCGTCGTCCGCTACGAGCAGCAGCTCCATGCCGGTGTCCTCGACGATGTACGCCAGGCGTCCGGCGGGGCAGTCGCTGTCGACCGGTACGTAGGCCGCACCGGCCTTGAGCACGCCGAGCAGGGCCACCAGCAGGTCGGCGGACCGGGGGAGCCGGACCCCGACCACGTCCTCCGGGCCGATGCCGCGGCCCAGCAGATGGTGCGCGAGCAGGTTCGCCCGGCGGTTGAGCCCGGCGTAGTCCAGCTCCCGGCCGCCGTCGTGGACGGCGACGGCGTGCGGGGTGCGCGCCACCTGTGCCTGGAAGAGTTCGGGGAGGGACGGTTCAGCCATCATGTCTTCCTCTTGCGTCACTTGCGCTGCTTGCCTCACGTGCGGCTCCTGCCGCCATGTCGTCCCGGCTCACCCGGCGTCCCCCGCGGCCAGTTGGCGGATCGTCGGACGCAGGTACAGGTCGCGCATGGCCACCGTGCGGTCGCCGCGCCGGCGCAGGGCCGCGCCCACGCGCATCGCGAGCAGCGAATTGCCGCCCAGGTCGAAGAAGTTGTCGTCAGGACCGACCGGCACGCCGAGCACCTCCCGCCAGACGTCGAGCAGCACCTGCTCGAAGGTGTCACCGGCGGGTGTCCCGGCCGGCCCGGACGGGGTGGCGCGGGGGGCGGCGACGGCAGGGGCGGGGGCGGGGGTGAGGGCCGCCGGAGCGGGCGCCGGCAGCCGGCGGGTGTCGAGCTTGCCGTTGGTGGTGAGCGGCATCCGCTCGAGCGCGGTGACCGTCGACGGCACCATGTACTCGGGCAGGAACCGGCCGGCGCGCTGCCGCACGGAGGCGGTGTCGTCGCCCTCCATCACCACGTACGCGTCGAGCTGGGCGGTCGCCGCGTCGTCCGGGACGGCCCGGTTGAGCACCACGGCCGCCGCGGTCACCCGCGGATCGTCCAGCAGCACCGAGCGGATCTCGTCCAGTTCGATGCGGAAGCCGCGCAGCTTGACCTGGCTGTCCAGCCGGCCCAGGTGCTCCAGCCGGCCGTCGGGCAGCAGCCGGCCCTTGTCGCCGCTGCGGTACAGCCGCTCGCCGGTGCGCGCGTCGGTCAGGAACCGCTGCGCGGTCAGTTCGGGCTGGTTCAGGTAGTGGGCGGCGACGCCCGCGCCGCCGACGTAGATCTCTCCGGCGACCCCCGCGGGCAGCGGCCGGCCCTCGGGGTCGGCGACCCGGAGCCACCAGCCGGGCAGCGCGTGCCCGACCGACCTGGACCCGGCGAGCGCCTCGGCCCGGGTGACGGTCTGCGCGGTCACGTGCACCGTGGTCTCGGTGATGCCGTACATGTTGACCACCCGGCACGCGGTCTCCGGGTGCCGGTCGAACCAGGGCAGGAGCATCCGCGGGTCGAGTCCCTCACCGCCGAAGACGACCAGCCGTACCGGGGCGGGGTCCGCGCCGTCCCGCTCGACCTCCACCAGGTGGGCGAAGGCCGACGGGGTCTGGCTGAGCACCGTGACCCGTTCCTCGCGCAGCAGCCGGTGGAAGTCCTCCGGGGAACGCGACACCCAGTAGGGCACGACGACCAGCCGGCCCCCGGTGAGCAGACAGCCCCAGATCTCCCACACCGAGAAGTCGAACGCGCTGGAGTGGAAGAGCGTCCAGGTGTCGTCCTCGCCCAGCGCGAAGTCGTCGGTGGTGGCGGCCATCAGGCCGAGGACGTTGACGTGCGGGATGACGCAGCCCTTGGGGCGGCCGGTGGAGCCGGAGGTGTAGATGACGTACGCGGGGTCGTCCGCGCCGGTGTCCGACGGCGGGGGGCCGTCGCACTCCTCGGGGGCGTGCTCCGCGAGCGCGGCCGGGGACAGGACCCGGGCCGTGTCCCCGCCGGGGAAGCCGTCGCGGTCGGTGAGGACCGTGGTGAGTCCGGCGTCGGAGGTCGTGTAGGCCAGCCGGTCCTCGGGGTGGGCGGGGTCCATCGGCACGTAGGTGGCGCCCGCCTTGAGGACCGCGAGCAGGGTGACGACCAGCTCGGCGGAGCGCTCCAGGCACACCCCGACCCGGTCCCGGCCGGACACGCCCAGGGCGCGCAGGGCGTGCGCGAGCCGGTCGGCGCGGCGGTCGAGTTCGCCGTAGGTCAGCCGGGTGTCCTCGAAGCACACGGCGACGGCGTCCGGCCGGGCGGCGGCGACCGCGGCGATCGCGGTGTCGATCCGCCGCGGTGCGAAGGACGGCAGCGGTGCGGACCGCCGGTGCGCGGCCAGGCGCTCGGCGTCCTCCTCGTCCCAGGGGCGCACGTCGGCGACGAGGGTGTCCGGCGCCTCGGCGAGCGTGCGGTGCGCCCGGCTCACGTGCCGCAGGAGCCGGTCGGCGATGCCGGCGGACAGCGTGCGGGTGGAGTGCTCGCAGCGCAGCACCCGCGCGCCGGAGGCGTCACGGGCCACGGTGACGGTCACCGGGAAGGGCGGCAGCTGGAACGGCCGGTACTCGGCGAGGACCGCGCCGGGCAGGCCGGCGGCCGGGTCCCGGTCGGCGACGACCAGTCCCACGGTGGCCTCCGCCGGCCCGGCCTGCGCCGCACCGGCGGCGAGGCCGTCGCGGAGTTCCTTGTCTGCGGTGCCGAGGGTGCGCCCGCCGTCCGCCGCGACCGGTACCGGGGTGATCCGCTCGGCGGACGTGCCGGTTGCGGGCAGGAGCATCGCGAGCGCGGGCCGGCCGACGCCCTCGTAGCAGGCGAGGACGACGCCGAGGGCGGTGGCCCAGCTCTCGGCGTCCGCCTCCGGATGGTCCGCGGGCAGGGGCAGGACGCGGGTCACGGGGGTGTCCGGGCCGTGCGGCCGGCCGAGTCCCCAGTCCGGCCGCGCGGACGGCTCCCGCGGGCGGACGGCGTCGGGCGCGCACCCGGCGGCCGCGGGCCTGTCCGCGGTGGAGGCGAAGTCGCCCGGCTCCCCCAGCAGCCGGGCGGTGAACGCGTGCAGGGCGGCCGTGTCCAGGGCGGCCCGGTGGGCCACCACGATCAGGTCGGTGACGCCGTCGGCGTAGTGCAGCAGCACCGCCCGTACCGGGGCGTCCCGGTGGGCGGGCAGCGGGCGGGCGAGTTCGCGGGCCCGCCACCGCTCGGCGGCGGGCGCGTCGGAGCCGCACGGCACCCGCTCGGTCCACAGCCGTGCGGCGCCGGTGGAGGCGGCCGCCGGGCCGGTGGCGGCCGTCCCCGGCAGCGCGGCGGCCAGGGCGGCGAACCGCGCGGCCGGCGCGTCCGGTCCGTCCGCCGGCGGTGCGGCGGCGAGGCGCACGCGCAGCGCGTGGCACGCCGCGCCGGCCGGGGCGGCGGGCCGCTCGGGCGTGAGCGGTGCGACGGCGGCGGCGTCCTGTTCAGAGATCGACACGACTGGTCCCCTAGGCATGGTTGTGATGGCTCAGCGGGTGGTGAAGCCGCCGTCGACGGTCAGCACGGAGCCGGTCACCTGCCGGGACTCGTCGGAGGCCAGGTAGAGCGCGGCCCCCGCCACGTCCTCCGGCTCGATCAGCGCGTTCATCGGCTGCGACTGGACGAAGGTCTGCTCGTGCTCGCCGACCGGCAGCTCCAGCGACCTGGCGATCTCGGTGAGCATCCGGCCCTCGGCCCCGCTGTCGTCCCGGATCGATCCCGGGCACAGGGCGTTGACGCGGACCTTGAGCGGGGCGTAGTCCAGGGCGGTGGCCCTGGTCAGCCCGATCAGGCCGTGTTTGGAGGCGGTGTATCCGGCGAAGTGGCGGTAGCCCACCAGACCGGCGGTGGAGGCGACGTTGACGATGCTGCCGGAGCGCCGGGCGACCATGTGCGGGCCGACCAGCGAGATCATGCGCCAGGCGCCGGACAGGTTGACGTCGATCATCACCTGCCACTCGTCCTCGGTGATCTCGTGCGTCGTGCGGCCCGACGGCGCGACGATGCCCGCGTTGTTGACGAGGACGTCGATGGCGCCGAACCGGTCGAGCGTCTCGTCGACCGCCCGGCGCAGGGCGGCGCCGTCGCGGATGTCGGCGGCGGCCGTGAGCACGGCGGAGCCCTGCTCACGGCAGAGCCGCGCGGTGTGGTCCAGCTGGCTGACGGTGCCCAGCGGGTAGGGCACGCCGTCGACGTCGCCGCACACGTCGAGCAGGGCGAGGTCGGCGCCCTCCCGGCTGAACGCCAGCGCGCAGGCGCGGCCGACACCGCGCGCGGCTCCCGTCACGAGGACGGTCTTTCCTTGCAGGCGCACCAAGACTCCTTACACGTTGTGAGCAAACGGGGTGGACGGATCCGCCGGGCCCGTCGCGCCGGTTCAGGCGGGGCAGACGTCCGCGAGTACGTCCATCAGGCCTTCGGGGTTGTCGACCAGGTACATGTGGCCGCCCTCGACCTCCACGAACCGGAAGTCCCTGCTGGTGGCCTTGGACCACTCCATGGCCTGCTCGGTGGTCACCAGGGTGTCGGTGGTGCCGCGCACCGAGACGATCGGCACGGGCAGCGGCTCCGGGGAGGAGGGCACGTAGCTCTCGTGCATCTCCACGTCGGCGCGGAGCGTGGGCAGCAGCAGCTCCCGCATCTCCGGGTCCTCCAGGGCGTCGTGCCGGTAGCCGGCGAACTCCTTGACCCGGTCCAGGAACTCGTCGTCGCCGAGCCCGCTCGCCCCGTTCTCGCGCCGGGTCCACGGTCCGGGCGAGCCGCTGACCACGAGGGCGGCCAGCTCGACGCCGTCGGTCGCGGCCAGCCGGTGGGCGATCTCGTACGACAGCACCGCGCCCAGGCTGTGGCCGAACAGGACGACCGGGCCGGCGCCCCTGACCCGCTCCAGCACCTCGGGCAGCAGCCCGTCGGCGGCCACGACCGCGTCCTGGTACGGCTCCTCCGCGAAGCGCTGCTCGCGGCCGGGGAGCTGGACGGCCGCGAGGTCGAACCGGCCCCGGCCGAGCGGCACCCAGGGGCGGAAGACCGAGGCGCCGGCCCCGGCGAACGGCACGCAGAGCACGACCGTCTTCGACATGGTGATTCCCTTTTCTGTGCGAGTTGCTGTGCTGTGTCTCTGGGTTGCGGGTCAGGCGCCGGTTTCCGTACGGGGGGCGCGGGCGTCGTGCGGGTCGCGGGCGTCGCGGGACAGCTTCTTCGCCAGCACCGCCCCGATCTCGGCGAGCGGTTCGGGCCGCATCAGATCGTTGTGACCGACGGCGACGGTGTGGATCTCCAGACCGCCGTCGACGTGGTCCCGCCAGTGGTCGGGGTCGCCGGCCGGGTCGAGGGTCGCGGCGAACATCACCGCGCCGGCCCGGCAGCGCCCGGTGAGCGCGGCCCCGTCGAGGCGGAAGCTGTTCGCCATCACCCGCTGGAGCCGCCGCAGCTGATCCGCCGTCAGACCCGCCAGGTCGTTGCCGGTGGACCGCACCGCCGCCATGACCGTGTCGACGTCGACCGGGCCGTCGAGCCCGGCCGCGTCCAGGCCGGCCGCGGAGAGGACGCCCTCGAGGAACTCCCGCTCGGAGAAGCGCGCGCCGGTGTCGGCCGTGGTGCTCGGGTAGGCGTCCAGCAGGGCGAGCAGCTCCACCTCCTGCCCCGCGGCCTCCAGGCGCACGGCCATGGCGTGCGCGATCCGCCCGCCGAGCGACCAGCCGAGCAGCCGGTACGGGCCCTCCGGCCGGACCGCGCGGACGCGGGCCACGTAGTCGTCCGCCATCTCCTCCAGCGACGCCGGCAGCGGGTCGTCGCCCTCGAGCCCGACGGCCTGCAGGCCGTACAGTCCGACCTCGGCCGGCAGGTGTTCGGCGAGACCGGCGTAGGGCCAGCTGAGCCCGCCGAGCGGGTGCACGCAGAACAGCGGGGTGTCCGTGCCGCCGGGGCGCAGGGTCAGCAGCGGGGCGGTGGGGCCCGGCGCGCCGTCCCGGCCGAGGCGCCCGGCGAGGGTCGCCACGGTCGGCGCCTCGAAGATCGACACCACCGACATCTCCGCCCCGAGCCGGTCCCGGACGCGGCTGATGAGCTTGGTGGCGAGCAGCGAGTGGCCGCCGAGCTCGAAGAAGTTGTCGTCGATGTGGACCGTGTCGTGGCCGAGCAGTTCGGCGAAGATCTCGCAGAGGGCCGTCTCGGTCCCGTCGCGCGGCGCGCGGCCGGGCCCGCGGTCGAGCAGGCGCGGCGCCGGCAGCGCCTTCTTGTCGACCTTGCCGTTCGGGGTGACCGGCACGGCGTCGATGACCGCGTAGTGGGCGGGCACCATGTGGTCGGGCAGCAGGGCGGCGAGATGGTCCCGCAGCTCCTCCGGCTCCACGGGCGCGGCCGGGTCGGCGGCGGTGACGTACGCGGCGAGGCGGGTGTCGCCCGACGGGTCCCGGTGCGCGCTCACGACGGCGCTGCCGACGCGGGGGTGCCGGGTGAGGGCGTGCTCGATTTCGCCCGGCTCGATGCGCTGCCCGCGGATCTTCACCTGGTCGTCGGTACGGCCGAGGAACTCGATGACCCCGTCCCGGGTGATCCGGGCGACGTCCCCGGTGCGGTAGAGCCGGGAGCCGGGCGGACCGTACGGGTCGGCCACGAACCGTTCCGCCGTCAGGTCGGGCCGGCCGAGGTAGCCGTGCGCCAGCTGCACGCCGCCCAGGTACAGTTCGCCGCTGCTTCCGGGCGGGGCCGGGGTGAGGGCGGCGTCCAGCACGTAGGTGCGGGTGTTCCAGACGGGCCGGCCGATCGGCACGGACGCGGTGTCCGGGGCGGTGGCGCAGTCCCAGGCGGTGACGTCGACGGAGGCCTCGGTGGGGCCGTAGAGGTTGTGCAGTTCCACACCGCCGAGCACGGCCCGGAACCGGTCGCGCAGGCCGGCCGGCAGGGCTTCGCCGCTGCACAGCACGCGGCGCAGCCCGGTGCAGCGGGCCGCCTCCGGTTCGGCGAGGAACACCTCCAGCATCGACGGCACGAAGTGCACGGTGGTGATGGCCGCGTCCTGGAGGATCCGGGCCAGGTAGGCGGGGTCCCGGTGGCCTCCGGGGCGGGCGGCGACCTGGACCGAGCCGGTCACCAGCGGCCAGAAGAACTCCCAGACGGAGACGTCGAACCCGGACGGCGTCTTCTGCAGCACGCGGTCGTCGGGGCCGAGGCCGTAGGCGTCCTGCATCCACAGCAGCCGGTTCACGATGCCCCGGTGGGGCACGACGACGCCCTTGGGGCGGCCGGTGGAGCCGGAGGTGTAGATGACGTAGGCGGGCGACTGCGGCAGCGGCCCGGGCAGCGCCCCCAGCGCGTCGGCGGGTACGGCCGCCAGTTCCCAGTCGGTGCCGAGGTCGTCCAGTACGACGAGGTGCCGGACGGTGCCCTTGACGCCCTCGGGCAGGGCGCGCAGCGCCTCCGCGGTGGTGACCAGGACGGCCGGGCGGGCGTCGCCGAGGATGTAGGCGATGCGCTCGGCCGGGTAGTCGGTCTCCACGGGCAGATAGGCGGCGCCCGCCTTGGTCGCGGCGAGCAGGGCCACGGTGAGGGCGGCCGAGCGGGGCACGGCGACGGCGACGACGTCGCCGCGGCGCACGCCGCGGGCGGCGAGCAGCGCGGCCAGCCGGGCGGAGCGCTCGTCGAGTTCGGCGTAGCTCAGTTCGGCGTCCTCGGCGAGGACCGCGGGCCGGTCCGGGGTGCGCGCCGCCTGCGCCGCGAAGAGCCCCGCGAGGGTCTCCGGCGCGAAGCCGGATGCCGTCGCGGCGGGCAGGTCGAGCGGGCGGGCGGTGTCGTTGAAGCCGGTGAGCAGCAGCTCCCGCTCGGCGGCGTCGAGGAGGTCGATCCGGGTGAGCGGCGTCGCCGGCTCGGCCACGCCGGTGGTGAGCAGCCGGGCGAGCCGTTCGCCGATGAGCCGCACGGTGCCGGCGTCGAACAGGTCGGTGCTGTACTCGATGGAGACGTCGATGCCGGCCGGGGCGCCGTCCAGGTCGGTGCGTTCGACGAAGTTGAAGCCGAGGTCGAACTTCGCGGCGGAGGTCTCGCCGTCGATCGGGCGGGCGGTCAGACCGGGCAGGTCCAGCGAGGCGACCGCGTTGTTCTGCAGCACGATCATCACCTGGAACAGCGGGTGCCGCGCCAGCGACCGCGCCGGCTGCACCGCGTGCACCAGCTGCTCGAACGGCAGGTCCTGATGCGCGTACGCCGCCAGGTCCGTCACCCGGACCCGCTCCACCAGATCCTTGAACCCCGGGTCCCCCGACACGTCGGTGCGCAGCACCAGCGTGTTCACGAAGAACCCGACCAGCTCGTCCAGCGCCGCGTCCGTACGGCCCGCGATCGCCGTCCCCAGCGGAACGTCCTCTCCCGCGCCCAGCCGGGACAGCAGCCCCGCCACACCGGCCTGCAGCACCATGAACAGGCTCGAGCGCGTCGAGCGCGCCAGGTCCGTCAGGTCCCGGTGCAGGCGGGCATCCAGCTCCACCGACACCAGACCGCCGCGGTACGACGCCACCGCCGGACGCGGCCGGTCCACCGGAAGGACCAGCTCGTCCGGCAGCCCTTCCAGCGCCTCGCGCCAGTAGGCCGACTGCTGTGCGATCGGCGAGTCCTCGTCCTCCTCGTCGCCGAGCACGTCCCGCTGCCACAGCGCGTAGTCCGCGTACTGCACCGGCAGCGGCTGCCAGTCGGGCGCGGTGCCCGCGAGGCGCGCGCGGTAGGCGGCGGCGAGGTCACGCCCCAGCGGGGCCTGCGACCAGCCGTCGCCCGCGATGTGGTGCATCACGACGCACAGCACGTGCTCGGACTCGGTGACCCGGAACAGCGACGCCCGCACCGGCAGGTCCGCCGCCAGGTCGAAGCCGGCCGCGGCGGCCGACGCCAGCGCCGGTTCCAGGGCCTCCTCGGTCACCTCGACGACCTCGAAGGGCACGGTGGCCTCCGCGGCCGGGACGATCCGCTGCCACGGTTCGCCGTCGGTCTCGGGGAACACGGTGCGCAGGGCCTCGTGCCGGGCGACCACGTCCTCGACCGCGGCGGCGAGCGCCGCCACGTCGAGCGAGCCGGAGAGCCGGACCGCCAGCGGGACGTTGTACGTCCCGCTCGGCCCCTCCATCCGGTTCAGGAACCACAGCCGCCGCTGGGCGAAGGCCAGGGGCACCCGCTCCGGGCGCTCCGCCACCGCGCGCACCGGCGGTCGTCCGCCCGTCGAGGAGTCGGCCACCCGCTCCGCGAGCGCGGCCACCGTCTGCGCGTCGAAGATGTCCCGGAAGGGCAGTTCGATGCCGAAGGTGGAACGGACCCGGCTGACCAGCCGGGTGGCGAGCAGGGAGTGGCCGCCCAGGTCGAAGAAGCTGTCGTCGATGCCGGTGACGGGCTTGCCGAGCAGGTCGGCGAAGAGTCCGCACAGGGTGCGCTCGATGTCGTTGCGCGGGGCGCGGGAGGTGCTGTGGTGGGGCTCGGGCAGCGCCTCGCGGTCGATCCGGCCGTCGGCGGTGCGCGGGAAGGCGTCGAGGGCCAGGTAGTGGGCGGGGACGGCGTACTCGGGGAGCACGGCCGCGGTGTGCGCGCGCAGCGTCTCGGCGTCCGCCGGGGCCGCCGGGTCGGCGGGCACGTGGTGGGCGACCAGCACGGTCGTGCCGGTGGGGCCCGGGCGGGCGGTCACGAGCGCGGCGCCCACGGCGGGGTGCCGGGTGAGGACGTGCTCGATCTCGGCGGGTTCGACGGGCCGGCCGCCGACGGTGATCCGGTCGTCGGTGCGCCCGAGGAGCTCGACCGTCCCGTCCCGGGTGATCCGGGCCAGGTCGCCGGTGCGGAAGAGCCGGGAGCCGGGCGGGCCGTACGGGTCGGCCACGAACCGTTCCGCCGTCAGGTCCGGGCGGCCGAGGTAGCCGTGCGCCACCTGCGCGCCGCCCACGTAGAGTTCGCCGGCGCTGCCGGCGGGCAGCGGGGCGAGGTGCGCGTCGAGGACGTGGACGCGGGTGTTGCGGACCGGCCGGCCCGCCGGCGGGTGGGCGACGGCCGTGCCGGTGGTGCCGTCCCAGGCCAGGGCGTCGGAGGACTCCGTGGGACCGTGCAGGACGTGCAGTTCCGCTCCGGCCGGCAGGGCCCGGAACCGGTCGGGCGGACCGACGGGCAGGGGCTCGCCGCCGCACAGCACGCGGCGCAGTCCGGTGCAGTGGGCGGCCTCCGGCTCGGCGAGGAACACCTCCAGCATCGACGGCGCGAAGTACACCGTGGTCACGCCGGCGCGGCGGATCAGCCGGGCCAGGTGGACCGGGTCGCGGTCGCGGCCGGGCCCGGCGACCACCTGGGCGGAGCCGGCGGCCAGCGGGGCGAACTGCTCCCAGACGCAGACGTCGAGGTCCTCGTGGGCCTTGTGCAGCACCCGGTCGTCGGGGCCGAGGCCGTAGGTGTCGCGCGTCCACAGCAGCCGGTTCACGACGCCCCGGTGGGGCACGAGGACGTTCCTCGCGCCGGGCGTGTGGATCAGGTAGGCGGGTGCGTCCGGCAGCGGCGCCGGCAGCTCGCGGACCGGGGCCGCGTGCACGGCCGCGGGGTCGTCGACCAGCACCGTCCGGGGCACGGTCGCGGGCAGCGCGCGGGCCGCGTCCCGCGTGGTGAGGACGGCGGCGGGCGCCACCTTGGCGAGGACGCGGGCGATCCGCTCGGCCGGGTCGTCCGGCCGGACCGGCAGGCAGACGGCGCCGGCCCGCAGCACCGCCAGGTGCCCGACGGTGAGGGCGGCCGAGCGGGGCACGGCGACGGCGACGACGTCGCCGCGGCGCACGCCGCGGGCGGCGAGCAGTCCGGCCAGCCGGGCGGAGCGCTCGTCGAGTTCGGCGTAGCTCAGTTCGGCGTCCTCGGCGAGGACCGCGGGCCGGTCCGGGGTGCGCGCCGCCTGCGCCGCGAAGAGCCCGACGAGGGTGTCGGAGGGTTCGGGTCCGTCGGCGTGCCCGATGCCGGGCCGGCCGGTCAGCAGCTGCTGCCACTCGCGCGGTTCGAGCAGGTCGAGCCGGCTCAGCGGCATGGCGGGGTCGGCGACGGCCAGCGTCAGCATGCGCATCAGACGCCTGCCGAGGGTGGCGACCGTGTCCTCGTCGAACAGGTCGGCGCTGTACTCGACCGTCACCTCGATACCGGCGGGCGCGCCCGTGGCGTCCTTGCGCTCGACGAAGTTGAAGCCGAGGTCGAACTTCGCCGCCCCGATCTCGCCGTCGATCGGGCGGGCGGTCAGACCGGGCAGGTCCAGCGAGGCGACCGCGTTGTTCTGCAGCACGATCATCACCTGGAACAGCGGGTGCCGCGCCAGCGACCGCGCCGGCTGCACCGCGTGCACCAGCTGCTCGAACGGCAGGTCCTGATGCGCGTACGCCGCCAGGTCCGTCACCCGGACCCGCTCCACCAGATCCTTGAACCCCGGGTCCCCCGACACGTCGGTGCGCAGCACCAGCGTGTTCACGAAGAACCCGACCAGCTCGTCCAGCGCCGCGTCCGTACGGCCCGCGATCGCCGTCCCCAGCGGAACGTCCTCTCCCGCGCCCAGCCGGGACAGCAGCCCCGCCACACCGGCCTGCAGCACCATGAACAGGCTCGAGCGCGTCGAGCGCGCCAGACCCACCAGGTCCCGGTGCAGGCGGGCACCCAGCTCCACCGACACCAGACCGCCGCGGTACGACGCCACCGCCGGACGCGCCCGGTCCACCGGAAGCCTCAGCTCGTCCGGGAGACCCTGCAACGCCTCCCGCCAGTACGCCAGTTGTCCCGCGATCGGCGAGTCCTCGTCCTCCTCGCCGCCGAGCACGTCCCGCTGCCACAGCGCGTAGTCCGCGTACTGCACCGGCAGCGGCTGCCAGTCGGGGGCCGCACCTGCGGTCCGCGCCCGGTAGGCCGCGCCCAGATCCCGCGCCAGCGGGGCCTGCGACCAGCCGTCGCCCGCGATGTGGTGCATCACGACGCACAGCACGTGCTCGGACTCGGTGACCCGGAACAGCGACGCCCGCACCGGCAGGTCCGCCGCCAGGTCGAAGCCGGCCGCGGCGGCCGACGCCAGCGCCCGCTTCAGACCTTCCTCGGTCACCTCGACGACCTCCAGCGGCAGGGCCACCCCGGCGACGGGCACCACCTCCTGCCAGGGCTCCCCGTCCACGTCCGGGAACACCGTGCGCAGCGACTCGTGCCGCCCCACGACGTCCACCAGGGCGTGCCGCAGCGCCGCCACGTCCAGGGCGCCGGACAGCCGGACCGCCAGCGGGATGTTGTACGTCCCGCTCGGCCCCTCCATCCGGTTCAGGAACCACAGCCGCCGCTGGGCGAACGACAACGGCACCCGCTCGGGACGCACCTCGGCCGCGCGCACCGGCGGACGTCCGCCCGCCGCCGAACCGGCCACCCGCTCCGCGAGCGCCGCCACCGTCTGCGCGTCGAACAGGGCACGCACCGGCAGTTCGATGTCGAAGACGCTGCGCACCCGGCTGACCAGCCGGGTGGCGAGCAGCGAATGGCCGCCCAGGTCGAAGAAGTTGTCGTCGATGGAGACCTGGGGCACGCCGAGGGCCTCGGCGAACAGCCCGCACAGGACCTCCTCGTGCGGTGTCCTCGGCGCCCGGCCCCCGCCGGAGACGACGGTCAGGTCGGACACCGACGGGCCGGCGCCCCCGGCGCTCTCCGCGGCGGCCGGCCACCCCTCGGGCACGGCGACCGCCGCCAGCGCGTCGGTCACCGCCGGCGTGTCGTCGTCGGCGACGCCCGTCAGCAGGCGTTCCAGCGCGTCCAGCAGAGCACCGGCGGCCTCGGGGGTGAACAGGCTCCCCTGATGACCGAGACGCAGTTGCAGGCGCTCGCCGGGTACGACGATCAGCGTCAGCGGGTAGTGCGTGGCGTCGTCGCCGGAGACGCCGGTCACGGTGAGACCGCCGATCGACGACTGCAGCGAGTCCGCGTCCACCGGGTAGCTCTCGAAGGCGACCAGGCTGTCGAAGAGGCGGCCGTGGCCCGCCGCGCGCTGGACCTCGGTCAGTCCGAGGTAGTGGTGGTCCAGGAGGGCGGACTGCTCGTCCTGGACCCGCAGCAGCAGGTCGCGCAGGGTCTCGCCGGCGGCGAGCCGGACGCGCACCGGCACCGTGTTGATGAACAGGCCGACCATCGTCTCGACGCCCTCGAGCTCGGGCGGGCGCCCGGAGACGGTCGCGCCGAAGACGACGTCCTCGGAGCCGGTGAGCCGGGACAGCAGCAGGCCCCAGGCGACCTGCACCGCGGTGTTGACGGTGATGCCCAGCCTGCGGGCGAGCGCGGTCAGGCGCGCGCTCGCTCCGGCGGGCAGGTCGGCGGTGACCCGGCCGGGCAGCGCCGCCACGGTGCCGTCGGCGTCGGGGGCGACCAGGGTGGGGCCGCGCAGGCCGTCGAGCGCGGACCGCCAGGCCGCCAGGCTCCGCTCCTTGTCCTGCTTGCGCAGCCACGCCAGGTACAGCTTGAAGGGGGCGGCGGGCGGCAGGGCGGAGGCGGCCCCGCGCGCGCCGTACAGCGCGAACAGTTCGCCGAGCACGATCGGCATGGACCAGCCGTCCAGCAGGATGTGGTGGCAGGCGAACATCAGCCGCCAGCCGTCCTCGGCCAGCCGCACCACGGTGAACCGCAGCAGCGGCGGGGCGGTGAGGTCGAAGCGCACGGCCCGCTCGGCCGCGTCCAGTGCGGTGAGCCGCGCCGTCCGTTCGTCCGCGCCGAGGCCGGACAGGTCGTGCACGACGACCGGGGTCTCGAACGCGCGCGGGACGACGCTGACCGGCCTGCTCAGGTTCTCCGAGAGGAACCCGGCCCGCAGGTTGCTCCGGCGGACCAGCAGAGCGCGTACCGCGTCGCGGAAGACGTCCAGGTCGAAGGGGCCCTCGAAGTCGATGGCCAGCCGGACGGTGTAGACGTCCAGGGCGTCCTGGTCGTAGGTCGCGTGGAAGAGCATCCCTTCCTGCAGTGGTGCCAGGGGAAGGATGTCCTCGAAGAGGTCGTTGCTGCTCACTGGGTCTTCCTCCATTCCGCTTCCAGCACCCCGAGGTCGTCGAGTTCGAGGTCGATCAGTGACAGGTCCGAGGGGGTGAGGCCGGCGGGCCGTTCCTCCGCCGCGTGGTCGGCGAGGGCGGTGAGCGCGCGGAACCAGCCCTCGGCCAGCCGGCGCGGTTCGTCGGGTTCCAGCAGGCGGCGTGGCCAGGTCCAGTTGGCGACCAGGCGCGGTCCGGCCGGTCCGTCCTCGACGACCACGTTGAGGGAGACCGCGTGCGGGGCCGGCATGTGCGGGTCGCCGCCGCCCAGTTCGCGCAGCACCTCGCCGTCGGCCGACATGCTCCAGTCGTCCCCGGCCGACTCGTCGGAGACCACCGTGCGGCCCAGGTAGTTGAAGCCGAACTGGGGCGGTTCGCAGGCGGCCAGCTCGTCGCGGGTACGCGGGTTGAGGTGGCGCAGCAGGCCGTATCCGACGCCCTCGTCGGGCATCTCGCGCAGGGTCTCCTTGACCCGGGAGAGCGCCTTGTGCAGGGCGGAGGAACTGGTGAACACCTGGCCCCAGGAGACCGGCCCGGGGTCGAGGCGCACCGGGGCGAGGCTGGTGAACCAGCCGACCGTGCGGGAGACGTCGAGGTCGTGGCCGGGCGGTATCTGCCGGCCGTGGCGTTCGACGTCCACCAGCACGGAGGTGCCGGCGCCGAGTCCGCGCCGCCTGCGCCAGTCGGCGACCGCGAGGGCGAACGCCGTCAGGAACACGTCCTCCACCGAGCAGCGGGCCGCGGCCGGTACGGCGGTCAGCAGCCGCTCGGTGACCTCTTCGGGCAGGGTGAGGGCGAGCGCGTCCTGGGTGCCCATGGTGTCGAGGGCCGGGTCGCGCTTCTCGGCGGTCACCGGCACGTCCTCGTCGCGCAGCTGGTCCGCCCACCAGGCGACCTGCGCGGCCCGGGCGGGCTGCACGGCCAGTTCGCCGAGCCACTGGGCCCAGCGCCGCCACGCCGTGCCGACCGGCTCCAGCGCGGCCTCGGTGCCGGACGCGGCGGCCTGCCAGGCGGCGGCCAGGTCGGGCACCAGGATCCGCCAGGACACCCCGTCGACCACCAGGTGGTGGGCGACGAGCAGCAGCCGGCCCGGGGCGTCCGCCCCGGCGTCGAACCAGACCACCCGCAGCATCTCGCCGTCCGCCGGCGCCAGTTCGCCGACGGCCCGCTCGGCGTGGTGCGCGATCGCGGCCCGCAGTTCCCCGGGCCCGGCGCCGGTGACGTCGACCCGGGTGACGCAGCCACCGGCGTCGACCGCGCCGCGCGCCCGTACCTCGTACGACCACTGGCCCGCCGTGTCCGACAGCCGCAGCCGCAGCGCGTCGTGGTGGTCGAGCACGGTGCCCACGGCGGTGGTCAGCGGCTCCCGGCCGAGCCCCGCGGGCACCCGCAGCAGCACCGACTGGTGGAAGCGTTCGGTGCGGCCGCCCAGTTCGCGCAGCCAGTGGGTCATCGGGGTGAGCGGCACCTCGCCGATGCCGGCGTCCGGGTCCTGCTCGGGCAGGTCGTCCACGCTGCGCGCGACGGCCGCGAGGCCCGCCACGGTCTTGTGCTCGAACACGTCCCGGGGCGTGATGACCAGGCCGCCCCTGCGGACCAGGCCGACCAGCTTGATGGAGACGATGCTGTCGCCGCCGAGTTCGAAGAAGCCGGTGTCGACGCCGACCTCCGACAGTCCCAGGACCTCGCGGAACGCCTCGGCGACGATCTTCTCCGCGTCGGTCGCCGCCGCCCGGCCGCCGTCGTCGCCGCCGAACTCGGGCGCGGGCAGCGCCGCGTGGTCCAGCTTGCCGTTCACGGTCAGCGGCAGCGCGTCCAGGACGACGACCGCCTGCGGCACCATGTACTCCGGCAGCCGCCCGGCCGCGTGGGCGCGTACGGCGTCGGGCGCGCAGTCGGCGCCGTCGTCCGGTACCGCGTAGGCGACCAGCTGCCGTACTCCGGGCCGGTCCTCGCGGACGACGACCGCGGCGGTGTCCACCCCGGGGCAGCCGGCCACCGCCGCCTCGACCTCGCCGAGTTCGATGCGGAAGCCGCGCAGCTTGACCTGGTCGTCCCGGCGGCCGACGAACTCCAGCGTGCCGTCGGCCCGCCACCGCACCACGTCGCCGGTGCGGTACAGCCGGGCGCCGGGCGCGCCGAACGGGTCGGCGACGAACCGCTCCGCCGTCAGCCCGGGGCGCGCCAGGTAGCCGCGCGCCAGTCCGGTGCCCGCCACGTACAGTTCGCCCGCGACGCCGACCGGGCACAGGTTGAGCGCGCCGTCCAGGACGTGGACCCGGGTGTTGGCGATGGGCCCGCCGATGGGCGGGGTGACGGTGCCGTCCACCGGGCCGGACGCCGTGGCGCACACGGTGGTCTCGGTGGGGCCGTAGGCGTTGACCACCCGGCGGCCGGGCGCCCAGCGGGCCACCAGCTCGCGGGGGACGGCCTCGCCGGCGAGCACCAGGGTCAGGCCGTCGGGCGCCGTCTCCGGGTCGGCGCCGGACAGGGCGGTCGGGGTCAGGGTGGCGTGGGTGACGGCCCGCTCGCGCAGGAAGGCGGTGAGGGCGTCGCCGAGGACCGGCCCGTCGGCGGGGGCCAGCACCAGGGTGGCGCCGTTGAGCAGCGCCATCACCGTCTCCCAGGCGGCGGCGTCGAAGCTGGGCGCGGCGAACTGCCCGACCCTGCTGTGTTCGCTCACGCCGAGGTGGCCGGCCTGCCAGGCGGCCAGGCTGCCCAGTCCCCGGTGCCCGACGACGACGCCCTTGGGGCGGCCGGTGGACCCGGAGGTGTAGATCACGTAGGCGGGGTGGTCGACGGAGAGCGGGGCCCGCCGGTCGGCGTCGGTGACCTCGGCCCCGGAGTGGCGGGCGAGTGCCTCGGCGACCCCGGGGCCGTCCAGGAAGACCGGCTCGGCGATCTGGTCCGGCAGCCGGTCCGCCAGCCCGGTGAGGGTGACCACGAGCACCGGGTCGCCGTCGGTGAGCATGTACTCGATGCGGTCGGCGGGGTGGTTCGGGTCGACCGGTACGTAGGCGGCGCCGGCGGTCATCACCGCGAGCAGGGCGGTGGTGAGGTCCAGGGACCGCGGCAGGACGAGCGCGACCCGGTCCTCCGGTCCCGCCCCGCGCTCGATGAGCAGCCGGGCGAGCCGGTTGACCCGGCCGGCGAGCGTGGCGTAGTCCACGGTGGCCGTGTCGGAGACGACCGCGGGCCGGGTGGCGTGGGCGGCGGCCCGCTCGGCGAACAGCTCCGCCACGGTGCCCACGGGCACCGTACGGGCGGTGTCGTTCCAGCCGGTGAGCAGCTGCTCGCGCTGTGCGGGCGGCAGGATCTCCAGCGCGCGCACCGGCCGGGCCGGGTCGGCGACGGCGGCCCGCAGCAGGGCCACCAGGTGTGCGGCGATGCGCTCCGCGCTGCTCCGGTCGAACAGGTCGGTCGCGTAGTTCAGCAGTCCGGAGATGCCGTCTCCGGCGCTGTCCTCGACCAGGGTGAGTTCCAGGTCCACCTTGGCGACCGGCAGCAGCATCTCGTGCGGGGTGACCCGCAGGCCGGGCAGTTCGACCTCGCGCAGGTCGTTGTTCTGGTAGGCCAGGATCACCTGGAACAGGGGGTTGTGGGACAGCGAGCGGTCGGCGCCGACCAGGTCGACCAGCCGCTCGAACGGCAGGTCCTGGTGGGCGTAGGCGCCCAGCGCGGCCGCCCGGGCCCTGCGCAGCAGTTCGACGAAACTCGGGTCGCCGGAGACGTCGGTGCGCAGCACCAGGGTGTTGACGAAGAATCCGATCAGGTCGTCGGCCGCCGCGTCGGTGCGGCCGGCGACCGGGGTGCCGATCGGGATGTCGTCGCCGGCGCCGAGCCGGGACAGCAGCGCGGCCAGGGCGGCCTGGAACACCATGAAGGGCGTGGTGTCGGTCTTCGCGGCGAGCGCCCGCAGCTGCTCGGTGAGCGCGGCGTCGACGCGCACCGGCACGGCGCCGCCCTCGTGGCCGGCGACCGCCGGGCGGGGCCGGTCCGTGGGGAGTTCCAGCTCCTGCGGGGCGCCGGCCAGACGCTCGCTCCAGTAGGCCAGCTGGGCCGCGGCCTGGCTGTCGTCGGCGTTCTCGTCGCCGAGCAGTTCGCGCTGCCAGAGCGCGTAGTCGGCGTACTGCACCGGCAGCGGCCGCCAGTCGGGGGCGGTGCCGTCGAGGCGGGCCCGGTAGGCCGTCGACAGGTCGCGGACCAGCGGCGCCTGGGACCAGCCGTCGCCGGCGATGTGGTGCACGACCACGCAGAACACGTGCTCGTCGGGGGCGAGCCGGAACAGCCACCCCCGCACCGGCAGGTCGACGGCGAGGTCGAAGCCGGCCGTGCCGGCCGCGTGCAGGGCGGCGGGCAGGCCGGCCCCGGCGACGTCGGAGACCTCGATGTCCACGAGGGCCCGCCCGGCGGGCAGGACCTGCTGCCAGGGTTCGCCGTCGGTGTCCGGGAACACGGTGCGCAGCGCCTCGTGCCGGGCGACCACGTCGTTGAACGCGGCGGTCAGCGCCGCCGTGTCCAGCGCGCCGGACAGGCGTACGGCGAACGGGATGTTGTAGGTGGCGCTCGGCCCCTCCATGCGGTTGAGGAACCAGAGCCTGCGCTGGGCGAAGGACAGCGGCACCCGCTCCGGGCGGTCCGCCGGGCGCAGCGCGGGCCGGGCCGCCGCCGGAGTGTCGGTGAGCCGGGCGGCGAGCGCGGCCACGGTCGGCTCCTCGAAGACCCGGCGGATGGGCAGTTCGACGCCGAGCACCGAGCGGACCCGGCTGACCAGGCGGGTGGCGAGCAGCGAATGCCCGCCCCGTTCGAAGAAGTTGTCGTGCACGGAGACCGACTCGAGGCCGAGCACCTCGGCGAACAGCCCGCACAGCAGCTCCTCGTGCGGGGTGCGCGGTCGTCTGGTCTCCTCCTCGGTGTGCTCGGGCGCGGGCAGCGCGCGGACGTCCAGCTTGCCGTTGGTGGTCAGCGGCAGCGCGTCCAGGACGACGACGGGCCGGGGCACCATGTAGTCGGGCAGCCGTTCGGCCGCCCAGGTCCGCAGTTCCCCGGTGTCCAGCAGGACGCCGGCGGCCGGGACGGCGTAGCCGACCAGCTGGCGCACTCCGGGCCGGTCCTCGCGGACGGTGACGGCGATCTGGCCGACGGCGGGGTGCCCGGCGAGCACGGCCTCGATCTCGCCCGGTTCGATGCGGAAGCCGCGCAGCTTCACCTGGTTGTCGCTCCGGCCCACGAACTCCAGCAGGCCGTCCTCGCGCCAGCGCACCACGTCGCCGGTGCGGTACAGCCGGGCGCCCGGCTCCCCGTACGGGTCGGCGACGAACCGCTCGGCGGTCAGGTCGGCGCGGCCGACGTAGCCGCGGGCCAGGCCGACGCCGGCGACGTACAGCTCGCCCGCGACGCCGGGCGGGCACAGCCGCAGGCCGCTGTCGAGGACGAGGACGCGCTTGCCGTCGAGGGGGCGGCCGATGGGCACCGGTTCCGGTACGGGTCCGCCCGCCGGCAGCCGGTGCGCGGCGGCCATGACGGTGACCTCGGTCGGTCCGTAGGCGTTGACGACCGTGATGTCCGGGCAGGCGTCCAGGACCTGGCGCACGGAGGCGGCGGGCAGCACCTCGCCGCCGGTCCACACCTCGCGCAGCGGCCGGAAGGTCTCGGGTGCCTCGGCGGCGATCAGCCGGAACAGGCCGGTGGTGAACAGGGTGGCGGTGATCCGGTCCTCGACGAGGGTGCGGCCGATGGTGGCGATGTCCGGTTCGCCGGGCGGGCCGACGACCAGGGTGGCGCCGTTCAGCAGCGGGATCCACATCTGGTAGGTCGAGGCGTCGAAGGCGTGCGCCGACTGGAGCAGCACCCGCTCCTGCGCGCCGGACGCGAACAGGCCGTCGGCGGCCAGGTCGCCGATGCCCCGGTGGGTGACGGCGACGCCCTTCGGGCGGCCGGTCGAGCCGGAGGTGTACATGATGTACGCGACGCGTCCGGCGCCGGGCGGCATCGGCACGCCGCCCTCGGGCAGCGGGTGGTGGGCGGGCAGGTCGCCCTGTTCCAGGATCAGCGAGATGCCGCTGTCGGCGAGGACGTGTTCGCGCCGGGCGGCGGGCCAGCGCCGGTCGAGCGGGACGTACACGGCGCCCGCGCGGATCACGCCCAGCACGGCGAGGACGTACTCGGCGGAGCGCTCCATGGAGATGCCGACGGGTTCCTCGTCGCGCACCCCGCGCTCGCGCAGCCAGGCGGCGATCCGCTCCACCCGGTCGGTCAGTTCCGCGTAGGTCAGCGAGAGGCCGCCGCACACCAGCGCCTCCCGGTCCGGGTTCTCGGCGGTGCGCAGCGCCAGCAGTTCCGGCAGGGTGCGGGCCTCGGCGGGGACGGGCGGCGGGCTCCACTCCCGCAGCAGCCGGGACCGTTCCCCGGCGTCCAGCACGTCGACCGCGCCGGCGGTCACGGACGGGTCGGCGACGAAGGACTCCAGGACGGCGGTCAGCGCGCGGCTGTACGCCTCCATGCGGGCCTCGTCGAACGCGTCGGCGCGGTAGGTGAAGCGCAGCTCCAGCTCGGTGCCGGGGATGACCATGAGGGCGAGCGGGTAGTGCGCGCCGTCGGTGGAGAACACCCCGGCGACCGAGAGCCCGCCGGGGAGGGTGAGCGCCGCCGGGTCGACGGGGAAGTTCTCCGTGACGGTGAGGGTGTCGAAGAGGTCGCCGTGCCCGGCCGCCCGCTGGATCTCCGCGAGCCCGAGGAACTGGTGTTCCATCAGGACGCGTTGCTCGTCCTGGAGCCGCCGGCACAGCGCGAGCAGCGTCTCGTCGTGCTCGAGGCGGACCCGTACCGGCACGGTGTTGAGGAACAGGCCGACCATGGTGTGCACGCCGGGGATCTCCGGCGGCCGGCCGGCGAGGGTCATGCCGAAGGTGACGTCGGTGCGGTCGGTCAGCCGGCCCAGCAGCAGCCCCCAGGCGGCCTGCACGACGGTGTTGAGGGTGAGGCCGAGTTCGCGCACCCGCCCGGTGAGCCGGTCGGTGCTCTCCTGCGACAGCCGGGCGCTGACCTTGCTGGGCAGCACGGCGGCGGAGCGGTCGTCGGGCAGGGCGGCCAGCAGGGTCGGCCCGTCGATCCCGTCGAGCGCCCGCCGCCAGGCGCGGCCGGCGGCGGCGCGGTCCCGCTTGGCGAGCCATCCCAGGTGGTAGCGGTACGGCGTCACCGGGGGCAGCGCCGCCGGGTCACCGCCGGCCGCGTACAGCTCGAACAGCTCCCGCACCAGGACCGGCGCCGACCAGCCGTCCAGCAGGATGTGGTGGTTGGTGACCAGCAGCCGGTGCCGCAGCGGCGCGGTGCGCACGACGGTGAACCGCAGCAGCGGCGGCCGGTGCAGGTCGAAACGGGCGGCCCGGTCCCGCTCGGTGACCTCGCGCAGCGCGGTGTCCCGCTCCGGCTCGGGCAGGCCGGTCAGGTCGACCTCCCGCCAGGGCGGCTCGGCCGTCACCGGGATGAACTGCAGGGGGCGTGCCCCGTCGTCCCGGAAGCCCGCGCGCAGGTTGCCGTGCCGCTGGAGCAGGGCCCGGGCGGCGGTGTGCAGGGCGGGGACGTCGAGCGGTCCGTCGATGTCCATGCCGAGCTGCATGACGTAGACGTCCGGTCCGTCCTGCTCGTCGTACTGCGCGTGGAAGAGCAGGCCTTCCTGCAGCGGGGTGAGCGGCAGCACGGCTTCCAGCGACGAGGGCTCGGTGCTCATTGACTAAACGCTCCAATTCGATGCGAACTCGTCCAGCTCGTCCTGGGTGACCAGGGGGATGTCCCACTCGCTGCCGGCCGCGGGGTCCGCCGGTCCGGTGTCGTCGGGCGTCCGCGTGGCCGCCGCGGCGATGGCCCGTACGGTGCGGTGGGCGAACACGTCCTGCGCGGTGAGCTCGAGCCCCGCGGCCCGGGCCTTGCTGACCAGCTGGATGGAGACGATGCTGTCGCCGCCCTGGCGGAAGAAGTCGTCGTCCGCGCCGACCCGGGCCAGCCCGAGCACCTCGGCGAAGATCCGGGCGACGGTCTCCTCCTCGGGGGTGGCGGGCGCCAGGTGCGAGGCGGAGGCGGCGGCGTCGGGGGCGGGCAGCGCCTTCTGGTCGAGCTTGCCGTTCGGGGTGACCGGCAGCGCGTCCAGGACGACCAGCGCGGCGGGCACCATGTAGTCGGGCAGGCGCGCGGCGAGCGCGTCGCGCACCGCGGTGACCAGGGCGCCGTCCTTGCGTCCGGCGAGCGGGTCGTTGGCGTACCGCTCGGGCGCCGGGCCGGGCAGGTACAGGTCCCGGTAGGCGGGCAGCGGTGCGCCGGCGTCACCGGCCGGCAGGAACACGGCGTCCAGCCGGCCGTCGGCCGCCCCGGACGTCCAGGTGAGCAGGGTCCGGTGGCCGCTGCGGGCGCCGATGTCGGTCAGCGCGCCCACGGCGATGCCGTCCGGCACCGGGACGCCGTCGATCTCGGCGACGGCGACCAGGTCGGCGGCGAGCCGCCCGTTGGGGATGCCGGTGACGCGCAGCGCGGCCGTCTCCGCCCGGCGCAGCCGCGCGGCCAGTCGGGCGAGGCCGCCGGCGGCGTCCCAGGCGAGGGTCGGCACCGAGGCGAGCGAGACCGTCTCCGAGGGGCGCTTGTGCAGCACCACGTCGTAGCGGTAGCGGCTCAGTTCGTTGTCGTACGCGCCCTGCTTGATCCGGACGTCGACGCCGCCGAAGCCGTCCAGGACGTCGGCGAGGGTGTCGAACAGGCCCGGGTCGACGAGCAGTTCGGTCTCCCGCTCGACCGCCCGGTCGACCGCGGCCCGCGCTTCGGCGGCGCTGTCGCCGGGGTTGCCGACGCGGTGGACGCCCGCCCGCATGCAGCGCAGCAGCCGGAAGTCGCGGATGTCGCCGAGGAAGACCGCGCCGCTGTCGCCGAGCAGGCCGAACGCCTTGCCGATGACCTCGGTCAGGTAGTCCGCGCTCGGGAAGTACTGCGCCACGGAGTTGATGACGACGGTGTCGAACGTCCCCTCCGGCACGCCGTCCAGGCGGTGCGCCGGGGTGGCGGTGAACCGGGTCCGCGCGGACAGCACCGGGTCGTCCGCGGTCTGGCGCCGCAGGGTCTCGATGACGGTGCCGGACAGGTCGGTGCCCCAGTACAGCTCCACGTGCGGGGCGACCGGCGCCATGATCAGACCGGCGCCGACGCCGATCTCCAGCACGCGGCGCGGTCTCAGCTCCATGATCCGCTCGACGGTGGCCGCGCGCCAGGCGCGCATCTCCTCCTCGGGGAGCACGGAGCCGTCGTAACTGCTGTGCCAGCCCGCGAAGTTCTCGCCGAGCGGTGGGCCGTCCTCGGCGGTGGCCCCGTACACCTCGTCGTTGACGACCTGCCACTTGTCGACCTGGTCGGTCTCCAGACCGGTGTCGCGGGCGTCGCCGGCGTCCTGGGCGGGCACCACGTACCCGACGAGCTTGCGCTCGCCGGGCCGGTCCTCGCGGATCACGACGGCCGCCGACGCCACCTGCGGCTGGTCGGTGAGCACCCCGGCGATCTCGTCCAGCTCCACGCGGAAGCCGCGCAGCTTGATCTGGTCGTCGGCGCGGCCGACGAACTCCAGCCGGCCGTCGGCGCGCCAGTACACGACGTCGCCGGTGCGGTACATCCGCTCCCCCGGCGTGCCGAAGGGCGCGGCGACGAACCGCTCCGCGGTCAGGTCCGGCCGGTTCAGGTAGCCGCGGGCCAGGCCGACACCGGACACGTACAGCTCGCCGGCGACACCGACCGGGACCGGGCTGAGCCGGGCGTCGAGGACGTACGCCCGCATGTTGGCGATCGGGGCGCCGATGGGCGGGACGGCCGCCTCGGTGAGCGGCTCGCTCATCGTGGCGCACACCGTGGTCTCGGTCGGGCCGTAGGCGTTGATCATGCGGCGGCCGTGGGACCAGGTGCCGGCCAGTTCCGCCGGGCAGGCCTCACCGGCGACCGTGAGCACCATGCCGGCCGGCACGGCGGCCGGGTCGAGGCCGGTCAGCGCGACCGGCGGGATGGTGGCGTGGGTGACGCGGTACTCGGTGAGGAAGCGGGCCAGCGCGTCGCCGAGCAGCAGGCCGGTGTCGACCGGGAGCACCAGCGCGGCACCCCGCAGCAGGGCGATGCAGGTCTCGGAGACGGCCGCGTCGAAGCTGGGCGTCGCGTACTGGACGACCCGGCTGTCCCGGCGGATCGCGAACCGCTCGATCTGCGCGGCGGCGAGGTTGCCGATGCCCCGGTGGGTCACGACGACGCCCTTGGGGCGGCCGGTCGAGCCGGAGGTGTAGATGACGTAGGCGGCGTGGTCGACCGAGGCGGGCCGGACCCGCTCGGTGTCGGTGAGCCGGGTGTCCGCCCGTGCGGCGATCTCCGCCGCGGTGGCGGCGTCGTCGACCACCAGCCGGGGCGTGTCCGGGATCACCTCCGCGGCCATCCCCGCGACCTCGGCGCAGGTCAGCAGCAGGGCGGGCGCGCAGTCCCCGGCCATGAACGCGACCCGGTCGCGCGGGTAGGCGGGGTCGACCGGGACGAACGCGGCGCCCGCGGTGACCACGGCGAGCTGGGCGACGACCAGGTCCACCGACTTCGGCATGACCAGCAGGACGCGGTCCTCCGCGCCGATCCCCCGGGCGACGAGCTGCCGGGCGAGCCGGTTGACCCGTCCCTCCAGGTCGGCGTACGACAGCTCCTCGGCCCCGGCGACCAGGGCCAGGGCCTCGGGCGTGCGGGCGACCTGGGCGGCGAACAGGGCGGGCAGGGTGTCGAAGTCGACGGCGCGCGCGGTGTCGTTCCAGTCGACGAGGACGCGGCGGCGCTCGTCGTCGCGGAGCACGTCCAGTTCGCTGAGCCGGCTGTCCGGCCGGCCGGTCGCCCCGTCCAGCATCCGCACCAGCCGCTCGACGAGCAGCTCGACGGTGGAGCGGTCGTACAGGTCGGTCGCGTACTCGACGGCGCACACCATGTGGCCGGGGTCCTCGCCCTCGCCCTGGACCTCGCGGAAGTCGAAGAGCAGGTCCAGCTTGGCGGTGTGGGTGACGGCCGGCTCGATCCACGCGTCGAGGCCGGGCAGGTCCAGGGTGGGCGTCGCGTTGTTCTGGAAGCCGAGGCCGATCTGGATGAGCGGGTGCCGGCCGGCCGACCGCTCGGGGTTGACGGCCTCGACCAGCCGCTCGAACGGCAGGTCCTGGTTGGCGAAGGCGGCCAGGCCGTCGGCGCGGGCCTTGCCGAGCAGGTCGTCGAACCGCGGGTCGCCGCTCAGGTCGGTGCGCAGGACGAGGGTGTTGACGAGGAAGCCCACCAGGTCGTCCAGCGCCTCGTCGGTGCGGCCGGCGATGGAGATGCCGAGCGGGACGTCGTCCCCGGCGCCGAGCTTGCTCAGCAGCGCGGCCAGCACGGTCTGCACGACCATGAACGGGCTGACGTCGAACTCGCGGGAGCACTTCAGGAGCTGCTGGTACAGCTCCGGGGTGAGGTCGAACCGCAGGGTCTCGCCGCGGTAGGAGGCGACGGCCGGCCGGGGCCGGTCGGTGGGCAGGGTGACCTCCTCCGGCAGCCCGGCCAGGTACCGCTTCCAGAAGGCGAGCTGGCCGCGGATGGCGGAGGCGGGGTCGTTCTCGTCGCCCAGGATCTCGCGCTGCCACAGCGTGTAGTCCGCGTACTGCACCGGCAGCGGCCGCCAGTCGGGGACCCGGCCCTGGCTGCGGGCGGTGTAGGCGGTCTCCAGGTCGCGGGTGAGCGGCACCAGGGACCAGCCGTCGCCGGCGATGTGGTGCACCGGCATGAGCAGCGCGTGGTCCTCCTCGGACACGCGGAACAGATGGGCGCGCACGGGCGCCTCGGTCGCCAGGTCGAAGCCGATCCCGGCCCGTTCCGCCATGGCGTCGGCCAGTTCCTCCGCGGCGATCTCGGTCACGCCCATGACCGGCGTGGCCTCGGCGGCGGACAGGATGTGCTGGCGCGGGGTGCCGTCCCGGTCGGGGAAGACGGTGCGCAGGCTCTCGTGCCGGGCGATCACGTCGCCGATCGCGGCCTGCAGCGCCTCCTCGTCGAGCGAGCCGCGCAGCCGCACCACGAGCGGGATGTTGTACGTGCCGGCCCCGCCGTCGATCTTGTCGACGAACCACAGCCGCAGCTGGGCGAAGGACAGCGGGATCTCCTCCGGCTTGTCCATCACGGTGAGCGGGCGCCGGGCCTCGGGCACGTTGCCGGTGCCGGCCAGCCAGGAGATCAGTCCGGCGGGGGTGGGGTGCTCGAAGACGGTGCGGATGGCCAGTTCGACGCCGAACGCGGCGCGGATCCGGCTGACCAGCCGGGTCGCGAGCAGCGAGTGGCCGCCCAGGTCGAAGAAGTTGTCGTCCACGGAGACCGACGGCAGGCCCAGGAGCTCCGCGAACAGGCCGCAGAAGATCTCCTCCTCGGGGGTGCGCGGCGCCCGGCCGGACGTGGCGGCGCCGAGGTCGGGGGCGGGCAGCGCCCTGGTGTCGAGCTTGCCGTTGGTGGTCAGCGGCAGCGCGTCCAGCTGGACGAACCAGGACGGCACCATGTGCTCGGGCAGTTCGGCGGCGGCGTGCTTGCGCAGCGCGGCCGTCTCCACCGCGGTGCCGTCGCCCTGGCCCACGACGTAGGCCACCAGCCGTTTGTCGCCGGGGGTGTCCTCGCGCACCACGACGGCGGCCTGCCGCACGTCGGGGTGGCGCAGGACGGCGGACTCGATCTCACCCGGTTCGATCCGGAACCCGCGGATCTTGACCTGGTGGTCGGAGCGCCCCAGGTACTCCAGGTTCGCGCTGCCGTCCTCGGCCCAGCGCACCACGTCGCCGGAGCGGTACATGCACTGGCCGGCCGGGCCGAACGGGTCGGCGACGAACCGGGTGGAGGTGAGGTCCGGCCGCCCGAGGTAGCCGTCGGCGACACCGGGCCCGCCGACGTACAGCTCGCCGGGGACGCCGGGCGGGGCCGGGCGCAGCGCGCCGTCGAGGACGTACAGGCGCAGGTCCCGGATGCCGAGGCCGATCATGCTGCCGGTGCCTGCCGTGGCGTCGGCGGCGCCCAGCATGTACTCGGTGGAGTGCACCGTGGTCTCGGTGATGCCGTACATGTTCACCAGGCGCGGCGCGTCCTCCGCGTGCCGCTCGTACCACTGGGCGAGCCGGCCGAACTCGAGGGCCTCGCCGCCGAAGATGACGTGGCGCAGGGCGAGCCGGGCGCCCGTCTCCGGCTCGTCGACGTCGGCCTGGATCAGCTGGTAGAAGGCGGACGGGGTCTGGTTGAGCACGGTGACGCGTTCGGCGGCCAGCAGCCGCAGGAACTCGTGCGGCGAGCGGGTCACGTGGTGCGGGGGCACCAGGAGCCCGGCGCCGTGCAGCAGGGCGCCCCAGATCTCCCACACGGAGAAGTCGAAGGCGTAGGAGTGGAACAGCGCCCAGGTGTCGTCGGGTCCGAAGCCGCTCCAGTGGTGGGTGGAGTCGAGCAGCCGGATCACGTTCTGGTGGGCGACCACGACGCCCTTGGGGCGGCCGGTGGAGCCGGACGTGTAGATGACGTAGGCGGCCTGGCGGGACAGCACCGGACCGCCGCGCTCGTCGTCCCCGACCGGCGCGTCGGACACGGCGGCGAGGGCGATGCGGATGAACGGGTCGTCCAGCACGATCGTGGGGACGTCGCCCGCGGGACGCGCCGCCAGGGTGTCCTGGTGCGCGGTGACCATCGCGGTCGGGCGGGCGTCACCGAGGATGTAGGCGGCCCGGTCGGCGGGCGAGTCGGGGTCGATCGGCAGGTAGGCCGCGCCGGCCTTCAGCGTGGCGAGCAGGGCCACGGGCAGGTCCACCGAACGGGGCATGGCCAGGGCGACGAGGTCGCCGCGCCGTACGCCGCGGGAGATCAGCAGCCGGGCCAGCCGGTTGGAGCGCGCGTCGAGTTCGCGGTAGGTCAGGGTCCGCCGGTCGTCGCCGTCGAAGGCGATCACGGCCGTGTTGTCCGGGTGGGCGGCGGCCGCCCCGGCGAAGCGTTCGGTCAGGGTCGACAGCACCGGCTCCGGCGTCGAGCCGGCTCCGCCCCACTCGTGCACGAGCCGGGTCAGCAGCTCGTCGTCGACCGTGTCCAGGGCGCCGACCGGGCGGTCGGGGCGGGCCGCGAGTTCGCCGAGCAGCCGCATGACGAGACGGTGGTGGCGCTCGGCGGCGCCGGAGCGGTAGACGTCCGGGTTGGCCGACATGTCGAAGCGGAAGCCGCCGTCCGGCTCGGCCACCACGATCAGCGAGAAGTCGTCGTCGTGCCCGGCCGTCAGCGGGTGCAGGGTGGCGGGCAGGCCCGCGAACTCCACTCCGGCGGACGCCACGTGGAGGTTGAGGCGCGGGCCGAGCAGTCGGCCGTCGGAGCCCAGGAGCTTCAGGTCGCGTCGCAGGTCCTCGTAGCGGTAGCGCTTGTGCCGGGTCGCCTCGCGCATCCGCAGGTGCGCGTGCCGGACGAGTTCGGCGGCCGTCATCTCCGGCCGCACGTGCAGACGTACGCCGATCACGTTGGAGACCATGCCGGGCACGGCGCGGCCCGCGGCGGTCGTGCGGGCGGCGACGGACAGCGCGATCACCACGTCGGCGCTGCCGGTGACGCGGCTGGTGTAGGCGGCGAGGGCGGCCAGGACCGCGGCCGGCCAGCCGACGCCCACCGAGCGGGCCGCGTCGCGGACCGCCGCTCCGGTGGCGGCCGGGACGTGCGCGCTGCCGCGGACCTGGCGGTCGGGCATCGCCGTGGGCCGGTCGCCGAGGCTCGCGACGGCCGGGGTGTCGGCGAACTCGGCGGTCCAGTGGTCCCGGTCGGCCTCGAAGGCGGCGGAGCGCCGGTAGGCGGCCTCGTCCTCGACCAGCTCGCGCAGCGGCGGGAACGCCTCACCGGTGGTGTCGTCGCCCGCGACGAGCCGGGTGTAGATCTCGGCGACCCGGGACGCGATCAGACTGGCGCCGGCGGCGTCCATCACCACGTGGTGGTAGCGGTAGTAGAACAGGGTCCGGTCGTCGGCGACCTTGATGAGCGCGAACCGGTACAGCGGCCCGCCGTCCATGTCGAGCGGGGTGTCGGCGTCCGCCCACATCCACGCCCCGGCCTCCTGCCGGGGCTGCTCGGCGGACGTGAAGTCCAGCACGTGCACCGGCTGTTCGGACCAGTCACCGACCGGCTCGATCACCTGCACCGGGCCGGTGCCGTCGTCGGTGATCCGGGCCCGCAGGGCCTCGGCCTCGGTGACGGCACGGCGCATCGCGGACACGAACAGCCGCTCGTCGACGGCTCCTTCGATGTCCAGGTAAAGGGCCGCGTTGAAGGTCGCGTTGGGGCCGCTCAGGCTCTGTGCGTACCAGATTCCGGCTTGGCCGGCGGTCAGTGGCAGAACCGTGGCTGACGAGTCAGACATCTGTCCTCTGTTTTCTTCGGGCCGGGCCGATCCGGTGTGCGGGCGGTCAGGGCGTGAAAGGCCGGTGCTCGGGCGTACTGACTCAACGGATACACGATCCGGATAATCGCTGTCGCGGGCCGGTGCAATTTCCGGAAACGACCCCGCTCACCGGCAATTCAGTTCCTTCGGACCGACCCGTCTGCAGCTAGCGGCAAACGGGTCCGGCAAGCGCCGGAAGCTCCTTAGGATCGGCCCGCAAGAAATGACCTCAGCTTCAGATTTAGGGGTAACGTCATGACCGACGCCGAGACGAAGATGGCGAAGTGCCCGGTCGCCCCGCACGGCTGGCCCAACCCGCTGCTGCCGGAGTACGACCAACTGCCGGAAGGCCGGCCGCTGACGCAGGTCACCATGCCGTCGGGCAGCAAGGCGTGGCTGGTCGCACGGCACGACCAGATCCAGCGCCTGCTGGCCGACAACCGCTTCAGCGTCGAGCCGCACCCCACGTTCCCGATCCGGTTCCCCGCGCCGCAGGAACTGCTCGACATGATCGCCCGCGACGCCAAGAACCTGCTGGTGACCATGGACCCGCCGCGCCACACGCGGGTCCGCCAGATGGCGCTGCCGGACTTCACCATCAAGGCCGCCGAGAAGCTGCGCCCGCGCATCCAGGAGCTGATCGACTACTACCTGGACAAGATGGAGGCCGAGGGCGCCCCCGCCGACCTGGTCCAGGCGCTGGCGCTGCCCCTGCCCGCCCAGGTCATCTGCGAGCTGTCCGGCATCCCCGAGGCCGACCGGGACACCTTCACCCGCAACGCGGTGATCATGGTGGGCACCCGCCACTCGTACACCATGGAGCAGAAGCTCGCGGCCAACGAGGAGCTGATGAAGTACTTCGCGGCCCTCGTCACCGAGAAGCAGCAGAACCCCACCGACGACATGCTCGGCAACTTCATCGCCCGGGCCGGCAAGACCGACGAGTTCGACCACCACGGTCTGACCCTGATGACCAAGATGCTGCTGCTCGCGGGCTACGAGTTCATCGTGAACCGGATCGCGCTGGGCATCCAGGCGCTGGTGGAGCACCCCGAGCAGCTCGCGGCGCTGCGGGCCGACATGCCCCGCCTGATGCCCAAGACCGTGGACGAGGTGCTGCGTTACTACAGCCTCGTGGACGAGATCATCGCCCGTGTCGCGCTGGAGGACGTCGAGATCGACGGCGTCACCATCAAGGCGGGCGAGGGCATCCTGGTCCTCAAGGGCCTGGGCGACCGCGACCCGGCCAAGTACGCCGACCCGGACGTCTTCGACATCCACCGCGACGCCCGCGACCACCTGGCCTTCGGCTACGGCGTCCACCAGTGCCTCGGCCAGCACGTCGCCCGCCTCATGCTGGAGATGTCCCTCACCAGCCTGGTCGAGCGCTTCCCGGAGCTGCACCTGGTGGAGGGCGACGAGCCGATCGAACTCGTCGACGGGCTGCCGCCGGTGCACAAGCTGACGATCGGCTGGTGACGTCCATGAAGGTCCACGCCGAGCGCGACCGCTGCATCGGGGCCGGGCTGTGCACGCTGCACGCCCCGTCCGTCTTCGACCAGGAGGACGACGGGATGGTGGTCGTGCTGAACGCGACGCCCACCGGCGCCGACGCCGACGACGCCCGCAAGGTCGCCGAGCACCTCTGCCCGGGCAAGGCCGTGCACATCACCGGCGGCTGACCCCGCTCCCCCGTCCCCGGGCCGCGGGTCCGGTGCCCCGTCGACGCGACGAGGGCGCCGGGCCCGCGGTCGTTTCCCCGTGTTCCCGCCCCCGTACTGGAGTGGACAGCCCCATGACACAGCTCAGCGGATGGAAAGTACTCAGCCCCGGCCGGGGCGGCGACCTGGTGCTCGCCGTCGACTTCGCCACCACGGGCCGGTCCGACTCGGCGTTCTCCGACCTCGCCCCGCGCCTCGACCCGGCGTTCGCCGTGTGGGAGACCCGGCAGCCGCCCGGCACCGCCGCCCTGCCCGCCGAGGACTACCTCGCCCTGTGGGACGGCGCGGCGGCGGCCGACGGCCGTCCGGTGCGGGCCGTGCTCGGCTACTGCGCCGGCAGCGTGTTCGCCGGTGAGCTCGCCGCCCGGGTCGCGGCCCGGCAGGGCGAGGCGCCCCACCTGGTGCTGTTCGAGCCGGAGGTGCCGGACACGGCCGGCCTGTACCGGGACTTCGCCGCGATGATGGGCCAGTTCGCCTCGGTCCTGACCGCCGGGGAGGTGACCGCCGCCCAGCAGGAGGCGGACGCGGCCCGGGCCGGCGCGGCGGACTTCGGCGCGTACGGCGACGTCCTGGTGCGGATCTTCGTGGAGCGGGCGGGCGCGGCGTTCACCCGCGAGGAGCTGGACACCGAGCTGCTGGACGAGTTCGTCGCGGTGTTCCGGTCGTACGTCTCCTACCTGGACGCCGCCCGCCGCATCGACCCGGCCGCCGCCTGGCGCACCGGGACCGCGGTGAGCTCCCGTACGCCCTCGCGGGCGGCGGCGCTGGCGGGGCGGACCGTCGACGTCGACGTCGCCCACGGCGACATGCTGCGCGACGGACGGGTCGCCGAGGCGGTCAACGGGATCATCGGCTCCCACGTGGCGTCCTGAGGCCGACGGCGGACCGGCCCCCCGCCTCGCGGGCGGGGGGCCGGTCCGGTGTCCGCCGCCCGGTCAGGAGGCGGCGGTCATCGCGCGGTCGACGCGCTCCCGCGGCCGGCTGGAGCCGACCAGGGCACCGACCGTCATCACGCACCGGTCGCCGTCCCAGGTCTGCCCGGACACGAACACGTTGTTCGCCATCAGCCGGTCGATGCGCGACACATGGCGCAGGACGGCGCCGGGGCGCACCTCGCCGAAGAAGCGGCAGTCGCGGAAGGACGCGGCCACGGGCACGCCCTCGGCGGTGCCGGTGGACAGCCACAGCAGCACCGAGGCCTGTCCGAAGGACTCCAGCATCAGGCACCGGGGGTACATGTACCGCGACAGGGGCAGCCCGTCGGCCATCCCCTGGTAGCAGGGCTCGGAACCGGAGACCGCCTTGGCCACGGTGATCACGCGGCCGGGGTCGAGGGACTCGACCCGGTCCACCAGGAGCATGGGGTGGCGCACCGGCAGCAGGTCCAGGATGCCGGTGTAGTCGGGTCCGGGCGGCCCGCCGGTCGCGGGGGGCGCCGGGTCCGCCGGCGGCCGCCCGGCGAGGACGGCGTCACGGTCGCCGAGCGTCACCTTCACCGCCGCGACGGGTGTGCCGTCCCGGCGGGTGCCGTCGGCGGTCACCCGCCAGCGTCCCGGGCCGGCGGGCGTCACCGTGACGTCCAGGCGGATCTCGTCGCCGCCGTGCATCGGCGCCAGCCAGCGCCCCGACCGCACCTCGAGCAGGTTCAGCGGCTCGACCGCGCCGACGAGGGTGGTCACCGACTGGCGCAGCGCCTCCAGGACGAACACGGCCGGCAGCAGCGTCAGTCCGGGGAAGTGCCCCGCCATGTACGGGTCCTCGGGGTCCACGGTCTTGTACAGCGCGAGCCTCGCCCCGGGCCCCTCGGACAGCACCTCCATCCGGTCCACCGCGCGCAGCGGTGCCGCGTAGGTGCGCCGCGCGGAGGCAGCGCCGGTCATACGAACCACACCTGGTCGTACTCGGGCCAGCGCAGCGCCAGTTCGGCCTGGCCGACGCAGACGGTCCCGGCGACGAGCCGCTCCGGCGGGAATCCCAGCGCGGTCACCGCCTCCCGGTCCACGTAGACGGTGAAGCCCTCGGCGATCAGGTCGCGCACGGAGCCGCGGTAGTCCGGCAGCGTGTCCAGCGTCATCGTGCCGAGCCGCACCGACGGCCGGTAGACGTCCTCCTCGACGGCCATGGTCACCGCCGCGCCGCGCAGCGCCACGTCCACCCGCTCGAACTGGCCGTGCAGGTCCAGCAGTCCGTACAGGGCGTGGAAGAACTGCACCTCGACCGCGCCCCGGTAGGCGCGGTCCAGGACGCACAGCACGGGCGGGCCGAGGCCGGTGCGAGCGGTGGTGGTGCTGCTGCTCATCAGGCCCCTCCGAGATAGAGCGTCTGCCGGGCACCGGCGATGGTCGTCGCCAGCCGCAGCGGGGAGCGGTGCCGTACCTGCGGTACGTGGTGCACGGCGCCGCGCTCCTCGGTGCAGGCGGTGCAGGCGATCCAGCCGAAGCGGCCCTCGCCGTCGGCAATCATCCGCTGTACGACGGCCGACGGGGACGGGTAATGGCCCTGCGGGTCACGCGTGTTGGGCAGCTTGGTGTCCCCGAAGGTGTCCTGGGTCATCATGTTGGCGTAGCCGCACGCCCAGACCCGTACCGAACCTCCCCGGTCGAGCACCGCCTGCGACAGGCGCAGCGCCGAGGTGACCACGTCGCCGGAGTGCGGGGCCGCGGTGAGGATCAGCAGCAGGTCCCACATCCGGCGTTCCATGCCCGCCATCAGTGCCACACCCCCCGGCAGCCGTCCTCCGTCAGCGCGGCGGCGGCGACGTCCATGCCGGCGAGCCTGACGTGCGGCGACAGGGTGGTGGCGGACAGCGCGCGCTGCGCCGCCGAGAAGTCGTCCACGAGGATCTCGGCCCCGGCCCCGGCCAGCCGCCGGATCTCGGGCACGCCGGTGCCGACGGCGGTCAGCACGCCGTCCTCGACGAGGAGGACCCGTACCCGGTGGCCGGCCTCGGCGAGCACCGCGGCGTCCCGCAGGAAGGCTTCCGCGCCGGGGCCCGCCCAGTTCCCCTTGCTCTCGACCAGGAAGTAGCCGGGGTCCGCCGCCCGCCCGGTCATCAACCGCCCAGCTTCCGGTTCAGCAGAGCGAGGATGTCGGGGAACCTGCGGACCGTGCCGAGCTCCTCCTCGGGGATCCTGATCCCGTAGCGCTGCTCCAGCGTGACCGCGAGCTCCAGGGCCACGACGGAGTCGACCCCCAGTTCCTCGATGAGGAGGACGTCGTCGGTCAGCGTCGCCAGTTCGACATCCAGCGTGTCCGCCACCAGCTCGCGAAGTTCCGATACGTCCAGCGTGGTTTCGGCACTCACTGGAATTCCCTTTCCTCGGGCCGCTCGCGCGTTTTCCTGAATACTGAATTGTGTTTCGCCGACGGATGCTAGGCCAGCGCGCCGTAAGGTGACGAGGCACCCGGCTGATCACTGCAGGTACTTGCAAGCGGCGCGGGCCGGGAATGGCGGTGAATGCATGCTGAATGCCATCGGCCATTGTGCCGTGCCATCGGGGAAAGAACGGACAGCGAGGCGGGTACTCAGGTGACGGTGGTGGTCACGGGACTGGGCGCGGTGAGCTGCTTCGGCAGCGGCACCGCCGCCCTGTGGGAGGGGCTGCTGGGCGCGAGCCGGCGGCCGGATCCCGCGCCGGACGTCTGCGGCCTGCCGGCCCGCCCGCACCTGTACGCGGTGCCGGAGGGCGTGGTGCCCGAGGACGGCACCGGGCGGACCGGCGCGCTGCTGACGGCCGCCGTCGCCGAGGCCGTCACGGAGGCCGGGCTCACCCCCGCGGACCTGCTCGACGCCGGGCTGACCGTGGGCACCTCGCTGGGCGACATCGACCTGGCGGAACGCGCCGCGGGCACGGAGCCGGCCGCCGCGCCCGCCACCCACCGCGTCGCCGCCGCGCTCGCCGCCCGGTTCGGCACCGGCGGCCCCGGCCAGACCCTCTCCACCGCCTGCTCCGCGGGCGCCTACGCGGTCGGCTGGGGCGCGGAGCTGATCGGGACGGGCCAGGCGGACATCGTCGTCGCGTGCGGCGGGGACGCCTTCTCCCGCGTCGCGGTCGGCACGCTGCAACGGTTCGGGCTGCTGGACGGCGAGTGCTGCCGCCCCTTCGACGCCGGCCGCGCGGGCATGGTCACCGGCGAGGGTGCCGCCGCCCTGGTGCTGGAGTCCGCCGAGTCCGCCCGGCGGCGCGGCAGGACGCCACTGGCCGAGCTCGCCGGACACGGCTGGAGCTGCGACGCCCACCATCCGATGGCGCCGGAACCCTCCGGCGAACAGCTGCGCCGCTCCGCCGCCCGGGCGCTCGCCGGGATCGACGGCGCTCCGGGCGCCGCCGTGCTGCACCGCGCCGGTGTGGCGCTGAACGACGCCGTGGAGGCCACCGCGATCAGCGAGGCGGTGACCGCGGCCGGCGGGACGGGCGGCGAGGTGCTCGGCTACGCGCCGAAGGCCGTCATGGGGCACACGGCGGGCGCGGCGGGGGTGTTCGGCTGCGTGATCGCGGCGCTCGTCCTGCGCCACCGCCTGGTCCCGCCCAACGCCCACGTCACCACCCCGGACCCGGACTGCCCGCTGACGGTCCCCCTGGACGGACCGGCCCCGCTCCCCCGCCCCACGGTCCTGGTGAGCGGCACCGGTTTCGGCGGCAACAACGCCGTACTGACCTGGCGGGCCGCCGCGTGAGCGTGCTGATCACCGGTGTCGGCGCCGTCGCCGAGGAACCGCGTCCGGGCGGCGGCGAACCGTGGTTCGACCCGGCCGCCCACCTCGGCCGCCGGGGCTGGAAGTACCTCACCCCGGCCACCCGCTACCTGCTGGCGGCCGGCAACGAGGCGCTCGGCAGGCGCCACGACGACCCGCCGCTCACCGGCGCCGCCGCCGAGCGGTTCGGTGTCGTCACCGGCACCCAGTACGCGATCACCCGCGTCCACCGCCGGATGAACTCCGTCCTGAGCACCGAGGGCGTCCACGGGATCAGTCCCGCCGAGGTCCCGGGCTTCTCCATGAACACGCCCGGCAGCCAGCTGGCCATCAGCACCGGCGCCCGCGCCTTCTCGGTCACGCTCACCAACCCGGTGACCGCGGGTCTGGAGGCCGTGCAGTTCGCGGTGACCGCGCTGCGGGGCGGCCGCGCGGACACGGTGGTGGCCGCCGCGGCCGACCAGGCCCCGGAGGACCACGGCGCCCGCGGCGAGTACGACGCCGCCGCGGCCGTCGTCCTGACGGTGGGGGGGCACGCTCCCGGCCCGGCAGGCGCCGCCCGCCCCCTCGCCAGGGTCACCGGCGGGCTCTCCCGGTTCCTCCCTCCGGGGCCCGCCGGTGACCGGGATCCCGCGGCCCTCGCCGCGACCGCCGCCCGCGTCGCCGCCCTGGCCCACGACGCCGCCATGACCCCCGGCGCGGACGGCGTGCGCCTGGCCGTCGGCGCGCCGGCCGCCGCCGCGCCGCTCGCGGCAGCGGTCCGCGACGCCGTGGCGAAGGTCCTGGCCGGCGACGGGATCCCGGTACGGGACCCGGCCGGCGACGGGACCCGGCGGGCACGGCACTGCGCGGCCTCGGGCCTGCTGGACCTGATCGGGCTGGTCCGCGCGGGCGAACCCGCCCTGCTGGTGTCCCTCTCCGAACTCGGGCATCTCACCGCAATAGGAGTCAACGGCGCCGGTGCCGTTGGTCCAGAATTCATCTGAGGGGCGGATATCCGCAGATGCACCGGGACGCTTTGACCCGTCCACCGACCCCCGGATAGCGTGCCGATATGACAGTAAGGGCAGAACAGCCGACCGACCGATTGTCCAGGTTCCGCCGAATCGGCGGCCTGGGGGCAGCGATAGCGGTAACACCGTACCTGCTCATCAAAATCGTCTGGACTTTCGGTTTCTTCATTCCGACCGAGGAAATGGGCGGCGCCGACTGGCGCGCGATCAACGCGGCGACCGCGTTCCTCGCCGCGGTCGGCATCGTGCTGGCGATGGCGTTCTCCCGGCCCTGGGGCGAACGCCTGCCCGCGTGGCTGGTGGCGCTGCCCGTGTGGGTGGGCACCGGTCTGCTGGTGCCCATGCTGCTGCTGGCACCGGTGCTCGGACCGGCCGCCATGACCCGCGACCAGGACGCCGGCTCCCCGGACTTCTGGATCTACGAACAGATCCTCGTGATGATCTCGCTGGTCGGCGTCGGTGTCGGTCTGCCCGTCGCCCTCGCGGGCTACGCCAGGGCACGCTGGCCGGAGGCCCTGGGCGGCCCGCTGACGTTCGACGAACCGGTGGGCGGCACCCGCGAGTTGCAGGTGACACTGGCCAGGCTGGTCGCGGTCGGCTGCGTCCTGCTGGCCGGCGTCAAGATCTTCTGGGCGGCGGGCGGCACCCTCGGCCTGGAGGCGGACCAGCTGGACCGCCGGGACCTGTGGTGGCACATGCTGTCGCTGAGCACGGCCGCCTGGGCGCTCGCCGGGGCCTGGGGCATCCTCGTCCTGACCGCCCGCCGGGGCACCCGCGGGTTCCTCCCGCCGATGGCCGCCGCGTGGGTGTCCTCGGGCATGCTCTTCGCCTACAGCGTCTACAACCTGCTCACCCTCACGGACATGCAGCAGCCCTCCCCCGAACTCCCCATCGCGGGAGCCCTGGCACGGGACGTCAGCGCGGTCCTCGGCGTGATGATGGGCATGATCCTGCTGCTGGTCCTGCACGACCGCAGGCGAGCCCTGCGCACCGCGGCCTGACCCGCGCCGCCGGCGCCCCGCGCCCCGCACCCTCTGCCCACCTGCCCCTCCACCGGGGCCGGCTGCCTCCGCCGCGGAGGCGGCCGCCCGTTCGCGCGCCCGGGGCACCACGGCCCGGCCCGCGCCGAACGGCCGGACGAACGGAAACCGCCGTGTGACTCCCCGCCCCGCGACGCGGGAGGAGGAGTCACACGGCGGTGCCGTACGAGGCGCTGCCGCGCACCCGGTTCAGGGGGCGGCCGGCCGGGCGGCCCCGGGGACCGGCAGCACGCACCACTGCGGCAGCGTGGACCACACGTCGGGCGTGTAGAAGTGCCCGCCGGGCAGTTCGACGGCCTGGAAGGCACCGTCCGTCAGGGTCCGCCAGTGCCGCTCGACGTCGGCGAAGGGCGCGGTGTCCTCCGTCCCGTACAGCACCCTCAGCGGTACCGACACCCGTGTGCCCGGCACGTAGCGGTAGGACTCCGACACGGCGAGGTCCGCGCGGAGCAGATCCACCGCGATCTTGACCAGCTCCGGTTCGGCCGCGATCGCCGGGGAGACCTGCCCCAGGTCACGCATCCACCGCACCAGGGCGTCCGCGCTGTCGTCCGAGCGCGGCACGACGTCACCGGGCACCTCCCGGCGCTTGGGCGGCGCCACACCGCCCGACACCACGAGCGCCTCGGGCGGTGCGACGCCCAGCCGCTCGAGTTCCGCCGCGGTCTCGAAGGCCACCCAGGACCCCATGCTGTGACCGAACAGGAGGTAGGGACGCCCGGTGAGGCCGCGCACGGCACGCACCACGTCGTCCCGCAGATCCGTCCAGTCACGGGCGAACGGCGTGCCGAACCGCGCCTCCCGCCCGGGATAGCAGATCAGCGCCAGTTCCACGTCGTCCGGCAGGGCGTTCACCCACTGCCGGAACGGTGCGGTGCCGCCGCCGCAGTAGCTCAGGCACACCAGTACCCGCTCGGCGTCCGGCCGCGGCCGTGGCCGGTGCACGGCGGCGCCGCCACCCCTCTGCACGATCGTCGCCCTCCCCACCGGCCTACTGGGCGCCTTCCATCTGGCGGACCAGGCTGAGCGGGCGCATGTCGGTCCAGTTCTCGTTGACGTAGTCGAGGCAGGCCTGCCGGCTGTCCTCGGGGTGCGCCTCCGTCCAGCCCGCCGGTACCTCGGCGAACGCCGGCCACAGCGAGTGCTGGCCCTCGTCGTTGACCAGCACGCGGTACCGGGCGTCGTTGTCCTCGAAGGGATTGGTGCTCATCGTCCACTCTCCAAGCGGTTCGCTTTACGTTCCCTGAACGGCGATGTCAGGCGGTGTCAGGCGCTGCGCTCCAGGTCCCGGCCCGCGCCGGACCGCGCTCCGTGCACGTCCCGCATGCTGTCGATCAGCAGCAGCACGGCACGCACCGACGGCAGGATCATCCGCCCGTCCCCCGTCAACCGGGCACCACTGGGATGCCGGGTGAACAATTTGAATCCGAGGGACTGCTCGAGACGCTGGACCTGGTAGGTGATCGCGGGCTGGGAATAACCCAGCCTTCTCGCCGCGACATCCATGCGTCCGGTTTCCGCGATCAGCACGAAAGCCCGGAACTCGCGCTCATGCATCCTGCCCCCATCTGTGGTCATAGGAACGGCAGAAACCGACCACAAACCCGCCGCACCATCACGCTACAGACCCCCGCCTCAGCCGCCCCGGCCCTTTCCTGAACCTGCACGGACGCCGCACCCGGCACCTCCCGGCACCTCCCGGCACCTCCCGTCGCCGTCCGCGACGACGGCGGGGAGTCCCCCCGGCCGCTCCGGACGGGAGCCGCGCCCCTCGGACCGGTCGGTCCCGGGGCTGGGTCCCGCGCGTCGCCCCGGCGCCCTCCCCGGGTGCGAGCCCGATCAACGACGGCGACGAGCGGGCCGACGCCCGGCGCCTCCCCCTCTTCGCGGAGGGCTGGGTACGGGGCACCGCCCCGGCGGGCCCGGGCCGTACGCCCGTGCTCGCCCTGCACCATCCGGACTCCGCCCTCACCTGCGTCGAAATCGACGACCGCGGCGCGCCGCTGCCGGTCGACGAGGCCGGCGCGGACCTGATCGACCGGGTCGAGGCGTCCTGGCCCCGGCCCGGGTTCACACCGGCCGACGACGGGGCCGGACGTGGCGGAGCCCGGGAGTCGTATCCAGCTCCCGGGCCCCTGGGGATGCCACCCAATTGCGCACGCCGGCGGCGTTTAAGAGGACGGATCAGTCGTCAAGCCGTCGTGTTCTTCCTTTGAACTACCGCGCCGTGCAAGAGGCGCAGGCGAGAGTCGAACTCGCATCCGACGGCGTGGGTCCGTCCCCGGTCGGTCCGGCGATCGGCGGCGATGCTGAGACTGGAGCGAGAGTCTGAGATTGACACGGCCCTTTCGGCGGGCCGCTCTTCAGGCTGAACCTCAGTGTCAGCTTGCGCTCCGTACGCGGGCCGGTCCTCAGTTCCGGCCCGCGTGGTTGCGCACCCCCGCGCTCGCACGCGGGGGCGATCGTGGGGGCTACCCGTGCCGGCGTCAGCCGAACAGGTAGCCGAACACCGCGTCGCCGACCCGCCGGTCGGTGACCTCGGCACCGTTGGCCTCCTCGCGGGCGAACTTGACCGCCTGCTGGAGCTTCTCGACCCGGTCCACCAGCTCGTTCACCCGCCGCGCCGGAAGGGCGCCGGAGAACTTCACGGTGGTCCAGTACCCGATGGGCACGTCCTCGTAGTACACCTCGACCTGCGCCGGGTGCTTGTCCGTCGCCTCCGCCTTGACGTGGTTGCGCGGGACCTTCTTCGTGCGGATGGTGCGCACCGGGTCCGTCTTCCACCAGTCCGTGGACGGGTCGTGGGACCAGGACTCGGCGGCGTCCAGGGTGGGCAGCTTCTTGACGAAGGTGTGGAGTTCGGCGAGCTGCTTCTCCAGGAAGAGCAGGTAGCCGACCGGCACGTCCGCGACGACGGTCCGCCCGTCGACGGTGACGTCCGCGCGGGCCGCGCAGTTCGCCCAGTCCTTCGTGGCGGTCACGTCGAACAGCCGGGTCAGGGACACCGACATCTCCCGCAGCACGTCCTCGGCCTGCACCTGCACCCGCGTGGACTCGGGCGGCAGCTGCTCGCCCTCCTCGTCCTTCGGCTGGTACGTGCGCGAGATGCCGGACAGCAGCGCGGGCTTCTGCACCTTGGCGTGCGCGGCGTTGATGTCCTGGAGCGACTTGCTCTTGACACCCTTCTCGACAGCGATGATCTGATTCAGCTTCGCCACGTGGCTCCCCCTTCGAACACCAGGAAACCTACCGTTCGTACGCCCTGGAGTCCGCTGGTTTTTTTCTCCGCCCGGCCGGACGCGCCGGCATACCGCGGATCAGCCGTGGACCGCTGCCCCGGCGGTCCGGGCGTCCACCGGAACGGGCTGGGCACAGCCGGGCGCATCCGGGCGACAGCGCGTCAACTGCCTTGTCAGAGAAGGCTTTTGATTCACGCGGAGAGGGCCGGGGATCATCCGGCGGCGAAGGTGGTCGCTGATACGTCAGGTTGCGCCTGCGCCGGACCGCACCACCCTGGCACACTCCGCCCGTGGTCCACCCCGTCACCGACAGCACGCGTTCCCGCACCGTTCACCGACGCCAGACTGGAGACGCACATGCGGGTTCTCTTCACCACCGCGCCTCTGGCCGGTCATCTGCTTCCCCTCGTCCCCGTGGCCTGGGCCCTGCGAGCCGCCGGTCACGACGTGCTCCTGACGACCCGGCGGAACGCCGTTCCCATGGCCCTGCGGTCGGGCCTGCCCGCCGTCTCGTGCGGTCCGGCCGCCGAGTTCACGGACCTGGTCGACGGCGAACCGCCGCCGGACGTCATGAGCCCGCCGCACGACAGGGGCGGACAGCGCCACGCGCACGGCCGCGTGCTGGCACGCATGGCGGGCGGAAGCCTGGCGGGGATCGGGAGAATCGCCCGGGCGTGGCGCCCCGATCTGATCGTCAGTGAACGCGCCGAGTCCGCCGGGCCGCTGACCGCCGCCGCCCTCGGCATTCCCTGGGTGCGGTACCACTGGTCGGTCTCCGAGCTGCGCGAGTACCGCCACGCCGCCGACGCCGAACTCGCCCCCGAACTGGACCGGCTCGGCATCCCCGGACCACCGGAGCCGGCCCTCGTCCTCGACCCGTGGCCGGCGGGTCTGCGCGCGGCCCACGCCGTCGGCCACCACGGTGTCCGGCATGTCGCGGCCAACGGTGACGCGGCGCTGCCGGACTGGCTGTTCGAACGGCGCGGCAGACCCCGGATCTGCGTGACGCTCGGCACCCTCCTGCCCCGCTACGGGGCGACCGGAGCGCCCGGCCGCATCACCGGCCTGATCGACGAACTGGCGCGACTGAAGGCCGAGTTGCTGATCGCGGTGGACGACGACGTCGTCGCCGGCTGGCCGCCGCTGCCCTCCGCCGTACGGCACGCCGGGCGGCTGCCGCTGGCCGATGTGCTGCCCACCTGCGACGCGGTGGTGACGCACGGCGGGCAGGGAACGGCGCTGACCGCGGTCGCCGCAGGCCTGCCACAGGTGGTCGTGCCGCACCTGGACGACCAGTTCGACAACGCCGAGGCCCTGTCCGCGGCGGGCGCCGCCGTGCTCGTCCCGCCGTCGGACGCCACGCCCGCGGCCGTGTCGGCGGGCTGCGCCGAACTGCTCGGAAACCCCGCGTACGCGAAGGCGACGGCCCGGCTCGCCGACGACATGGCGCTGATGCCGGCACCCGCGGACGCCGTCGCCCTGCTGGAACGCATCGGAGGAGGTACGCGGTGAGGACCGACCTCGAACCGCTCAACCGCTCGAACGACCCGCGCGGACCGCTCATCGCCGTGCTCGGGGCGTCCGGCTACATCGGGTCCGCCGTGGTCGGCGAACTCGCCCGTCTCCCGGTACGGGTGCGGGCGGTGACGCGCGGCACCGGACCGCTCCGGGCGGACGCGGCAGCCGGTGCCGCCGACATCACGGTGTGCCGGGTGGATCCGGCCCGGCCGGGTGCGGTCGGCGAAGCCGTCGACGGCGCGGACGCGGTGATCCACCTCGCCGCCGAGATCGGCGGGGCGCAGTCGTGGAGGTCGGCCGCGCAGGGGTCGCAGGACGTGGCCGCCGCCCTGATGCGGGACGTCGTCGGGGCACTGGGCGGCGGCGCGGGAACACCGCCGGCGCTGGTCTTCGCCAGCACCGTGCAGGCCGCGGCGACGGGCGGTACCGGGCCGGGGCCGTACGCGCGCCAGAAGATCGCCGCCGAGCGGGTGCTGGCGCGGGCCACGTCCGAGGGGACGGTCCGCGGCGCAGTGCTGCGGCTCGCCACCGTCTTCGGCCGGAGCACGCCGGCGGGTTCCGTCGGGCGGGGCGTGCTCACCGCGATGACCCGGCGGGCGATCGACGGTGAGCCCCTCACGATGTGGCACGACGGCTCGGTCGAGCGAGACTTCCTCCACGTGCAGGACGCGGCCCGGGCGTTCGTCGCCGCGCTGCCGCGGGTGGACGCGGCGCGCGGCGGCGGGCCGTGGGACGTCGGCACCGGCACCACGGCGCGGCTCGGCGACGTCTTCTCCGACGTGGCCGCGCTGGTCGCCGAGCACACCGGACGGGCGCCGGTCCCGGTCGTCTCCGTGGCCCCTCCGGAGTACGCCGACACGGGCGACTTCCACAGCCCGCGCTGCGACCCCTCCGCCTTCCGCTCGGTGACGGGCTGGCGCCCCCGGGTGCCGCTGCGCGAGGGGCTGGACGATCTGGTGACGGCGATGACGGCCACCACGGCCACCACGACAACGGCCACGACGGCCACGACGGCCACGGCTACGACGACAACAGCGCGATCGAAGGACGGGAGCCGGCAGTGAGCGAGAAACGCGGGCAGGGACGGTACACCCGGCTGGGGCGCAGCGCGACGCTGGTGAGCCGGCTGTGGCTGGGCACGGTGAACTTCAGCGGGCGGGTCCCGGACTCCGCGGCCATCCGCCTCATGGACGAGGCCCTCGACCGGGGCATCAACTGCGTGGACACCGCCGACATCTACGGCTGGCGCATCCACAAGGGGCACACCGAGGAACTGCTGGGGCGGTGGCTGGCCCGCAGCGGCGTACCGCGCGAGGACATCGTGATCGCCACGAAGGTGGGCGAGGAGATGAGCCGGCGGGTCAACGACGGCGGTCTGTCGGCCCGGCACATCATCTCCTCCTGCGAGCAGTCGCTGCGGCGGATGAAGCTGGACTACATCGACCTGTACCAGATGCACCGGGTGGACCAGTCCGCGCCGTGGGACGAGATCTGGCAGGCGATGGACCAGCTGGTGGCCTCCGGGAAGGTCCGGTACGTGGGCTCGTCGAACTTCGCCGGCTGGAACATCACCGCCGCGCAGGAGTGCGCGATGCGCCGGCAGTCGTTCGGGCTGGTGGCCGAGCAGTGCCTGTACAACCTGGCCGTGCGCCACGCCGAGCTGGAACTGCTGCCCGCCGCCCGCGCCTACGGCCTCGGCGTGTTCGCCTGGTCGCCGCTGCACGGGGGTCTGCTCAGCGGGGTGCTGCGCAAGCTCGCGGCGGGTACGGCGGTGAAGTCGGCGCAGGGACGGGCCCAGCGTCTGCTGCCGGAGGTGCGGCCCGCGATCGAGGCGTACGAGCGGTTCTGCGAGAAGATCGGCGAGGATCCCGCCGTGGTCGGACTGTCGTGGGTGCTGTCCCGGCCCGGCATCAGCGGTGCGGTGATCGGGCCGCGCACCACACAGCATCTGGACTCCGCCCTGCGCGCCCTCGACCTCGTCCTGGACGACGCCGAGCTGGCCGCCCTGGACGCCATCTTCCCGGCCGTGGGCAACGGCAAGGAGGCCCCGGAGGCCTGGATCGCCTGAGAGCCGGCCGCCCGGGTGGCCCCGGGCGGCCCGGGCGGTCACGCGAACGACCAGCCGCCCCGCCCCACGAACGAGGGGGCGGGGCGGTCAGGTGCGGCGGGCCGACGGGAACCGTGCGGGAGGGGGCGTGGCCCCCTCCCGCTGCTACACGACCTCGAGCCGCGGCAGCGGGAAGACCAGTCTGCCGCCGTTGTCCAGGAACTGCTGCTCGCGCTCGATGAAGCCGTCGCGGTAGATCCACGGCAGGACCAGCAGCTGGTCGGGTTTCCGGGCCTTCGCGTCCTCCTCCGAGACGATGGGGATGCCCGTGCCCGGTGTGAAGCGGCCCGCCTTCTCGGCGCTGACCTCGCCGATGCAGGTCAGGTCCGCCTCGGTGATCCCGCAGTACTGCAGGATCACGTTGCCCTTGGTGGAGGCGCCGTATCCCAGCGTGAGCAGGCCGGCCTCACGGGAGGCGGCGAGGAACTCGCGCAGGGCGTCCCGCTGACCGCGGGCGCGCCGGGCGAACGCCTCGAAGGGCGCCATCGTGTCGAGCCCGAGTTCGCTCTCCCGGGCGCGGATCCGGGCCAGGCCCGCCTCGTCCCGGCGGTGGCGGGTGCCGTTCCTGGCCAGGATCGCGCAGAGGCTGCCGCCGTACACGTCGGTGAGTTCGGCACGGATCACGGTCAGGCCGACCCGCTCCGCCATCCACTCGATCTGCCGCAGCGCGTAGTACTCCAGGTGCTCGTGGCAGACGACGTCGTAGGCGTCGGCCTCCAGCATGGCGGGCAGATAGCTCTGTTCCAGAAGCCAGATCCCGTCCTCGGTGAGGATGTCGCGCACGTCCCGCATGAAGCCCATCGGGTCCGGCAGGTCGTAGAACATCGCGATGGAGGTGACGACCTTGGCGCGCCGCGCCCCGAACCGGTTCACGAAGGTCTCGCGGGAGAAGTAGTCGGCGATCAGCTCGGCGTTCGGCGGGTACAGCTCCCGGAACTTCGCGCCGGTGGGGTCGATGCCGACCAGCTGGGGGCCGTCGGCGGGATAGCAGCGCAGCAGCGTCGCGTCGTTGCTGCCGATGTCGACGACCAGGTCGCCGGGTCCGGGGTCGGCCAGTTCACGGACGGCGGCGACCTTGCCGCGCAGGTGGTTGATCATGAAGGGCCGGATGCCGGACCGGTATCCGTAGCCCTCGCCGTACATCAGACCGGGGTCCGGGGTGTGCCGCAGCTGCACCAGACCGCAGCCGGCGGGCGAGCACTTGACGAGTTCCAGCGGGATCGAGGGGACGACCTCGTCGCGGCGCGTCGGGAACACCCCGGTGAGCGCCTGTTCTCCCAGGTCCAGTACGGGCAGCAGCTCCCTGTTGGCGCAGATGCGGCACGCGGTGACGATCATCGGGGTCCTTTCGGGGCGCTCGGTGGTGGCGGCGTGCGGCGTCGGCTCAGGGGCGCGCCAGTTCCGGAGCCTCCAGCCGGAGGGTGTCGGCGGCGGGCTGCGGGGAGGGCACGAGGTGCAGCGGGCTGATGCCGGCGGTGCGTTCCAGGGCGGCCTGGCAGGGGCAGGTCTCGTCGGTGAAGCCGGCGAAGCGGTAGGCCACTTCCATCATCCGGTTGCGTTCGGTGGGGCGGAAGTCGGCGTTCAGATGGACTCCCCCGCGGTGCGCCTGATCGGTGAGCCAGCGCAGGATCGCCGCGCCGGCGCCGAGTGACACCACCCGGCAGGAGGTGGCGAGCAGCTTGATCCGCCAGCTGTCGGGGCGGCGCTGGAGCAGGACGACGCCGACCGCGCCGTAGGGGCCGAAGCGGTCGCTGAGGGTGACGACGAGCACCTCGTGCCCGGGGTCGTCGATCAGGGCCCGTAGGTCGTCCTCGGAGTAGTGGACGCCGGTGGCGTTCATCTGGCTGGTGCGCAGGGTGAGTTCCTCGGCCCGGGACAGCTGCTGCGGGGTGGCGCGGCCGATCCGCATCCTGATGTCCAGCGACCGCAGGAAGTCCGCGTCCGGCCCGGTGAACTCGGCCCGCTCGGCGTCGCGCTGGAACGACGCCTGGTACATCGACCGGCGGCGCCGCGAGTCGACGGTGACGGTGGCCGGGGTGAACTCCGGGCGGGCCGCGAGGTGCAGGGCCTGCTCGGCGTCGTAGACCCGGACCTCGGGCAGGGTGTGGGTGACCTCGGCCCGCTCGACCGGATGGTCGTCGATGAACGCCATGGTGGTGAGGGCGAAGTTGAGCCGTTCGGCGATGGAGCGGACGGACGCCGACTTGGGGCCCCAGCCGATCCGCGGGAGGACGAAGTACTCCGCGATGCCGAGCCGTTCGAGTTGTTCCCAGGCGTGGTCGTGGTCGTTCTTGCTGGCCACGGAGTGGAGGATGCCGCGCGCGTCGAGTTCGGCGAGCGTGTCGCGCAGGCCCGGCAGCAGCCGGACCTCGCCGTCCTCCAGGAGCGTGCCCTGCCACAGGGTGTTGTCGAGGTCCCAGACCAGACACTTGACGGTGGGCTCGGTGGTGTTCGTGGTCGTGGTGTCGTCACGGCGCATGGTGTCCCCTCCCTGAGACGTCATCGCACGGTCGCCACCGCGTGCTGGGCCAGGATGAGTTCGCAGATCTCATTGCTTCCCTCGATGATCTCCATGAGCTTGGCGTCGCGGTGGGCCCGTGCCACCACATGTCCGTCGTGGGCGCCGGCGGAGGCCAGCACCTGCACGGCCCGTGCCGAGCCCGCCGCGGCGCCGGTGGCGGCGACGTGCTTGGCGAGGACGGCCGCGGTGACCAGGTCGGGGCTGCCGCGGTCCCACAGGTCGCTGGCGTGCTCGCAGGCCCTGGCCGCGTTCTGCTCGGCGATCAGCAGTTCGGCGAGGTGCCGGGCGACGAGCTGGTGGTCCGCCAGCCGGGTGCCGAACTGCTTGCGGCCGGCGGCGTGCCGTACGGCGGCGGTCAGACAGCCCCGCAGGATGCCCACGCATCCCCAGGCCACGGACATCCGCCCGTAGGTCAGCGCCGTGGTGACGAGCAGGGCGGAGCTGCGGTCGACGCCCCGCAGCAGGGCGTCGGCCGGTACCCGGACTCCGTCCAGGCGGATGTCGGCGTGTCCCGCCGCCCGGCAGCCGTGCGCGTCGGTGATCCGCTCGATCCGTACGCCGGGCGCGGACGCGGGCACGACGACGGCGCCGACGCCGTCCTCGGTGCGGCCGAACACCACGAGCAGGTCGGCGTAGGCCGCGTTGGTCGTCCACACCTTGGCGCCGTCGACGACGATCTCGTCGCCGGACCGGGTGAGGCGGGTGGCCAGGGCGGACAGGTCGCTGCCCGCCTCCGCCTCGGTGAAGGCCACGGCGGCCAGTTCACCGCCGGTGAGCCGGGGGACGACGGCGGCCTGCTGTCCGGCGTCGCCGAGGCGGCGCAGTGTCCAGGCGGCCATGCCCTGGGAGGTCATGACGCTGCGCAACGAGCTGCACAGGGACCCCACATGGGCGGTGAGTGCCCCGTTGCGCCTGCTGGTGTAGCCGAGTCCGCCGTGCGCAACGGGCGCCTGCGCGCACAGCAGCCCCCGGGCCCCGAGCGCACGCAGCACGTCCCGCGGGATCTCCCCGGCCCGGTCCCATCCACCGGCACGATCACCGACCAGCTCGGTGAACAGCTCCTCGGCTTCCCGGGCCGGGCCGGAGGCGGCAGGGGCCGTCGTCTCACTCACCGGTGGATCCGGGGGCGGGCGCGGAGGCCCGCAGTTTGCTCACCAGGCGGACCATCGCTTCGACCGTGCGGAAGTTGTCGAGCATCAGGTCGGCGCCGCTGATGGCGATCTCATAGGTCTGTTCGAGGTGGACGACGAGTTGCATGGCGAACAGGGAGGACATGCCGCCGACGGCGAACAGGTCCTGGTCGGTCTCCCAGCGGGTGCGGGTGCGCTCCGCGAGGAAATCGAGCAGCTCGGCGGCGACGTCCTCGTCGCTCGGTGCCGGGCCCGCGGTGTGCACGGCGTCCGTCCGGCCGGAGGGCGTGGTCATCGTATGGCCTCCTCGTAATCGTAGAATCCCCGGCCGCTCTTGCGGCCGAGGTGGCCCTGCCGGACCTTGGCCAGGAGCAGTTCGCTCGGGCGGAAGGCCGCGTCGCCCGTCCTGTCGTGCAGCACCCGCAGCGAGTCGGCGAGGTTGTCCAGGCCGATCAGGTCGGCGGTGGCGAGCGGCCCGGTGCGGTGGCCGATGCAGTCGCGCATGAGCGCGTCCACCGTCTCGGGGGTGGCGCGGCCCTCCCGTACCAGCTCGATCGCGTCGTTGATCATCCGGTGCAGCAGCCGGCTGGTGACGAACCCGGGCCCGTCGCCGACGACGATGCCCCGGCGGCCGAGACCGGCCAGGAGCGTGTGCACGGTCGCCGCCGCGGCCTCCCCGGTGCGCGGCCCGAGGATCACCTCGACGGTCGGGATGAGGTACGCCGGGTTCATGAAGTGCACCCCCACCAGGTCCTCGGGGTGCGGCACGGCGCCGGCCAGCTCCTCGATGGGAACGCCGGAGGTGTTGCTGACCAGCAGCGTGCCGGGGCCCGTCGCGGCGGCCAGGCCGGCCAGCACCGCCGCCTTCTCCTTCGGGTCCTCCGTGACCGCCTCGATCACCGCGGACGCTCCCGCCGCGGCGTCCTGCGTGCCGGCCACGGTGAGCGGGCCCGTGGGCCGGCCTTCGGGCAGCGCGTTCATCATCCGCGCGGTGCGCAGCTGGAGCCGGACCCGGTCGGGGGCCTCGTCGCGCGCCCGCGGTGAGCTGTCGATCAATGTCACCGGATGTCCGTGACCGACGGCGAGCGCCGCGACGGCCGTGCCCATCACACCCGCCCCCACCACGGCGAGCGGCTCATCCGAATTGTTGTCGGACACCGAAACCCTCCAGTTCCCGGACGCTGTTTCTCAGAAATCCACGGCGGATTTCGAGATTATCTCCCGCACCGGGCACGCGAACCACGGACCTAACGGGACTCTGTCAGATGGAGCCCGCCGAGGCCCGCCCCGGCCGCAATTCGCCGAACTATGTCATCTCGGTCTTGTGCTTTCCCGTCCCCGCGTCCTAGATTCCGCCGGCCAGCTGCCGCCGACATTTCCGGGGTTTCTCGCATGGCTCATATCGCATTTTTCATCCTGCCGGCCGCCGGTCATGTGAATCCGACACTGGGGGTGGCCGAGGAACTGGTGGCCCGCGGGCACCGGGTGACGTACGCGCTGTCCGGTGACCTCGCGGAGCGGGCCCGCCTGGTGGGCGCCGAGACCGTCACCTATCCGCTGGACCGGGAACGGTTCCTCGCCCAGATGGTGCCGCAGCAGGACTCCGACGCCTACACGGACCAGGGCGAGTTCACCCGCGTACTGGAGTGGCTGCTGGACATGACACGGCAGACCCTGCCCGCCCTTGAGCAGGTCTTCGCCGAGGACCGGCCGGATGTGATCGTGAACGATCCCTCCTCGTTCTGGACGGGACGGCTGCTCGCGGACCGCTGGGACATCCCGGTCATCCGCAGCACCCCGACCTACGCCGTCAACGAGCACTGGTCGCTGCACCCGGCCGTCGACACGGCGGCACCGCCCGACGATCCCGCGCTGCGCGACCTGCTCGCCCGCATCGAGCGGCTGCTGCACGACCAGGGCGCCAAGGACGACCTCGCCGCCTTCACCGAGGTCCTGCACGGTGGGCCGGCGCTGCTCTACATGCCGCGCTCCTTCCAGTACGCGGGGGAGACCTTCGACGACGACCACCACTTCGTCGGCCCGTGCCCGCCGGGTGTCGCGCTGCACGGCACCTGGCGTCCGCCGGGCGACGGCCGGCCGTTGATCATGGTGAGCCTGGGCACGCTGTACAACGCGCGGCCGCAGTTCTTCCGCACCTGCGTGGAGGCGTTCCGTGACGAGCCCTGGCACGTCCTGCTGGTGCTCGGCGGCGGCCTGACCGCACCGGAGCTGGGCTCGCTGCCCGACAACGTGGAGGTGCGCGACTTCGTCCCGTACAACGACGTCCTGCCGCACGCCGCCCTGGTGGTGAACCACGGCGGAATGAGCACGTCCATGGAGGTCTTCGCCCACGAGGTCCCGGTCGTGGCGGTGCCGGTCATGCCCGAGCCGCGGGCCACCGCGCGGCGGATCACCGAATTCGGCCTCGGCGCCCAGCTGCTCGCCCCCGACCTGACCGCCGAGAGTCTGCGGGACACCGTCCGCGGGGTGCTGGCCGACCCCGGGATCCCGGACCGGCTGCGGCGGATGCGGGACGAGATCCGGGCGGCGGGCGGCGCGGCGGCGGCCGCCGACGCGGTCGAAGGGCTGCTCCCGGCCGTCTGACGCGACCGCCGGCCTTTCAGCGCGCGACCGTTTTCCTTCTCGACCGTTTTCCCTCTCGGCGGTTTTCCTTCGCGCGGATTCGCCGGCCGCTTTCTTCGCAGCGCCGCCTTCTTCGCATTGCCTTTCGTCACACCGCGCTTTCATCTCGTGACCACTTCCGACCAGCGGGGGCGCATGATGCTCATCACCGAGACGGCGGTGCTCGACGCCTACCGGGCCGATCCGGAGCCGATACCGGACCACCGGGGTCTTTTCTACGAGGCGCTGCGGCACGAGTCGCTGCTGGCCGCCACCGGGCAGCCCCTGGAGGTCCGGCAGGTCCATTTCACGGTCTCCAGGCGCAACGTCCTGCGCGGCATCCACGGCACCACGCTGCCGCCCGGCCAGGGCAAGATCGTCACATGCGTACGGGGCGCCGCGCTGACCGTCGTCGTCGACCTGCGGGTGGGTTCGCCGACCTTCGGCGCCCACGACGTGGTACGGCAGGACGCGCGCTCCGGCACCGCGCTGTGCCTGGCCGACGGGCTGGGCCTCGCCTACCTCACCCTCTCCGACGACACCTGCATGAACTACCTGTGCACGCGCGAGTACGTCCCCGGCACCATCATCGACATCGACGCGCTCGACCCCGCGCTCGGCCTGCCGTGGGAGCTGCCGGAACCCCCGGTACGGTCCGCGCGGGACGCCGCGGCCCCGACGCTCGGCGCCGCGGCGGACCGGGGACTTCTGCCCGCCTACGAGGATTGTCTGCGGGCCTATCGTTCATTTCCGGACACGTCTACCCCGGAGGCAGCGACGAAAAACCGGTAGCCATCGGCGCACCACCTATACAATGATTTCGCACAACCCGGCACCTCCCTCATTCCCAGGGGCCTCTGGACAAGCGGAATAAGGCCCTATATCCTGCTAAAGACCAAGCAAAGCATGGAACGAGGGACGTGCATGGGTGACCTGGGTTCTGCGGACGGGGAATACGCTGAGAACCAGGTAGAAGACTCCTTGGCATTTCTGGAGTTAGTGGCCCGGTCCGCACCACGGGCGGAATACGACCAGCTCGTCGCGCGCGCGGAACGCCAGGGCGCCGACGAAAATCGGTTGCGTCACATGGAGCGGCTGAACCGGCTCGCGCTCACCGCGCACTCGCTGATCGAGTACCGCCGTGACCGCGAGGCCGAGCTGCTGACGCTGGTCGACGCGGCGCACGAGTTCGCCGCCGCGCGGCACCACCGGGACCTGCTGGACGCCGTGCCCCGCCGGGCCCGGCTGCTGCTCAAGGCGGGCGTCTCCTACATCCTCGCGGACGCCGAGGACGGGCCGGGGATGGTGGTGGAGAGCGCGGACGGCAACGCCACTCCGCTGTTCGTCGGGCTCAGGGTGCCCGCCGGCAGCGGGCTGGGCGGCATGGTGCGCGCCCGTCAGGCGCCCTTCTGGACCTCCGACTACCTGGCCGATCCGGGCATCCCGCACGACGACGTCATCGACGAGGTCATCCGGGCGGAAGGGCTGCGCGCGGTCCTCGGGGTGCCGTTGCGCGTGGGCGACCACCATCTGGGCGTGCTGTTCATCGCCGACCGCCAGGTCCGGCACCTCAGCCCCAACGAGATCACCCTGCTGGGGGCGCTCGCCGATCTCGCCGCCGCCACCATGGAGGGGATCCGGCTGGTGGAGGAACTGCGCGGAGACATCCGGCAGTTGCGCGCCAACGCGTCGAGCGCCGACGCAGCGCTCGCGGTCGCCCGCGACTCCTCACGGCTCCAGTCGGACCTCATCGCGCTCCTCCTCGACGGCAGCGGGCTCGACGCGCTGCTGCGCACCGCCGGTGAGGCGCTGGGCGGCGGGGTGGGCATCTGCGGTGTGCGGGGCGAGCCGCTCGCCGAACACGGCCGGCTGCGCCGGGTCGGCCGCGCCGACCTGCATGCGGCCTGCGCCGGCGCGCTGAGCTCCGGGCGGCCGGTCCGCGTCGCCGACGGTTTCTGGCTGGTCGCGCTGGACCCCGAGGCGCGGGAGGCCGGGTTCCTGATGGCCGACGCGGGTGGCGCGGCCGAACACGCCGTCGTCCCCCTGCTCGTCGTCACCTCGCAGGCCGTCGCCCTGCATCTGCGGATGCGGCGCGGCGACCCGGCCAAGGACCGGTACCGGCAGGAGTTCTTCGACGAGCTGGTCGGCGCCTTGCCCTCCCCCGAACTGCGCCGGGAACGCGCCCTGATGTTCTCCCTGACGTTCGGGCGCCCGCATGTCGTGCTCGTCGCGCGCGGGCCGGGGCAGGTCTCGGAGGGGTTCGCGGCGTGCGCCACCGCGTACGCGCGCCGGCTGGGGGGACTGCGCAGCGTGCGGGACGACGCCGTCGTCCTGCTCGTGCCGGGCGACGACCCGGACGCGGCGGCGCAGGACGCCCGGCGGGAGCTGTCGGGGCGGCTGAACCATCCGGTCACCGTGGGGGCCGCCGGGCCCGCCGACACGGTCGACTCCGTGGGCGAGGCGTACCGGGAGGCCGCGCAGTGCATGGAGACGCTGCTCGCCCTCGGTGGCGAGGGCGGCACCGCCTGCGCCTCGGACCTCGGCTTCCTCGGCATGCTGCTGGCCGAGGACAACGACGTCCCCGGGTACATCGAGCAGGTCATCGGACACGTCGTCGACTACGACACCGACCGGTACACCGATTTCGTCGGCACGCTGCGGGTCTATCTGGAGTCCGGCAGGAGTCCCACCCGCGCCGCGGAGATCCTCAACGTCCATCCGAACACCGTTTCCCGGCGGCTGGAGCGCATCTCCCAGCTCCTCGGCGAGGACTGGCAGACCCCGGACCGCGTACTGGACATCCAACTGGCCCTGCGCCTCCACCAGGTCCGCTCGGCCCTGTCGGGCCGCCAGGGGGCGGCCTGAGGGAGGGCGCCCCAGGGGGCACCTGACGGGGTGCGCGCCGGGCGGCCTCCCCCCGGCCCCCCGACGGCCCTCACCCCCCGGCCCGCTGCGGGCCGGGGGAGGCCGCCCGGCGGGCCGGGGGGACGCGTATCCCACCAGCCGCCCGGGCGGGGCGTTCGGTCAGCGGGACGGGGAGGCGTTCGCGGGGGTGTGGGGGGTGTCGGTGCGGGAGAGGCGCAGGGCGTGCGCTATCGAGGCCAGTGTCACGTGGCGGTGCCAGCCCTGGAAGGAGCGGCCCTCGAAGTCGCGGATGCCGACGCCCACGCTGACGCGGTTGAAGTCGGCGTCCACCCGGGAGGTCAGCATGGCCAGCCGCAGCAGTGCGCCGCGGTTCCAGGACGTGAGGTCGGTGAGCCACAGGTCCGCGGGTCGCCTGCGGTTGGCTCGCCACACCCCCAGCAGGAGGAGCGTGCGCTGCGGCAGCTGATCGGTCAGCACCACGTTGCACGGGGCGACGAAACTGATGGAGCCCTGCCACTCCACGGGGCGGCTGAGCCGCTTGAGCTGTTCCATGAGGTGCTGGGCGGGCGAGATCTGCGGACGCCGGTCCGGCTGGCCCCGGACACCGGCGGGGGCGAGCGGAAGGTCACCGCTCACCCTTAACAGAAACGTTTGGTCAGCCGCGGACAGCGCCCGCACCAGCCGGGGCAGCGCGGCGATCCGCGCGTCCATCACCACCGGACGCGCCAACGCCCGGTTGGTGTGGGCGAGTTCCGCCACCAGGCCGACGAGTTCCTCCTCCTCGCCGTGCGCGCTCAACTGCCGGTCGTGGCGGTCCCCCGGCTCGCGGCCCAGCGTCAGATGCCAGCTCACCGGCGCCGCCATGGTGTCGGAGGCGAGCCAGAGCCCGTAGCTCTGCTGACAGCTGACCACCCGCCCCAGGTCGGGTACGAAACGCCGGCCCACGCCGACCGACCGTCCCCCTGCCTTGTAGACCACCATGGGGCGGATCACCCACGCGTCCCCGCGCACCGTCTGGTCGGCGTAGCGGGCCAGCGCGGCACGCACGGAGTGCCAGTTCCAGGTCGATCCGGCCACGAAGTGGTGGAGATTCTGGTCCGCGGCGCCTTCACCGACGAACGCGGCGAGATTGCGGGCGGTCTTGCGTCCGTGAGCGGTGAGCAGACCGCGGACGTACTGTTCGCCCCTTTTCCGCTGGTCGGCCCGGCGCAGCGAGCTGAACAGCTCCGAGCAGGTCTCGGAGATGTGCGTGTCGAAGTCGTCTTCCGCGCCGGGGTCCCGCCTGGAGGCCGACGGTTTTGAGCCACACGAGATACTGTTCACCATGACCCTCACAAGCCTCTTGATCCACTGGAAAAGACCTGCTGGCCAGCTTCCGGTAATTCTTTCCGTGAATCCAGGTGCTGAGGTCACACAATTTTCCCGCGCACCACACGCGACACACCCACGGAGAGCCGTCACCCGTGTTTCCGGATGACCACATCCTCGTCGCCCGGTGACGAAACCACCGTCGCCGGCCGGGCGGTGGTGAGAACACACCACCACCGCGCGACGGCTCCCACTCTTTGTCAGATACGCCTTGCCAGGCGGCTGCGCGACGGCCTAGACATCTGCTTCCATCCGTCCGTCCGTCCGTCCGCCGCGAGGTCACCCATGCCCCTGCCGAAACACCTTCCCGCGCTCGGCGGGATGCGTTTCATCTCCGCTCTGCTGGTATTCACCTCCCACATATCGACCCAGCCCTTCTTCAAGAACACCGAAATCAATTCCACGCTGCAGTTCCCGCTGAATCGGCTGGGACCGCTGACGGTCACGTTCTTCTTCATGCTCAGCGGTTTCGTCCTCACCTGGGCGGGTCTTCCCGACAAGTCCAAGGTGAACTTCTGGCGCCGGCGCACGGTCCGCGCGTACTCGCTGCACCTGCCCGTGCTGCTGGTGACGCTGCTGATCGTGCTGTCCCTCGGCGAGCCCAACATGGGCCGGTCGGTGTGGGACGGCCTGCTCACGAACCTGCTGCTGATCCAGTCGTGGTTCCCCGACCACCACGAGTACGGCAGCATGAACCCGGTGGCGTGGTCGCTCTCCTGCGAGCTGTTCTTCTACGCCATGTTCCCGTTCCTGTTCGCCTTCTTCACCAGGGTCCGTACGGACCGGCTGTGGCACTGGGCCGCCGCGGTGTCCGCGGCCGTCGTCGCCGTCCCCCTGGTAGCGCTGCTGCTGCCGGCCAGTTCGCCGCTGCCGTGGGACCCGGACATGCCGCAGCTGCGGTGGTGGTTCGTCTACATGTTCCCGCCGGTCCGGCTGCTGGAGTTCGTGCTCGGGATACTCATGGCCCAGATCGTGATACGGGGACTGTGGAAGGGGCCGCGCCCCCTGGCCTGCGTCGCGCTGTTCTCGGCGGTGTTCGCGGTGACGTTCGCGGTGCCGAACCACTACTCCCCCGGTGCGGTGACGATCCCGGTGGTCGCGCTGCTGCTCGCCTCGGTGGCCGCCGGTGACGTGCGCGGCGTCCGCTCCTGGCTGGGGACCAGGACGATGGTGCTGCTGGGGGAACTCACCTTCGCCTTCTACCTCGTCCACTACCTGATCATCCAGTACGGGCACCGCTTCGCCGGCGGGGACCAGGGCTATTTCCGGCAGTGGGACACACCGGCCGCCGTCGGACTGACCCTGCTCGCCTTCGCGCTGGCGCTGGGGCTGTCGGCGTTGCTGCACTTCTTCGTGGAGAAGCCGGTCATGCGAACCCTGGGACGGCCGCGGCGGGCTCCGGACACCGGCTCCACGCCCAGGTCCGAACCTTCCGCGTCCGCCACTCCGTAGCCGGCGGCAGCACGGACGGACCGGTGCGGGGCGTGCCCTCGGGCGCGCCCCGCACCCCTGTGCGTCAGCGCCCGCGGAGTTCCTCGAAGAGCGTGAGCCACTGGCCCGGGGTGACGTAGGCGACGACCACGCCCTGTTCCAGGCGGGCCGTGCGGAACGCGGCGGCCACCCGCCGGGCCGGGAAGCGCCGGCGCAGCGAGGCGTCCAGCGAACCGCCCTTCCCCGTGAACCCGGTCTCCACCAGGTCCCGGAAGTCGTGCATCAGACCGGGCGGGATCAGCGGCACCGGCCGTCGCTCCAGTCGCAGCACCGCGGAGTCGACGGCGGGGACGGGCCGGAACCGGTGGCGGCCGATCCGCTCGCCCATCCGCCACTCCACCTCGGGCCAGGTGGCCACGGTGAGCCGTGACCAGCGCCGGTAGTCGCCGGTGCGCTTGCGGGCGTACTCGAGCTGGGTGACCAGGGTGGTCGTACGCAGCCGCCGCGCGTTCAGGCACCAGTCCACGACGTCCGCGGTGTTGCCGAACGGGATGTTGCCGACCACGGAGAACGGTCCCTCGGGCTGCGGGGACTTAAGGAAATCGCCGGTGACGACTTCGATCCGCGGATCCCCGGCGGTCGCCTCCCGTAACCGGTCCGCGAAGTGCCGGTCGATTTCATACGCCACCACTCGTCGACATAATCGCGCCAGCTCGCGGGTGATCACGCCATTACCGGCACCGACCTCGACAACGACCTCCCCCGGGTCCGGATCGGCGAAACGCGCAAATCGCCGCACCGTCTCCCGGTCGATGAGGAAGTTCTGCCCGTGGACCCTTCTTCTGCGGTCGGCCTCACTCCGGCCCGACCGCTGCGCAGTTTTGCGCCACTGTGCCCCGGTTGTGCGCGTTGCGGCCGTGCGCCCGCGTTCTGGCCTTTTTTCAGCCATGCGTCTCCTAGGCTTGCGCTTCCGGAGCGCAACCATTACGTACGGGAATCCCTGCGGGCCGGTACCTTACCCTTGCTTTACCTTCGCTGCCACTACACCCGTCCCCCGGGGGCGAAATCAAGCCGCGGTGGCGGAAAACACCGGAGCAGCCGCAGCCCGGGGGTGCGGGATGCGGCTGCGGGGGGCGGCACGGGCCGAGGCCGCACCGGGATTCAAACCGATTCCGGAGGAACTCGCGGGACTAGTAGGCCGCGTGTGCACAGGTGATGAGCGTGCGAAGCTCGACATTAAGGTAATTTCCGTGCGCAAGCAGTTCGGTGAGCTGTCCGAAGGTCGCCCACCGGAAGCCGGGCGGACAGTCCGCCGGGATTTCCGCGCCGGCCTCGATCACCAGGTAGCGATTCCGCGCGTGATAAAATCGGCCGCCCTCCTCGGAGTGGACCACGTCGTACCGGATCCGGTCGGGCCCGCAGGCCCGGACGTAGTCGAGGTAGGGGGGTGCCTCGCCGGACAACTCGGCCGGTCTGCACTGCACGCTCGGGCCGAACTCGGCGACGTTCAGTGTCCCGGCGCCGGACCGGGCCGCCACCAGGGCGTGCAGCACGCCGCCGAAGCGACGGGTGATCAGTGCCACCAGCCCCTGGGAACAGGGCCGCAGCAGCGGCTGGGTCCAGGACGCCACCTCACGCCGTTCCGCGGTGACCGCGACGGCCATGATCTCGAAGTGCCGGCCGTCGCGGTGCCGGATCGTGGTCTCCGTCCGCTCCCAGCCGTACGCGTAGGCCTGCTCCAGCGGCACGCTCTGCTGGCGCAGGGTGCGCAGTGCCCGCACGTCGGTGAGGCAGCCGGTGATGGCGTGCGGCTCGTGCAGCGGCTCGGCCTCGCCGTAGAAGGACGTGCGCAGCGCGTCCGCGAACCCCTCCCCGCCGTCCGGTGCCCCGGTCCCGTGGGAGGCCCCGCCCGCCGTCGGCAGACAGGCCAGGACGCTGCGGGTGTCCATGTTGACCAGGTCGTCCCGCAGCATCAGCCGACGGATCTGACCGAGCGTCAGCCAGCGGAAGGCGTCGTCCGCCTCCACCACCACGTCGGTCTCCACGACCATGTTGCGGTTGTGCTTGTGCAGGAACCAGTCGGCCTGTTCCGACTGGATGCTGTCGGCCAGCACGCGCCGGCCCGGGCGCTGGATGAACCAGTCGAGGAACGGGGTCGGGCGACCGTGGTGCACCTCGTCGAAGTTGCTGCGGGTGGCCTGCACGGTGGGTGACAGCTGCAGCCCGTTGACGTTGCCGGGCTCGGGCTTGGCCTGCATCAGGAAGTGCAGGACGCCGTCGAACTCATGGGCCAGGATGCCCAGGAGCCCCACCTCGGGCTGCGCGATGATCGGCTGCACCCGGTCGGCGGGCTCGTCGTCCGAGCCGGTGCGCAGCCCCTCGACGGCGAAGAAGCGGCCGGTCTCGTGGCGCAGGTCGCCGGTGCCGGGTTCGAAGTACCACCGCCGGAGCCGGTCGAAGGGGATCGGCTCGGCGTGGAAGTGGTGGGCCCGCGCGTAGTCGTCCAGCCATCCGGGCACCTCCGCCATCGGGTGCACCCGGCTGTCGGCCGCGTCGGCCGACACACGCACCCGCTCGGCCGTGCGCCGCCGGTCGACGTAGTCGGCACCGGACACGGCCCCCGGCTCCGGCCGCCCGGCCGCCGGCCCCCCCGGGGCCCCGGTCCGGGCAGGCCGTGGGGCCCCTGCCGGAGGTGCCGGGATCCCCGCCGCTCCCCCCACGAGCCCCGGATCCCCCGTCGCCGGCCGCGGCGTTTCCGCCGAAGGTCCCGGTGTTCCGTTCGTGCGTCCCGGGAGGCCCGGCGGGAGGGGCGGCGTTCCCGGGGGGAGTACGGGAGCGATCGCGCCCACGACAGCCGTGCAGACCTCCGTCGGCCGTTCGAACAGGAAGAAGTGGCCGCCCGGGAAGGTGTGCACGCGGGAGCCGGCGGCGGCCACCTGGCTCCAGGCCGAGGCCTCCGCCGCGCTCACGTTGGGGTCGTCGGCGCCGGTGAGGACGGTCAGCGGGCAGGACAGCGGCGTGCCGGGACGGTGCACGTAGTGCCCCACCGCGCGGTAGTCGTTGCGGATCGCGGGCAGCACCAGCTCCAGCAGTTCGGGGTCGGCGAGCAGGCTGCCGTCCGTGCCGTCCAGGGAGCGCAGTTCGTCGACGAGCCGGTCGTCGTCGTACAGGTGCACCGCGCTGACCGCGTTCACGGTGGGGGCCCGGCGGCCGGAGACCACCAGCGCGGCAGGCCCCGCCCCCCGCTGTTCCAGGGCGCGCGCCACCTCGTAGGCGACGATGGCCCCCATGCTGTGCCCGAAGAGCACCAGGGGCGGCCCGGCCTGCGCCCGGAGCACGTCGGCGAGCGGGGCGACCAGCTGCTCGATGCTGTCGACCAGCGGCTCCGCCCGGCGGTCCTGCCGGCCCGGGTACTGGACGGCGAGCACGTCGACCTCCCGGGGCAGCTCCCGGATCAGCGGCAGGAAGGCACTCGCCGAGCCGCCCGCGTGCGGGAAGCAGGCCAGCCGTACCACGGGCGCGGTGCTCGGACGGTACCGGCGGAGCCACAGGTCGCACAGGTTACGCAGATCCGCAGATGTCGACACGGGGGTCATCGTCCTTTCCTCGGGGGCTGCCGCCACGTCCGCTGCGCGCTCTCCGGTCGCCGGGCCTCCGTGAAGCCGCCGGTGGGGCCGCCCTCGCCGGCCGTGCGGGAGGCCACCTCCATCAGGTAGGCGCCGTACGTCGAGTTGCCGTACTCCCGGCCCAGCGCGAACAGCGCGTCCGCGTCGATGAACCCCATGCGCAGCGCTATCTCCTCGACGCAGGCGATCCGCACGCCCTGGCGCTGTCCCAGCAGCTGCACGTACTGGCCGGCCTGGAGGAGGGAGTCGTGCGTGCCCATGTCGAGCCAGGCGAAGCCGCGGCCCAGTTCGGTCAGCCGGGCCCGCTTCTGCTCCAGGTACACCTGGTTGACGTCGGTGATCTCCAGTTCGCCCCGCGCGGACGGCCTGATGTCCGCGGCGATGTCGACGACGTCGTTGTCGTACAGGTACAGCCCGGTGATGGCGAGGTTGGAGCGTGGGCGGGAAGGCTTCTCCTCGAGCGACAGCAGCAGCCCCTGGTCGTCGATCTCGCCGACGCCGTAGCGCCACGGGTCGCTCACCGGGTAGCCGAACAGCACACAGCCGTCGAGGTGCCGGATGCTGCCCTGGAGGACCGAGGAGAAGCCGGGGCCGTGGAAGATGTTGTCACCGAGGATGAGCGCCACCTGCGAGTCGCCGATGTGTCCGGCGCCGATGGTGAGGGCCTGGGCGATGCCCCGGGGTTCGGGCTGCTCGGCGTAGCTGATGTCCAGGCCGATCCGGGAGCCGTCGCCGAGCAGCCGCCGGAACAGGTCGAGGTGCTCGGGCGAGGAGATGACCAGGATCTCGCGGATGCCGGCCAGCATGAGCACGGACAACGGGTAGTGGATCATGGGCTTGTCGTAGACGGGCAGCACCTGCTTGGACAACACGCCGGTCAGGGGCCTCAGCCGGGTGCCTCCGCCGCCGGCGAGGATGATCCCCTTGACGCCGCGGCCGGTGCCGGGACTCCGTGACGTGGTGTCGGTCATGGCCGCTCCGTCACCGGCAGGAGCCTGCCGCCGGCCGCCTCGGCGGCGGCGCGCACCGCGTCCACCACGGCGCTGACCGCGTCCTCGTCCAGGTGAGGGCCCATGGGCAGGCTGAGCGCCTCTGCGGCCAGGCGTTCGCTGTTGGGGTGGGTGCCCGCCGGTCCGCCGGCCGGGTCGTCGGCGTAGGCCGGCGACCGGTGCGGCGGCACGGGGTAGTGGATGTGGGTCTCCACCCCGGCCGAGTGGAGTCCGCGGCGCAGCGCGTCGCGTTCGGGGCTGCGGATGACATAGAGGTGCCACACCGGGTCCGCCCAGGGTGCGCGGGGCGGGACGGTGACACCGGGGACGGCGGCGAGGGCGCGGGTGTAGCGGTCGGCGACCCGGACCCGGTGGGCGTTCCAGGCGCCGAGGTGCGGCAGCTTGGCCCGCAGGACGGCGGCCTGGAACTCGTCGAGCCGGGAGTGCGGGGAGCGCACCTCGTGCAGGTACTGCTCGCGGCAGCCGTTGTTGCGCAGCATGCGTATCCGCTCGGCCAGCGCGGCGTCCCCGGTGACCACCGCGCCGCCGTCCCCCATGGCGCCCAGGTTCTTGGCGGGGTAGAAGCTGAACGCGGCCACGTGGCCGGAGCCGATCCGACGGCCCCGGTAGCGGGCGCCGTGTGCCTGGGCGGCGTCCTCCACGACGGCCAGACCGTGCCGCTCGGCGAGGGCCAGCAGCGGGTCGAGGTCGGTGGGATGGCCGTACAGGTGGACCGGCATCACGGCGGCGGTGCGCGGGGTGACGGCGGCCTCGACGCGGGCGGGGTCCATGGACAGCCCGTCCGGGTCCGGGTCGACGGGCACCGGCCGCGCCCCCGCGGCGGAGACGGCGAGCCAGCTGCCGATGAAGGTGTGCGCGGGCACGATCACCTCGTCGCCGGGCCCGATCCCCAGGGCGCGCAGCGCCAGTTCCAGGGCGTCGGTCCCGCTGCCGACGCCGGCGCAGTGTTCGTTGCCGCAGGCCGCGGCGTACTCGGCTTCGAACGCTGCCAGTTCGGCGCCGAGCAGGTAGCGCCCGGACGCGGCGACCCGGGCCAGGGCCGCGTCGATGCCGGCCCGCACCTCCTGGTAGGCCGCCTTCAGGTCGACGAAGGGCACGGCGGGGGCGGGCGCGGTCACTTCAGGCTCCAGGCGGCGCGCAGGAAGGTGTCGTAGTCGCGGTAGTAGTCCGACTCCTCGTAGTGCTGCGAGGCCAGTACGAGGGCGACGGAGTCCGCGGAGAAGTCCTTCAGGACCCGCCACACCATGGGGCTGATGTAGAGCCCCGCGCCCGGCTCGTCGAGCCGGTAGGTGGTGCTGTGGAAACCGTCGTCCAGGGTGATCGAGAACGATCCGTGCACGGCGATCACCAGTTGTTCCAGGGTGCGGTGGGCGTGCAGGCCGCGGGGCGGCGAGGACTCGCCCTGGCCGTGCATGTAGTAGACGCGCTCGATGGCGAAGTCCACGGTCGTGCCGGCCTCGACAACGGAAAGGCTGCCCCTCGGATCGATGTGTTGTTCGAGTCCGATCAGCCTGCACGGCTTGATCCTGCCGACGCGACCGGCATTGGACGACTCGGCTGTCTTCTCAGCGATGGCGGCGCTCCTCTCAGGCGGCGCGGCTCCACGGCCGTCATCCGGACCGCGAGGTCCGGGGCCGGCGGCTCCCGTCAGCGCCACTCGATGTGGACGGGCAGGTACTTCGCGGTGAGCTGGTCGGCCTCGTAGTAGCCGGCGTTGTCGTGATCTATGCGGAACCCCTCGATCCGTTCCAGCATGAGTTCCAGCAGCACCTTGCCTTCGAGCCGGGCCAGGAAGGCGCCCAGACAGTGGTGGATACCGTGTCCGAACGCCATGTGCCGGGTGCCGCCGGAACGCCGGATGTCGAATGTGTCGGGGTCCGGGAAGTGCTCGGGGTCGCGGTTGGCGGACTGGCTCCAGGCAATGACCAGTTGCCCTTTCCGCATGGTGGGGCCGAGTATGTCGGTGTCTTCCTTGAGGAATCGGAAGATGTTGTTGAAGGGGCTGCGATAACGCAGCGTCTCCTCGATCGCACCCAGCACCAGTTCACGGTCGGCGCGCAGATCCGCCCATGCCTGCGGGTTCTCCTCCAGCACCAGAAAGAGATTACTGAGCAGAGTGCTCGACGAAACGTGCCCCGCGGTCAGCAGCAGCGCGACGATATTGATGATCTCCAGGTCGGTGAGCCGGCGCCCGTCCTGTTCGGCCTGGACCAGACCGCTGATCAGGTCGCCGGACGGATTCTCCCGCTTGGCTCGAATGTGCCCCTGGAGATATTCGGTCATCTCCCGCAGCGCGGGTGCGATCGTCTCCGCGAAGTTGTCGGGCAGGTCGGGGTACTCCATGCCCTCGTTGGAGAGCAGGGTGTCGACCCATTCCCGGAAAAGATCCCGGTCAGCGCTGGGGACGCCCAGCAGTTCCGCGATGACGATCACCGGCAGCGTATAGGCGACGTCACCGACGACGTCGATGGTCTTCTGCCCGCGCACCCGGTCCAGCAGCTCCTCGGCGATGACCCGGATCCGCTGCTCCTGACCGGCCATCCGCCGGGGTGTGAACGCCTGGCTGACCAGCTTGCGCATGGGGCCGTGGGCCGGCGGGTCCAGGGCGCCGATGGTGCCGGGTCCGAGGATCATCTCCAGCTCGGGCGGGGTCGGCGCGACCTCCGTGAAATCCGACGAGAAGAACTCCGGATGATTCGAGACGGTCAGGTAGTCGTCATACCGGAACACCTGCCACGCCTGGCGGCCCTCGTCCCAGAAGACGGGATGGTGGGTCCGGTTATGGCTGAACCAGTCGAGCAGCTCCTTGGCGTTCGCGTCCTTGCTGAGCCCCATCGGCCCGGTCACGCTGTCGACCATCGACATTCTCCTCGCGAAAAGTATTCGAGACCCTCGACGCCGACGGAGCGTACGAACCCGCGTGGCCCCGCGCCAAGACGGACCTGACACAATTACGGCCCCGCGTCCTCTCCCTCCGGGACCTGACATATTCGCCACCACCGCGTTGCCCCGCTCCTCCCCTTGCTGTTGAGTCACTGGTCGATCACTGCTGTTGTCGGTCGCGCGCGTATCGGGGAGGCAGGAACTCCATGGCAGGGCATCGTGACGCCACCGCACAAAAGGCGCAGGGCGCGAAGAAAGATGAGGACCGGTCCGGCGCCATCGCCGTCATCGGCATGTCCTGCCGTTTTCCGGGCGCACCGGGAACGGCGGAATTCTGGCGGCTGCTGAGCAGCGGGGCCGACGCGGTGGCCCCGGCGGCCGACGGCCGGCGGCGCGGCACGATCGACGCGCCCGCGGACTTCGACGCCGCCTTCTTCGGCATGTCACCCCGCGAGGCCGCCGCCACCGACCCGCAGCAGCGCCTGGTGCTGGAACTCGGCTGGGAGGCGCTGGAGGACGCCGGGATCGTGCCGGGGTCACTGCGCGGCGAGGCGGCGAGCGTGTTCGTCGGCGCCATGAACGACGACTACGCGACACTGCTGCACCGCGCCGGCGTCCCGGCCGACACCTACACCGCCACCGGCCTCCAGCACTCGATGATCGCCAACCGGCTGTCGTACTTCCTCGGCGTGCGCGGCCCGAGCCTGGTGGTCGACACCGGCCAGTCGTCCTCGCTGGTCGCCGTGGCCCTCGCGGTGGAGAGCCTGCGCGGCGGAACGTCCCGGATCGCCCTCGCCGGAGGCGTCAACCTGGTCCTCGCCGAAGAGGGTTCGGCCGCCATGGAACAGGTCGGCGCCCTGTCGCCCGACGGCCGTTGCCACACGTTCGACGCCCGCGCCAACGGCTACGTACGCGGCGAGGGCGGCGCCGTCGTCGTCCTCAAGCCTCTCGCCGACGCGCTGGCCGACGGCGACCGGGTGTACTGCGTCGTACGCGGCGTCGCGACCGGCAACGACGGCGGCGGCCCCGGGCTGACCGTCCCCGACCGCGCCGGCCAGGAAGCGGTGCTCCGGGCGGCCTGCGACCAGGCCCGGGTACGCCCCGCGGACGTACGCTTCGTCGAACTGCACGGCACCGGCACCCCCACCGGTGACCCGGTCGAGGCCCAGGCGCTCGGCGCGGTGTACGGCACCGGACGCCCTGCGGACACGCCCCTCCTGGTGGGCTCGGTCAAGACCAACATCGGGCACCTGGAGGGCGCCGCCGGCATCGCCGGGTTCGTCAAGGCCGCGCTCTGCCTGCACGAACGGGCGCTGCCCGCGTCCCTGAACTTCGAGACACCGAATCCGGCGATACCGCTGGAGCGGCTGCGGCTGAAGGTGCAGACGGCGCACGCGGCCCTCCGGCCCGGTGCCGGGGGCGAACCGCTGCTCGCCGGGGTCAGCGCGTTCGGGATGGGCGGCACCAACTGCCATGTGGTGCTGGAGGAGTCGCCCGGGGGGAGGCAGCCGGCCGAAACGGGGCGGGCGGACGCGGGCCTCTTCTCCGCGTCACCGATGCTGCTGCTCTCGGCCCGCTCGGAGCGCGCGTTGCGGGCACAGGCGGCACGCCTGCGCGAGCACCTGGAACACACCGGCGCCGACCCGCTGGACATCGCCCACTCCCTGGCCACCACGCGCACCCGGTTCGAGCACCGCGCGGCAGTGCCCTGCGGGGACCGCGACCGCCTGTCCTCGGCCCTCGCCGGACTGGCCGCCGGGCAGACTCCCCGGGGTGTGCGGATCGGCAGCACGGACACGGACGGCCGCCTGGCGATGCTCTTCACCGGCCAGGGCGCCCAGCACCCCGGCATGGGCCGGGACCTCTACACGACGGACCCCGACTTCGCCACCGCCCTGGACGACGTCTGCGA